>JBFMDM010000047.1:0-15030 GCA_040753835.1 Planctomycetota bacterium
GTGTCCTGGTCCTGATAGTATCACTGATGGTTGAATCAAGGTTGGATATCACCCGTACATAGTTGGTATATTCACCCGGGGCTCCGCCGACAACCGTAGCATCCGGGCTTATTTCCACGCAGATATTGGCAGAGCCGCCGGCCGCAATACTGCCGGTCCTTAACCAGCCCTGACCTGTAATGTCACCGTAAGGAATAACCGGCGCAGTAACATCTATGCCATCACGATAGGTTACAGTCCATCCGCCTGAAGATGGCAAACCAGTCAGTGTCACCTGGGTTGACATATTCCCGTCGTTCTCTATACGCACTAAATAGGTGACAGTGCTTAATGGCTGGATACTCACCACGGCGCTGGTCTGGCCCACGCCGGTTTGGTTATAGGTGCCATCGCCGGCAAAAGAGTTATAGTCGGTCTGCGTGGACACCAGTCCGTCAATCGTATAATCCGGGTTTACCTGAGTAACGCACAGTGCAACATCCTGGCTGGCTATAGCCGCGGTATCCAGGGGCTTTGCCCTGACCGTGGTGGTCAGGACGTTGTTGCCGGCCAGGACACTGTTGTCGCCGGCCAAGACATCAATACGGATGGTGTAACTGACTGTCGGCGCTATGCCGGTCTGGCTATAGGCGCCGGATAACACTAAATTGGTTATATCTGTCCCGGTCGGTACATTATAATATGTTACGGTCCATCCGCCTCCGCCGCCTGAACCGCTTACCGTGATGGTCTCGTTCACATTGCCGTCATTCTGAATCCGGACATAGTATGAGACCAGGGCGTTGTTATTGACATTCCTTGTTACGGTCTGATTGGTCCCATCAGTATTGGTAATATTATCACCGATATAATTGATATCCGGTTCATTACCCCGTTTGACCCAGTTATCCGCCTGGTAGAGACGGACGATGGTATAGGTCCTGACCGCATCGTATATGGCAAAATTATTCACCGAATAGGCATATAAATATGCAGAAAGAGTGCCGGACAGAGGCACTGTCCCGTCCGGCGTTATTTCTATACGATAATCATACGAAACGGACTGGTTTATAACCCTGCTGTATGTCCCGTTCCTCATCGCCAAGGTGATGTCTGTGCTTGTGTCATCATAATAGGATACGGTCCAGTTGGCCACCGCGGCCGATGCGGTCAGCGAGAAGGCGTCATTCTGCCCGTCGTTCTTGACCCGGATATAATAGGTTACCGTGGTATTATTATCGGTATATTGCTGGATGGTCTGGGGCGGAGGCGTGATATCGGCATAGAAATTATCAGTATCCAGACCTGAGACGTTATCATATAAATCAGGCCTGTAGTTGAGACAGGTGGTATCTGACCTGACCGTATCCAGGGCGCTCCAGCCACTGCCCTGACTCCGGATGGTAACTATCATCGTATATGAGGCGCCCTGGGTGCCGGTCTGGACATAAATCTCAGCCCGGATGGTCCTTGAAACCGTGGCATCATAGCCGGTCGGCGAGACCGGTCCCCAGGTCCAGCCGGTAGTCGTTATACCATTGCAGATATTCCCGCCGCTCGGCGCATCATAATATGTAACTATCCAGTTGGACGGCACGCCGGCCGTGCCGGTAACCGAGAAGGTATCGTTCACATTGCTGTCGTTCTCCAAACGGATATAATAGGTAACCACACTGCCGGTGGGCGCGGTCTGGTTTTTGGTCTGGCCGGTCCCGTCTGTTGAGGTAATTGACATTGATAGGTAATTGGCGATGATATCCGCCTCGCCCTGGTTACGGATGCCGGCATCGGCCGAGTAATATGTATTTGTCTGCGACCTGGTCCTGACCGTGTCGCTTACTGTTGGATTCAGCGTGGATATGATACGAATCAGATTGGTATATTCGCCGCTGGCGCCGCCCAAGACCCCTGCGCCCGGGGTGAGTTCCACGGTGATATAGCCGAGACCGGCCGGCGTGATAGCGCTTGCCCTCAGCCAGCCCGCGCCGGTGATTTCACTATACGGTATCTGTGGCGAAGCCGTATCGGGGCCGTCATAGTATGTCACGGTCCAGCCGCCTGACGAGGCGGAAGCCGTTACGGTCACTGGCGTATTCATATTGCCGTCATTACCTATCTGGACCGAATATGTTACGGTGCTTAAAGCCGCAACGGTATTTGTTACATCGGTCTGGCCGCTGCCTGTCTCATTATAGACGTTATTGCCGTAATAAGTTGAAGTAACGGCCACCAGATTGTCCATCGTATAAACCGGATTCACCTGGGTAACGCACAGCACGACATCCTGTGCGGCCGTATCGGATGTATCCACCGGCT
Organism: Planctomycetota bacterium; assembly: GCA_040753835.1. Taxonomy (GTDB): domain Bacteria; phylum Planctomycetota; class MHYJ01; order JACQXL01; family JACQXL01; genus JACRIK01. The sequence goes on from JBFMDM010000047.1 coordinate 2,296, forward strand.
TGGCCCTGACAGTGGCGGTCAGGACGCTGTTGCCCGCCAGAACCGTCCGGTCGCCGGCTGAGACCTCTATCCGAATGGTGTAACTGACAGTCGGGGCTATGTTGGTCTGGCTATACACGCCTGATAACACCTGGGCCGTGATGTCAGTCCCACCGCTCGGCGCATTGTAATATGTAACAGTCCAGCCATTTCCGCCACCCGTGCCGGTTATACTGATGGTCTCGTTCACATTGCCGTCGTTCTGGATGCGGACGTGATACGAGACGGTCGCGTTGTTGTTGACCGTATTGGTTATGGTCTGGTTGGTCCCGTCTGTGTTGGTGATACCGTTGCCGATATAACCACCCTCAGGGTCGCTGAACCGCTTGACCCAGTTGTCGGCCTGATAAGTTATTAACGGTATGGTTGCGGTCCTGACCGTATCCCTTTCACTGCTTAAATCGGCGCTTCTTGCCCTGATATAATGGTTCACCGTAACGCCCGGCGCCGGCGTGCCGTCGTGGGTAATCCGCACCGTAATGGTTATCGGAGTGCTGGTAATGATGCTCGGAGTAACCCATCCGGTCCCTGTGAATGTCACGGTCCGGTCATTGTCCAGATTGTCGTAATATGATACGGTCCAGCCGCCGGTCCCGGCTGTGCCGGTCAAAGTATAGGTTGAATTGTAATTGCCGTCGTTTTCCACCCTGACGTGATATGAGACCACCTGGCCGGCCGCAATGGTGGTCGGCGTGGTTACGGTCTGCCAGCCCTCTGCATCCGATTCCGTATAATTATTCAATCCGGTATATGTCCCGGTTGCGTCCTGGTAACGTTTAATATGCAGGTCAGGGAAATAATGCCGGTTGACCGTGGTCACAGCCCTGACTGTATCCGACACATTCTCCTGCCCGCTTACGGTTGACCGGGCCCTGACATAGGCGGTAATGACGTTGTCTGCGTCCAGGCCGAGGGTCGGCGCAATCAGCGCATAGATTTCCCTGGAGATGCCGGACGAAAGGTTGCTTATCGTGTATCCGGCGCCGACCACCTGGCTGGTGATATTCGTATTGGTTATCGTATAGTAGGTAATCGTCCATCCGCCGCCTGAGGCGGTTCCGGTCACGGTGAATGAATTGGCGTCATTGCCGTCATTGCGAATCTGGATATAATAGGTGACCGGCCTGATAACCGTGTAATATGTCGGCACTGATGAATTGCTGTCCACATTCTGCGCTTGATTATTATTGCCTGAACCGTTATCATTAATATCTGTGCCGACATAACTGCCTGAAGGAACTCTGATAAGGTTATTGGGCTGGTATGAACGGATAACGGCTCTGGCATTGACCGTATCCCGTCTCGTCTGGTCACCCACTGACCGAACAGCAATGATATGGTCGCGAGTCGTTCCCGGTGTCAGACCGCTACCTATCGGTGTAATTTCCACCCTGATGGTATAATATAACGTGGCGGACAGTGCCGCGGGCCGCACCCAGCCGGCTCCGGTAACTGATGAACTAATCTCGTTCCCGCCGCTGGCCGCATCATAGTAACTCACGGTCCAGTCCCCGCCTACGCCGGCCGTCCCGGTCACCGTATAATTATCATCCGCATTGCCGTCGTTCTGTACCCTTATATAATAGGTAACGGTCTGGTTTATGGCCGGGTATCTGGTAAGAATCTGTGAGGCGCTGGGGACTGGATATTCATAAGCCACAGTTGGGCCGTCGCCGATATAACCGCTGCCGGCGCTCTGCGAGATGAGGGCGTCGGCCCTGACCATCGCGCCGATGGAGCAATCGGCCCGGACCATATCAACCAGGGCGCTGTTGCCAGTGGAATAACCGGTTAGATAAGCGCTGAAGGTATCACCGATATTGCCGCTTGTCGGCCTCACATCCATCCTGATAACCAGATTGCCGGTCGGCGTCACAGCCGGGCTGACCCAGCCGGAACCGGTTATCTGGTTATTCGGTATCTGTGTCAGGTTGCTGTCCGGGTCGGAAAGGTTATTGGGATTATAATAGTAGGTAACCGTCCAGGAAGAGCCGCCGGTGCCTGAGCCGGAGGCAGTGCCGGTGAAGCGGAATGCCTCTGTGCCGGAGCCGCCGTTAACAAGGCGAACATAATATGAAATAACCTGTCCGACCTCAGCGCCGCCTGCGGAACTCTGCGAGGTGCTGGACGGGCCTTCATATAATCCGTCATAGCCCGGATTGAACGAGCCCGCGGCCGTCCGGATGTTGCTGTCCGGCCGATAGCTCAGATTCACGGTCGTGGTCAGCCGGTTCTCATCGGTCCGACTCGGGTCGGTCAGCGACCCGGTCCAGCAGTAGAGGTTTATTACTGAACTGCCTGCGACCGTAATGGCCGGGTTGATTTCCACCCGCAGGTTGACCACCTGCTCAGCAGTAAGATTGGTCACGCCGCTGGTATATCCGCCTGATGTGATGTCCGAGGTGATATCGGTTGAGTCGTTGTAATAACTGACAATCCAGTTGGCCGGCGCCGGAGTAGCCGTGACCGAGAATGAATCCGTGGACGGTCCGTCGTTCTGCACCCTGATATAATAGGTCACCCAGGAACCCGCATTGACCGTGCCGCTTATCTGCTGGTTGGCCGGGCTATAGACATCATAGCCAGTCCAAAGGGAGTCCTGCAGTCCAGCAGACAAACTGACCATATTATCCGGCTGGTTGGCATAGACCGTGGTCCGGGCTCTGACCCAGTCGGTCGTGGCCGTGTCAGAGAAGCATCTTATGTTAATAATCTGCTGAGCGCCTACACCTGCACTATTTGCGGTTACCTCTGCCCTGATGGTCGTGGAGGCGCCGGTAGTCAACAACGGGAATGCCGGTGAACTACCCGGACCATAGCCAGAGCCGGTTATCAGAGCGGTTATCTCGTTCCCGCCTGTAGCCGCATCATAATAACTCACCACCCAGTTAGCGCTTGCACCTGTGCCGGTTACCGTAAATCTATCGCTGTTTGTCGTAGAGTCATTCTGAATTCTGATGTGATATGTAATAGTAGCCAGGTCGGCAATATTACGGCTCCGGGTCTGGTTCTCGGCCGTGGTGTTATAGACATTGTCGCCCAGATACGAAGCGTCCGTGGAGACCCTGACCTGTGCGTCCACCCGGTAAGGCGCGGTAGAGATTGCCGTGGTCGTGGTGGCAAAGGGGAATCCGGTGATAATGACGCTGTGCGGGAGAATCACGCCCACTGAGGTATTGTTATCCAGTCCGGCGCCCACCTCATTGCCCACCGTTGCCAAGGGCGAGATGTCCATCGCCACATAGAACAGGTTACCCGTAATCACCTGAGGGTTGGTCAGGGTAACATCCGCAACATTAGAGGACGGCGTAACCACCCCGCTGGAGATAAGGGTATCCGCGGTCGGATTAAAGACGCTGTCTCCGTTATCGCGATAGACCTTGACTGCAGAGATGTCGTTGTCTAGCCCGGTCCCGAGCCGCCTTACGACCATGCGGTTAACAATACCTTCCGGTGCGTTGACATTGGGTGATTGCGGACCTAAATTGAATGAAGCCATAGGGACGTTGGAATCGCCCTGATATATGGTTGCCGGCACGAGGTTCTGCCAGTTGGTCAGACCGATATTAGCGGCCCAGAGGACCTGCGAGCCGTTGAGTTCGTCGTCCCTGGTCCCGCCGAATTGGGTGGTCCCTGAGACACGGCTGTAGTTGGTCAGCCGGACAATGGTCGGATTTGCCCCGTCCCAATCAGCCCGGACGTCTATCTTCGGATTGGTTGATGTAAACCGGCAGCCGTCCATTGTCAGGGTCTGTCCGTTTCTTATCCTTATCTGGGACAGGCCTGCACTGGCGTTGGAATTAATAAAGGTGCAATTATTAAGCGAGGCGACAAATGCCCCGGGCTGGACGTCAAAGGCATTGGGCTGGGTGTTCCAACTCATATTGTTAAACTGCGCCCAATTGATATTGAGCGTGCCCTGGACCACCAGGTTCCAGTATCTGCCGGTCTCGGGCTGGAACCAGGTGGTCAGATTGGTGGCGCCGCCGCCGATTGCCTCCATCGTCGCACTCGCCGGCACGGTGATACGCGAATAGCCGTTGTTAAATCCGGCCGCACAGCCCCTTAAGAATACCAGTTTACGGGTATCGGTATTACCCGCGGACGGATAACTCTCGTCCGCATAATTAAACCGGGTCACGCCGGCCGGCAGGACCCAGTCGCCCCAGACATAGATATCGCCCAGCGAGTTATCATGCCTGTATGAGACGATGGAACTGTTGGCGCCCACTGAACTGCTGTCCACCTCGCTGGTCACCGCGCCGAATGCCTTCAGATTACAATTACGGCAGACCAGATTCACCGGACCGCTCAACCCTATATAGTTGCTGTTGGTATCTACAATGATGTTGTTCGTGGAATTATTGGCATAAATCCCGTAGTAGCCGTTACTGCCTGAAAATGAGTTGCCTGTAAAGGTCTGGTTATTGACATTCAGGAGATATAATGAGGCCGTGGTATTGCCGGCGCCGATACTGGAGACAAAATTATTGCTTATGTCGTTATTACTGGTGGCACTGCCGGACAGGTAGATACCTCCTGTATTATTGGACAGGGTATTGCCCGTAATCCGGTTGCCCGTGCTGTTGCTCAGTGAGATGGCCGCAAAGCACCGTTCAATAAGAGAATTTTCTATGGTCAGTCCCTCGGTGCCGGGATTATAGTCCAGGTTCTCGCCATACACGCCCCATCTATTCACGAGTGTCCCGGTGCCGAGCCGTCTGATGGTTGCATTCCTGATTAATGCCTCGGCCCCGTCCTTGATATAGAGATAGGGATTATAGTAGTTCAGGTCAATATTGGGATTTGCCCTCAGGACGCAGTCAGGACTGGAGACCGATGTCCCGAGCATCTCAAAATAGCCGGTCGGCTCAACCGTGATGCCGAACTGCCCGGCTGATGTTGGACAGAATATGGAGGTCGTGGTATTGGCGCCTAAGCGCACGGTCCCGTTGACAGCCACGTCACCGCTCACCTGCCATTCCCTCTCTGCGGTCTGGTGCAGGAGCGTTCCGCCCCCGTTTACCGCTACTGCGGTGGTGGACATACTGTCATTAAAGGTCAGGGTCACCCCGTTCGGCACCGTCATTGCGGTCCGGTAATCCATCCCGCCCATTGTCAGGTTGGCATTCTTTACGATGTCCGCTCCGGTGAATCTGAACAACTCGCCGGCCAAGGCGCTGTTGAGTGTTGAGTTGGCGGTAACGGTAATACCACCGTTATTGATAATAAAGCCGTCGTTCTGACGAATACGTAAGGTCGCGCCTGAAAGCACCAGACCCGCGTTTGATGAGACCGTGATTCCGCCTGCCCAGCCGTTTGATGTAACCGTAACCACATTCCCTGTATTTATCAGGACGCTGTCCGCCACGGAGGGCACCACGTTGCCCACCCAGGTGGCTGGTGTATTCCAGTCACCGCTGGTTGCGGACTGAATCGTGCCGACAGGCCATTCCACCGTGCCTGAGGTCTCCTGGTCCTTGGTATTGGGATAGTCATTGGCGCAGTTGGTCATTGTTACCACGCCGCCTGCGATATTCACCGTCACGTCGTATGTCGTGGAGTTGTCAAAGGCAACCGCGGTAATCACCTCAGGTCCGGCAAAGGCCGTATTGGAGATATTCAGCAATGACGATGACGGGATGGAGCCGTCTGTGGTCAAAGAACCATTCTGCAAGGAGAAATTCGGGGCCGGGGTCTGAATCTGCACCCCTTGGTAGGCCGTGTTATAGAACTCAAAGTAGTTGGCGTTGAAACCAGAGCCGTTCTCGGCGATGAAGTCAAATCTGCTCGTGCCAGAGGCGTAGAACCGGACCGGCGCAGAAGAGGTGCCGGTCACGTTCAGGGTCTGGCCCGATGGAATCCGCCACCGGCTGAATCCGAAGTTCAAGTTAGACGGCACGGTCGTCCGGGTCCCGCCTGAGACGAACTCTATCCGCTTCTGGGTGTTGACGTCGTTGGCGCCGGTAAAGGTCTGCTGGGAATACTGGAGGCCATTCGGGAAATGCGCCGGGTTAAAGACATAACCGCCCCAGATGCGGCTTAAGCCCGCGGTATTATTATACCGCTGGTGCAGGATATAAGAATTAGCGCCGGGCGAGGTCTGGCTCCAGTATAACGGCACCGCACTGTTCTGCTGGCAGTTGCGCAGAATCACGGCCGACGATGCGTTCGGCGTCATCACGAAATTGATGTCATACGAGTTGTCAGTCGGCGTGCCGAAGACGCTGTTCTGGACGATATCCGCGCTGGTAGCGCCGGCGCCGTCTGACAGCGCCAAGCCGTTTATATTATCATAGATATTACAATTATAAATCAGGTTATTGTTGGAGCCGTATAACATCACTCCTGCATAGAGGTTGGAGTAGATGTTGCAGGTAATCACGCCCTCGGTCAGGTCCGCGGCAGTGTTGTTGGAGGCGTTCTTGAAGAACAGCCCGACGTAATTGTTATAGATATTGCAGTTGGTGAACCAGGCGCCGGCTACACCTGTTCCGTTCAGCCCGTCCAGGCAGATGCCGTATCTGGTATCAGTGGCGGGATTGCCGGACTGGGCGTATCCGAAATTGGTGATGTCGCAGTAGTCAAATCGGTTTGAGGAATTGCCGCCGAGGACGATATAACCGGGCGCGCCCTGGGCTGATGAACGAATGGTCACCCTTGATGCGGCAATGCCAATGGCCTGGAAATTACCGCCACTGGATATGGTCAGCCCGTAATCACCCGGACTCGGCGAGAGAATCTCAAATATTGAGCCATCATAAAAGGTCAGATAGGCATTAGATAGGGTCACATTGCCCCGTGCCGTCCATCTTATGCCCGGGTTCAGGAAGACCTGTCCAGCGGCCTGGATGGCAAAGCCGCGGGTCTCTATGCTGTCCTCCAGGGTGATGTTATTTGCCGTGCTGGCTGAGGTGGCAAGGTTGGTCTGCCAGTCACAGCCGCCCAGGTAAATATAGGAGGCATTATCCCAGTTCGGGCTGGCGCCGCGGAAGGTCCAGACCGCTCCGCCGACATTCAGACGTCTGAACCTGACATCGCCTCCTGATGAAATCGTGAAATTGATGATTCCGCTGTTGTTGATAAAACCGCCGTTGTCTATGACCACGTCCAACGGAGACCAACTGCTGGTATCTATAGTCAGGGTCGCGGTCGGCCTGATTTCTATGCTCCGGGCAGAGATACTGCCTATTATGGATGAATCCACGGTCACCACGTTCGTGCCGGTAATCGCCACGATACTGCTGATGGTTGGCACTGTGCCGGCGTCCCAGGTGGTCGTGGCAGACCAGAGACCTGAGGCGATGGAGATATGGGTATAGCCGGCGCCCCCGCCGCCGGTCCAGACGATACTGCCGGAGACCCCCTCGTCGCTTGACCTCTGACGCGAGCAGTTGCTCATCGTCAGGGTGTTTGCCGCGCCTACGGCATAAGTCACGTCATAGGTCGTGGAGGAGTCAAAGGAGCAATTGGAGATAGTCCGGGTGCCCAAGAGTCGCATATTCAGGTGCCTGCCCGTGGAAACATTGGCTCTGAAGGTTCCGCTGGAAACACTATTCATCCAGACAAATTGACCGATGTAAAATCCGTTGGTATATAGCCCTGAAACATCATAATATGTGGCAGTGACAGTCGGCTGGTTACCTGATGTGCCATTGATATAAAACCCGTACCAGATTGAGCCAAGCGGTCTTAAAATTACCGGATAGGTCGCAGTTCCCACCATCTCCATAATACCAGCGGCATTTCGGGCGTAAAAGTTGGTGCCGGTAATCGGTATGCTGTTAACATTCTCAGAAATATCACAGCCGCCGAACTCTATGACCTTCTGGATGTTGGCGTCGCCTGAGGCATTGGTCACGCCGCCGGTCCCGGCCGGATATAACTGCGTATCATACCTGAAGACCCAGTTGCCGGTCCAGTATTGCGGGTCAACAGAGCCCCAGAGGCGGGTCAGGCCCGGGGTGGCATCGTGCCTCTGAGACCATAGGAATGACGCATAACCGCTGGTCGTATCATTGATTCCGCCCACCTCGGTGGTTGAGCCAAAAGAGCAGTTCAGGGCGCGGATTATAGACGAAAACCCCTGGTCAAACCAGAGGTCTGCCGTGGTGTTCGGCCCAAAGGCGCAATCGGCAATCAGCCCGCACACCCTTCTCACATTCATCCCATAGGTGCAGTTATAAAGGGTGTTACTGACCACTCTGGTATTGGTATCAAATGTAACGGCTGAGCCCGAGCCCAGATTCACCCACCGAACCCCGCTGTAATAGTTGTCAACCGTATTGCCGGTGACCGTATGCGTTACCACGGCATTGTTTAGTAAAATCTCTATACCGTACCCGGGCTCTGAGATGCTTCCGCCCAAGCCGCTGATGGTGTTATTACTCACCCGGTTTCCCGTAGAGGGATATACGGTTGATGGCGTGGTGGCGCTGGAAAAACCCAGAGCCAGACCGAATGCGGCATTAGTGAGCCGACAGCCGTCCATCGTGAACCCCTCGGTCGTTGCGGCATTCTCGGCTGTAGTCAGGTCAGCAATAGAGCCGTCCACATACTGGGTGATGACCCCGCGCTGACCCGAGCCACGGTTGCCTATATTACTCAGGGTGCAGAACTGGAGGAACCCAGCCGAGCCGTCCCCGCCATTAATCCCCTGGAATAATATCCAGGTAGGCAAATTGTCTGACAGCGTCTCTATGTAACAGTCCGGATTGGTAACCGATGTGCCTTGGGCGATGAGTTTGCCCTCAGGCGGGATAATTATGCCGTATTGCATTGCCGAGCCGTGGTCTATGACCAGACGGGTATTGGCGCCAGGCGTTCCCATCCGCAGGACGCCTGAGATGGTCAGATTCCCGTCCCGGACCGAGAGCGAGGCATTATCGGTCTGGATATTGACCCGCCCGCCGGTTGAGACCGTTGCCGCGCCGACCCGGACCACCCCGATTATGCCCACCGTGTTCTGATAGGTGGTAAAGACCGGCTCATAGATGATATTGCCTAAATTGATGTTCTGTCCGGTAAGTGCAGAGAGATTCAGGGCATTACCGCTGAAGGTGGCCAACCCCCCCTCCGGAGATTCTATCACCGCGGCATTGGTCGTGGCATTGGCAATGGTCACCGTGCCGTTATTCCGAATCACCGCACCGTTGGAGACCGTCAACCTGGCACCATTATCCACGTTATCAAACGTCAGGGTGAACCCGCTGTTGACGGTCAGGTCACCGCAGTATGCCGCACGTCTGATGCTCATATTGGAATTTATGGTGACATTATCACCAGGTCCCGGTATGCCGGCCGGAGACCAGGCAGACGGGTCGTCCCAGGTGGAAGTGCTAATAGACGTGTAACCGCTCGCGGCGCCCGGATAATAGGTGACGGTCACGCTGTCACACCTCGGCACGGTATTGACATCCACCGTGCCTAAATAGAGCCGGTATCTCAGATAACGTTTCCCATAATGCTGGCTGGAGATGTCACTGCCGGAAATCGTATAATATGTCGTATTCGTCCCGTCCGGTCCGATATAGTTCCATGTCGCATTGTCGTTATTCGTGGCAATCTGGAACCGAAGGGCATTCGGACCGCAGGCAACCGGCACCACACCCGTGAACTCCAGTTGCCGCAGGTTGCACAATGAACCCATATCCAGGGTGGCTGAGGTGTAAATCCCATTGTTGACCTGGTCTGTGGAGACCTTGACCTGATACAGGTCGGTTCCCGAATTCGCCAGCATACCGAAGATATTATTATCGCCTCCATAGACCATCCACGAGCCAAACCCCTGGGTAACCGGCGTCACGGTCAGTGTTGACCAACTATTGCCCGAGATACTGTAACGTTCCAACCAGTTGGTATAAGCCCAAGCGCCGCTATTATTATCATACATACAACCGCCGAGGCGGTAGATATAGTTACCGCCAGTCCAAGCAAGATGACTATTCACAAGCCAGCCATAATACCAACTCGCGTTATAGGCGTTTGATGATTGAGCCAGCGGTGCCGACCATGTCCCGGCTGACATATCATATCTATACAGGTTGGCGTAGACAGCATTCCAACCAGCCGGGTCATTTCTGCAGGTTGCCCAGAGGTATTGGGAATTTGCCCCGCCCGGTCCTGACCAGACCAGAGACGATTGCGACATATTGCCTTCAGGAAAGTTGTTGGGGTAGGTCCAGGTGCCGGAGCCAAGGGAATAATACCAGAACCCGCCGCCATTGTATCCCTGCAGGACATAGAGCCGTTGGTCGCCTGAAGGTGTCCGGGCATAACACAACGAGCCGCCGCCATAGTTACGCCAGGTCGTCTCGCCTGTATTTCCCCCGGGCTGGGGAGTCACCCATTCCCATGTATTGGTGCTGATTCTGTATCTCCAGAAGTTGTTGGTCTGCCAGCCGCGGATGCAATAGACATAATCAGCGCCCGGGGTATCGCCCGCATACGCCAGGTCTGCCCCGTTATACACCGCCTCAGGCGTGTATGCCAGACGCTCCCAGGTCGCATTACGAATGGAATACCTGAAGAAATCCTGGGAGAGATTGCCGCGCAGGACATAGATAGAATCACCCCGGTCCCAGGTCGCTGACGAGCCGGAATAGGTAGCCACATTTAGGCTGATAGGCGTCAGGGTGCTCCAACTGTTCGCAGTCATATCAAACCGATAAAAATGGGCGTTGGCATAGTAGTTACTGCCGTCATAAGCCACATTATTCGTAGATGAGGTGCCGTTGAGGCAATAGATATAGTTGCCGGAGCCCGGATAGGCAAGACCGCCCGAGCCGCGGGATGACCAGCCGTACGGGCAGCCAACTTGACGGGGCAGGCCGGTCCGGTTGTTCCAGGTTACACTCCCATCCCCATTGACCTGGCCATAGGTAAAGGTGGCTGAGTTGTTACCGTGCACCAGATAGATACGGTTGTTAATGGTATCCAAACACATTGAAGAACCGTCGTAAGGCGCGGTGGTAATCGGGCTGGCCATTCCGGCCCAGGAGTTGCCTGAGATAGAATATCTGTAGCACCAGCCGCCCGAGCCGCCGTGTCCGTAAGACAGGTAGATATAATCAGTACCCACGCCTGAGCCGCCCCAGGCGATGGATGCGCCCTGGCCCATTGCCTGGTCGGTCAGACCCGTGGTCCAACTACTCGTGGAGGTGTCGTATGCCTCAAATCCGCCATAGGTAGTGGTACCGGCCCATTGCCCGCCCTGGATGCAGTAGATACGGCTGCCGACCCGGGCTAAGGTCTGGCCGCCATTTACAACAGCAAATGGCACGGCTGCCAGGCCTGTCCAGTTATTGCCTGCGATGGAATATCTGGCAAAGTTAGTGGTATTACCGCCGCCTACCGCATAGATAGAATCAGCGCCGTCCCAAGCCATAGAGGCGCCGTAACTCTGTGCCCAAGGCGTGACATTCCTGGTCTCCCAGTTGCCACTGGCAATCTCATAGCGGCTGAAGGCGGTATTACCATCGCCGAAAAAGGCATAGATATGGGTGGAGGTGGCACAGAGGGCCTTGCCACCACCGCCGCCATTTATAATGGCAGAACTACCGGCATAACTGCCCAAGGACGGCATTGACTGAAGCGCAGTATAGGACGCCGAATTACTGCTGGCGACCGGGATGGTCAAAGAGCCGTTGCCGTCCGCGGTGTTGATACTTACGTTATTTGCCGAGTAGCCCGCGGTCTGGAACTCTGGCTGGGTGCTTTGCGTCCAGGTGTTATACGGCGGGGTCTGGGTCAGGGCCGGGGTAGAGAGCCAGAGGAAGAGTAGGGCCCCGCAAATATATCTAAATGCGGGGTAAACTCCGAACATAGAGCGTATAGCGTCAAGCAAATGCCGAATGCCTAATGCCCAATGACGAATGCTTTTATTCATAAAAACCTCCTCTTACTGGCTGTTAAACCGAAGCAAGTTATCCGCCATAGGCGGACCCGCCTTTGGAGGGCAGCCAGTTAGACCCGCCGAAGCTCTTGGCGTAGGCGGGTTATCAAATTGATACGATGATAAGTTTATAAGTAGGGATAAAACCCCGTTTTCCTTATCATCTTATCACCTTATTTAATTGTCTACTGTATTTATAGCAATTCCTATGCCACTTTAGCCCAAAAACTGCAACCACAGATAAACGCAGATGGGAGCAGATTTGATATAACTCATTATATAATAATATATTATCCTAAAAATCAGCGTTTATCTGCGTGCATCTGCGGACACGATTTTGGACGATTTTTGCCATTTTCTCCCAAAACCCGTGTTACCTTTTCGTAACGATGTTACCAAAATTACACATTTTTGTGTAATTTGCGTAACAAGTGTTACCTTTTCGTAACAAAACCCATCTGACGGAATCTCGTCAGGAGGGGGTAGGTAGGGTAGTAGGGGGTGGGGAGTAGGGTGGTAAATCCCCACTACTCGGCGTATGCTTGCCATTTATACGCCAACGGCTCCCCGTCTGCCTGGCGCACGCTTCCGGTCTATACGTCAAATACTCCCGGTCTGGAATGCGGATGCTTGCCCCCTATAATACAGGCGCTTAACCCCTGCAACACGGGCGCTTATCCCCTGCGACACAGATACTTGCCCCCCTGAACACAAGTACTTGACCCCTGCAACACAGGCGCTTAACCTCTGCAACATAAGCGCGTAACCCCCACAACACAAATGCTTGCCCCCCGCCACACAAG
>JBFMDM010000048.1:0-14049 GCA_040753835.1 Planctomycetota bacterium
AATTCTGTCAATAAATTTATTTAGGCAACGCAATAATCTTTTTCTCCATCATCAGTTTGGTCGTCTTGATGGCCCGCTGGATCATCCTCTTGGCGTTCTCGCGCAGTTGGTCCGCGGTCAAAGTCAGGCGCGCCACGTCCTGCTCTATGGCCTTCCTTCCCACGGCCGCGGCCTCTTCCGGATAGACCTGCCAGTCGCTCATGGTCGGAATCAGGTGTTCCTTGGACAGCCCTTTTTTCTCGGCGTATTTGGCCAGCGCCTCAGCCGAGGCGATGCACATCTCGTCCGTAATGGTCTTGGCCCGGACATCCAGCGCGCCCCGGAAGATAGCCGGGAATCCGAGCGAGTTATTGACCTGGTTCGGGAAGTCGGAACGGCCGGTAGCCACGATATCGGCCCCGGCCTCCTTGGCCTCCCAAGGCCAGATTTCCGGCACCGGATTGGCGCAAACGAATACGATGGGCTTGGGCGCCATCAGTTTTATCCATTCCTTCTTAATTGTATCAGGCCCGGGCTGGGACAGGGCCAGCAGTACCTCGGCGCCTTTCATCGCGTCCGGGATATCGCCTTTGACGTTGTCAACATTGCTCTTGAGGCACATCTCCCATTTCTCCGGGTGACCGGACTCAAGGTCCTTGCGGTCGCGGTGCAGGGTGCCTTTGGTGTCCACCATAATGATTTTCTTAGGGTTAACGCCGGCCTTGATAATCATCCGGGCGATGCAGATATTGGCCGCGCCAGCGCCGACCATGGCGATTTTTACCTCGGATAGTTTCTTGCCCTGGATTTTTACCGCATTAATCAGCCCGGCCAGAGTCACGGCCGCGGTGCCTTGCTGGTCGTCGTGCCAGACCGGGATGGGCATTTCCTTGCGCAGGGTATCAAGAATCCTGAAACACTTGGGCTGGGCGATGTCTTCCAGGTTGATGCCGCCGAAGACCGGTTCCAGTAGTTTGACAGTCCGGATGAATTCGTCTGGGTCTTTGGTGTTCAGGCAGATGGGGAAGGCGTCCACGCCGCCCAGGTATTTGAAGAGCATGCCCTTGCCTTCCATAACCGGAATGGCCGCATGCGGACCGATGTCGCCCAGGCCCAGGACGCGCGTGCCGTCCGTGATGACTGCGACCGTATTCCATTTGTTGGTGTGTTCAAAGACCTTTTCCGGATTGGCTTGGATATCCTTGCAGGGCGCGGCCACGCCGGGCGTGTACCAGATGGCGAAGTCGTCATAGTCGCGGATGCAGCTCTTGGGCACTATCTCGATCTTGCCCTTATAGAATGGATGCATCATCATCGCATCGGCTGATGGTTGTTTTGCCTTGTTAAGCATCTTCTGGATGGCATCAGGGGTTGGGGCTCCGGTTTGTTCCGATTTCATGGAACGTTTGGTCGGGGATGATATCTTTGCCATAACATTTCCTTTCTATGATAGTTACTAAAATAAGCATTATATGAGATAAATCAGTTTCGTCTATTATTAAAACGCTTAATTATGAGTTTGCCGTTTCTGATTCTGGCGATGATATTGTCCGGCAGGTGGATTTCGCCTCCGGGTTTGTGTGAATTAATCAGTTTTAACAGCGCCTGGTAGTGGTTATACGTCAATGCCCTGGTGCCTTCGATATTTTCAAGCGTCTTGGTGAGCATTTCCGCCTGGATTATTGGATACTCTTTTTTTATCTTCTTAATAATGAGCGTGTTTGCCTTGCGGGGTATCTTTGCCTGTACGATTTTGTCCAGATAGTCGTAATGCGCTGAGGCGGTCTCGGATAATTGAACCAAGTGTTGTGAGATGGCCGGGTTGTATTTTTTGAGTAGCGGCAATAGTTCGTGCCTGATGCGATTGCGGAGCATTTTCTGGTCCTTATTGGTGTGGTCAGTGCAATAGGGCAGTTTCTGGCTCTTGAGATAAACGATGATTTCCTGCCTCGGCGTAAAGATAAGCGGTCTGACCAGTTCAATTGCAGAGCCGTGAGATAGTTTGCGCTTGGGTATGATGCCTCTCAGGCCTTTTAGGCCGGTGCCCCGGATAATCCGGAACAGAACCGTCTCGGCGTTGTCGTCAAGGTTATGCCCAACACCAATGGAAATGGGTTGTTTCCTCCTATTGCATCCGAGCCGTTTGGCAAATTTCTCAAAGAAGCGGTAGCGCTCGTAGCGGGCGGTTTCCTCCAGGGACTGCTTGTGACGTTTGCTTAGTTGTATGATGTTTTTGCGGTTCACATAAATGGGGATATCCAACTTGCCTGCCATCTTCCTGGCAAATGCCTCATCCCGGTCTGACTTTCGTCCGCGCATCTGGTGGTTGAGATGGGCAATAACCAGCCGCCAGCCCGTTTTGAAATGCTTGTTTATCCGCCACAGGATATCAGTCAGGGTAACGGAGTCGGGTCCGCCGGACAGGCCGATGATGATGGTCTGTCCGGGCCGGAATAATCCGTATTCCCTGACAGTGTTATACACGCGATGGATAAGTTCCATATAATGATTTTAAGTAGATTTACACGCCTAAAATGACGATAATATAATAAATACTGTTCAGAGTAAAGAATTATGAAATATGCCGTGGCGTTGCTGTTATTGGCCGGATTCTTTCTTCCCGGATGCGGCGGAGGTCCGGATGTCCAGCCGCCGACCATCCGGCCTTCGGCTCTTGACCCTGAGCAACTCAAGCCGGTTGATTACAAGGTAATCGTGGGCGACAAGTTGGAGATATTCGTCTGGCAACATACGGACCTGACCCGCGACATCATTGTCCGTCCGGACGGCAAACTCTCGTTCCCTCTTATCGGCGATATTGAAGCCCAGGGCCGAACCCTGACCGAGATAGACAATGAGGTGACCAGGAAACTGGCCGAATATGTGGTGGCTCCCCAGGTTTCGGTTACGGTCAAGGAGTTCGCAGGCGAGAAGGTGATTATCCTGGGCGAGGTTGGCAAGCCCGGCGTCTATAAGTTCTTCGGCAAGGCGTCGTTCCTGGATATGATTGCCGAGGCCGGTGGCCTGACCAGGGACGCCAGCAAAGGCAACGCCCTGGTTATCAGGGGCGAATTAAAAGAGGGGAATGAGAAATCAGAGGTGATTCTTTTGGATGTAAACGAAATACTTAACGGCAACCTGCGCCATAATATAGTGGTTTATCCGCGCGATATCATATACGTCTCGTCCAAGCCCATTGCCGACGTGGCTCGGTACTTGAGGGACTATGTCTCGCCGGTTCTTGGTAATCTTATCAGCGTCAAGGTGCTTAGCGATGCCGTGCAGAATAAGTAAGCCCGCATTTCTTAACTCATTTTAGTAGAAAAGTTAGGGGATAATAATTACATATATTTTATGTTTAAAGACGAAGCAGTAATATATGTAAAAGCCGGCGATGGGGGCAACGGCGCGGTGAGTTTCCGCCGTGAGAAGTTCGCGCCCAAAGGCGGGCCGGACGGCGGCAACGGCGGCAAGGGCGGCGATGTCATCATCCGGGCCAGCCATCATTACAACACCCTCAATCACCTGATTCACCAGACCAGGTTCGTGGCCGAGAACGGCAATCCGGGCTCAGGGAACAGGTGCTTTGGCAAGGGCGGCCGGGATTTGGTCATCAATGTCCCGACCGGCACGATTGTCAGGGATAAAACTAATAATAATATCATTAAAGACCTTAAGGGCAATGATGATTTTGTGATTATCGCCAATGGCGGCAAGGGCGGCCGGGGCAACAGCACCTTTGCCACTCCGATTAACCAAACCCCGCTCAAGTATGAAAAGGGCGTGCCCGGGGAAGAACATCATCTCTATCTGGAACTCAAACTCATTGCGGACGTCGGACTGGTCGGCCTGCCCAATGCCGGCAAATCCACTCTTATTAATGTTGTCTCTGATGCCCACCCCAAGGTGGCTGATTACCCGTTCACAACATTAGAGCCCTGTTTGGGCGTGGTCAAAGGGCCTGAATACAAGACATTCACAATGGCGGATTTGCCGGGCCTGATTGAGGGCGCGCATAAGGGCAAGGGACTGGGCGACAAATTCCTTAAGCATATAGAGCGTACCAGGATAATCCTGCACTTGATTGATTTCACCCAGCCCTTTCCACTCAGCGCCGATTATTCCAAAAGTTATGCCAAAGACAAATATTCTACAGGCGGTATTAAGAACGAGGCAGAAAGGGCTGGGTTCAGCGCGAAAGAAACCATTCCAACACTATATCGGAAGATTCGCCGGGAACTGGCGCTCTACAGCAAGACCCTGGCTAAGAAGCCGGAGATTATTGTGGCCACCAAGATGGACCTGCCAGAGGCAAAGAAGAATTTCCTGAAATACAAGGCCAGGTTACGCAAAACAGTCATCCCGATTTCAGCGGTGACCCATTCCGGGCTGGACAAACTCCTCCAGTCCATCTGGAAAAAATTATAATAATATATTTTCTTGACCACCGGAATAAATGGTTTTATCATATAATAATAACCTGCAAATTTTATAAGGAGAAAGCCAGATATGTCAGATTCAGATAAGAGAAAAGATACAAGAATAGCCATCAAAGGCGCTATGGTCCAGTATAAGGAGTCAGGCGGCGGGTTGTTCGCCATCTTCAAGGGCTCGTCCGACCAGTATCCCATCCTCAATATCAGTATGCGCGGGATGAGATTCCTGACCGCGGATACCCTGGTCAGGGACGATAAACTCACCTTTACCGTGGGTATTCCGATGTTAGGAGCCGAGCCCTTACGGGCGGACGGACGCGTGGCCTGGGTGAGGCCTTCGCCACGTTACGACGGCAATAATATCGTGGGCGTGCAGTTTACCGCAATGACCAAGGAATCCATCGGCCGCCTGAAGAACCTGGTTGCTTTCCTGGGCAACAAAATCAAGGTCAAGCAAACCGTCAAAGTCTTGTTCTCGGAGCAGCAGCGCCAACAGCCGACCCTCTGGCAGATTGCCCGGGATTATAATGTTACCGTCAATATTCTTGAAGGGTCCCTGACCGACACCTCAACCTGGTTTGTCCTGGAGATTGAGGGCGAGAAGGGCGAGGTCAAGAAGATGCTGGAATACCTCAAGGAAGGCGGGGCCCGGGTGGTCGGCGTGTCAGGGAATTATAAGAAATAACAACAGGATTGAACGAATTAATCTGGGTTCCCCCGCCGGCTTCTCGCCTCGGCGGAGCGGGCGCCGGCCGATGCGAGCGCTTTCGCGAGAATGACACGCACTACAGGTTTGTAAATGAAGCAATTCGGATTGTCCAGAAAAGAGCGCATCACCAGCGCCAGGGATTTTGACCACATTTACAGGAAAGGCGCGGTTAGAAAATCCGGCTGCCTGGCCGTCCGCTCGCTTCCCAATAACCTCAGGTTTTCCCGCCTGGGCATTGCGGTCAGTAAGAAGTCGTTTCCCAAGTCCGTCACCCGCAACCGCATCAAGCGGCTGGTGCGCGAGGCATTCCGGCTCAATAAGCACCATCTGCCCAAAGGGCTTGACCTGGTTGTCGGCGTCAGACCAAAGGGTATGGATGAATTCACCCTGGCTGAAATCCAGTCCGGATTATTAAAAGCATTCCCCAGTCAAATCTAACCACAAAGGGCACAAAGTGAACACGAAGATGAGCACGGTATTATTCTACCATAAAATTTGACAGGGTATACGCTTATTATATAATGCCGGACAAGCGCTTATACCCTTCAGCGCTATGGAGGGATAATTGCCTATGACCAAGATAAGTTGTGTTTATGGCCGGGAAATCCTGGACTCGCGCGGCAATCCGACCGTAGAGGCGGATGTGCTACTGACGAACGGCGTCCTGGGACGGGCGGCCGCGCCTTCGGGCGCCTCAACCGGCGAGCACGAGGCACTGGAACTGCGCGATGGAGAGACCAAACGTTACCTGGGAAGGGGCGTCCGGACCGTGGTTGGCAACATCAACAACATCATCGGCCCGACCTTGAAAGGCAAGCCGCTCCTGAAACAGCAGGTGATTGACAAGATGATGATTGACCTGGACGGCACGCCGAACAAGGGACGGCTGGGCGCCAATGCCACGGTTGCGGTCTCCATGGCCTATGCACGCGCCTCGGCCAATGCCCGCGGCGTCCCGCTTTATTACCATTTGGGCGGCACCAAGGCCGTGACCCTGCCAGTGCCTTTTATGAATATCCTCAACGGCGGCGCGCACGCCGATAACAACCTTGATATCCAGGAATTTATTATTGTGCCCATCGGCGCGGACAGGTTCTCAGAGGCGCTGAGGATGGGTGTGGAGGTATTCCACAACCTTAAGAAGGTCCTCAAGGGTATGGGTTCATCCACCGGCGTGGGTGACGAGGGCGGATTTGCCCCAAACCTCAAGACCAACGAACAGGCCTTTGAGGTCATCCTCAAGGCCATAGAAAAGGCCGGCTACAAGCCGGGCCAGGACGTGGCGTTGGCCATTGACGCCGCGGCCAGCGAATTCTTTTCCGCCGAAGGCGGATCCCCGCCTGACGGACGGGCAGGCGCCTCTGGCGGAGAGGGTAAATACATATTCAGAAAATCATCTAAAAAGCCGTATTCATCCGGACAGATTGTTGAGTTATATAAGAAATGGGCCGAGCAGTATCCGATTATCTCCATTGAAGACGGAATGGCCCAGGACGACTGGGATGGCTGGACGCTCCTGACCAAGACACTCGGCAAGAGGATACAGATTGTCGGAGACGATGTCTTTGTAACCAATCCGGTGCGCTTAAAACAGGGCATAGAAAATGGCGCGGCCAACGCCATCCTGATTAAGTTGAACCAGATTGGGACCCTGACCGAGACGCTCGCCACCATAGAGATGGCCCGGAAGAACAGATACGGCGCGATGATTTCGCACCGTTCCGGCGAGACCGAGGACGCCTTTATCGCTGACCTGGCCGTGGCCACCAATGCCGGGATGATAAAGACCGGCTCGGCATCGCGCACGGACAGGGTCGCCAAGTATAACCAGTTGCTAAGAATAGAATCGTTGCTGGGCAAGAAAGCGCGGCTCGGACGGCCTGCCTGCTGCAGGCAGGATAGATAAGTATAAAGGATAAGAATAGATATATGGATAATCTTAAACCTATCGTAGAGGCGCTGTTATTCGCCTCTGAAAAGCCGTTGCTTTTTAGCCGCATCAAGGACGTGATAGGCGACAAGGTTTCCCAGGCCAATGTCAGGAAGTGCATAGACGAACTCAATGCGCTCTACAGGTCCAACGGGCATTCATTCAGTATCAGCGAGGTGGCGGGCGGTTACCAGATAAGGACCCTGCCTGAATACCATCCGTACCTGAAAAAACTGCACGAAAAGCGCAGCGAGGGGATTCTGTCAAATGCGGCCCTGGAAACGCTTTCCATCATCGCCTACAAACAGCCGATAACCCGTGCTGAGATTGATTCCATCCGGGGCGTGGATTCCAGCGCCATTGTCCGCGGCCTGATGGAGAAGAAACTCATCCGTATCACGGGCCGGGCCGAGGTCCCGGGCCGGCCCCTGCTCCACGGCACCAGCAATAATTTCCTGGAACTGCTTGGGCTTTCCTCACTCAAGGACCTGCCCAAGATAGAAGAGGTCCAGGCCGGCCTGCCTATCGGACAGCCCGGCCGTCCGGCCGAGGCAGAAGCCGAGCGGGCACAGACCCAGGCGCCCAAGGCAGATACAACAGTTGAGGCAAAAGAAGAGACGACCAATATATAGTCGGCAGTTGATTTGTCATGTGATTATACTGCCGACTATACTGGGCTGTATACTTACTGATAGCCCGCCTGTTGATTTAACAGGCAGTTATCCATTGGCTGTTAGAACGCAGTGAGTTACAGCCAAGGATACTCGGCAGTAAGTCGTTCCGACAACTGCCGAAGTATACAGCGGGCTATAGGCGACAGTATTCGGCTAAAGCCGAACTGCCGACCTATAAATCAACAGCCCAGTAGAAAAGGATTGAGTATGCTGCGCAAATTCCAGAAATACGAGAAACAGATTATGTTCGGGCTGGTGATTGTCACTGCCCTGGCCTTCGGCATTACAGGCCAGATGCTCTCCATCTTTGACGGCGGCAATAAGGAAAACCAGGCCGGCGAGATAATGGGCCGCGGGGTGGGCAAGGAGAAATTCCAGCAGCGCCGCAGGCAGTGCGAACTCTGGGTCCAGTACTGGCTCTATGCGGCAAGGGGCAACTACATAGTCCTTTCTATGTCCGGCTATGTCTGGCCGGCCGATATGGTGGATGCGGAATTATATAACAAGAAGAAAGAGGATTACATTGAAGAACTCACCTGGGTGGCGCTGATGATGGATGCGCTGGCCGATAAATACAATGTCAAGGTCAGCCCCAACGAGGTTGTGGATTATATCAAGATGGAGATGGGCATATTCAGGGAGAATTGGCAGGATGGTTTCTCAAAGGAGCAGTATCAGAGGGTCCTGAGCAGTTGGGGCGTCTCTGAGGTGGCCTTTGAGGAGATGGTGCAGGAATTCATCAAGTTGCGGAAATACCGCGATTTGGTTATGGCCGGCCTTGTCCCAAATACCCGGGAGGTCTATGAGGAGTTCCTTGCCAAAAAGGAGGAGGCGAAGATTGCCTGGCTGGCCTTTGACACGAATGATTATCTCAAGGACGCCAAGTTGGACGACGAGGATGAACTTCTTGAGTATTTTCAGGAGCATTCAGCGGACTACGAGGTGCCCCAGAAGGTGCAGATTGAATACATTATGGCCGAGGCGGATAAGTTCAGGGAAGGCCTGCCCCAGCCGGCCGAGGACGCCCTGCAGAATTACTATAACCGGAACCGCGAAAAGGAATTCCAGAGCAAGGCGTTTGCCGAGGTGCGCGATGAGATACGGAACAAGTTGCTGGACGAATCCGCCAAAGAGCAGTCATTGGAGCGCATCACCAAGGCCGAAGAGCGGATTACGCTTCTGGAACTCCAGCAGAAGGAGGTTAACCTGAAGGAAATCGCCCGGCAGTTCAATCTCAACTATGATATGACGAGTTTCATCGCCCTTGACAATATTGAGGAACTGGAAAAGATACTGGGCTCGTCCTCGCTCTTCAGGCGCCAGGCCGCCACCTTCCAGGAGAACGAACTGAGCCGCGCCGTTTCCACGGACAAGGGGAATTTCATATTCCGCCTGCTGAAAAAGCAGGGCACTTATATCCCTAAACTGACCGGCCAGATAAAGGAAAAGGCCACCCGCGATTTCCTAAAGCACAAGGCCAACCAGGCGGCCAAGACATCGGCCCATAAATTGCTCCAGAATATCTCTGAGAAAGTCAACGAGGAAATCTCCGCCAAAGGCGGAGCCGCCTCAGGCGGAAAGGGCGACGACGAAGCGCTGGTCTACGAAGCAAAACGGAAATGGTTCAACGCATTCACCAAAGATGGGATGCAGAAGTCCAGGGTCGCCGTCACCGCATTTTTCCAGAAGGAGGACAACATCGTCCTGGCCGGCGCGGTGAACAGCGATTTTAAGGAAGCCGTGTTCAAGATGAAAAGGGGAGAGATTGACGTCATACCTGAAAAACCGGATGCTTCAGGCGACGACATCAGGAAGCCGGATGAGGGAGATAATGCCAAACGCGCCCCGGACGAGGGCGATATCTACTATGTCGTCCAGGTGGTGGAGAAACGGGTGCCGGCCTCGGGCAATTTTGACGCCGAGCGGCAGGCGATGAAGAACACCATCAGCGGCAGGAAACGCAACGAATTCAACAAGAACTGGCTTGAGGATATAAAGAAACAGACCAACTGGAAGAAATACGAGAACACCAGGCCCAGGCCGCAGGAGGCGCCTGTCCCGCTGGATTATTAGCCCCGTTAGAAGCGTCCGGCAGCAATGATAAAGATATTGCCCAGTTTATATCCGTTGCAGTGCTCGCTTCTAACGGGGTTAGAACTGTTTTCAACTCAACCAGGGGTTTGAATGCTTCTCATCGCCCACTGTGGTGGCCGGCCCGTGCCCGGGATAGACCAGAGTGCTATCCGGCAGGGTGAGCACCTTTTCCCTGATATTACCGACCAGTTCAGAGAGCGACCCGCCCGGGAAGTCAGCCCGTCCGATGCTACCGGCAAAGAGCGCATCGCCGCTGAATAATACCGGCGTCCCTTTGGCCGGCTGTCTTTCGCCACTCCGTAGCTTCGGAACAGCGGAGGATGGCCGATATAACAGCCCAATCCCGCCCTTGGTGTGCCCGGGCAGGTGGAGCACCTCAAAGGCCGGGCCATTCTTTCCACCGAGCGCGAGAGTGTCGCCTTCGTCAATGAATTTATCCGCATCAGGCGACGAGAACTCAAATCCCAGTTCCGTGGCCAGATTTGACCTTGATTCTGCCAGCATCCGCGCATCGGCCTTGTGGATGCAAATCTCTATTTTGGGAAATGACTTCTTCAGTTGCGGATTGCCCAGGATATGGTCAATATGCCCGTGGGTGTTAACCAGGTAGGCCGGCTCAAGGCCGTGCTGTTTGATGAATTTGACCATATCAGCCGGGTCGCCGCCCGCATCAACGATGATGGCATTGCCGTTCTCATAGGCCACATAACACGAGGTCTGAATCGGGCCGAGGATAAAGGTTTTAACATTCATAGGTTACTCCACGCTAAATCTGATTACATCCTGTCCCAATAATTCGGTAACGTCCTCCCTGAACCTGGGCGAGATGGAGACCGAATAGTTATTTGACGCCTTGGCCAGGGCAATCGCGTTATCCGTGGTTTTCATCCTCAATATGACCTGGCAGTTGCCCGGATGGGCCAGGAGGATATCCCGCAGTCCGTAGATGACGTCGTCATCCAGTCCGGTGAGCGAAACATTAATCACCACGAAATTTGGCATCAGGTCGTATGCGTTCTCAATCGGGACCGCCTCCTTGACCTTGATAATCGGTTCGCCCTTGCGCGAGTCAAACCGGCACTTGAGGCAGACGATTTTATTCTCCTGAATCAGGTGCCGGTATCTCTGCAGTTCCTGCGAATAGACGACCGCATCAATCACGCCCGAGAGGTCGCGCAGTTTGAAGAAGACCATCTTGTTGCCGTCCTTCTGGTCCTTGGACATCTTGACCTGGGGCTGTGTGACAATCCCGCAGAGTTTGACATCGTCAATGGGCGGCTCATTCTTCAGCAACTGGCTGATGGAAAGCGCGGACAACTCCCTGAGCATCCCCGCATACCTGACCAGCGGATGCCCGCTGACATAGAATCCCAGGGACTCTTTTTCATAGCGCAGGATTTCCTCTTCCGGCAGTTCCTCTGTCTCCGGCAGGGGCGGGTATTGGTAGTGCTCATCCTTATTGGACGCCAGCAGGATGCTCATTTGTCCTTGCCGTCTGTCCAACTGGCGCTGGTTGGTGATGTGGATGACCTGTTCCAGTCCGGCCAGCAGTTGGTTGCGCCCCGATGCCTTCGTCCCGATGCTTCGTTCGGGACGTCCCGATTCACATTGGGGCGTAACGGGGCGCTCCGTATCGCAAGCATCGGAGCGGTCTGGCCGTCCTTCGTCTCCGAGGGACTTCGGAGCGGCGGATGGCCGTCCTTCGCCATTCCGTAGCTGCGGAGCAGCGGCGGATGGCCGTCTTTTTGGCGCATCTATCAGCCCGTCCATTGCGCCGGATTTAACCAGCGCCTCTATGACCGACTTGTCCACGTGGCGCAAATCAACCCGCTCGCAGAAGTTGTATAGGTTCGTAAATACTCCGTTCTTGGAACGGGCCTCCACAATATAGCCGACCGCCTTGGCGCCCACGTTCTTCACCGCGCTTAAGCCGAAGATGATATCGTTGCCCTGGACCGTGAAATCCGAGCCACTCCGGTTGATGTCCGGCGGAATCACCCTGATGCCCAGCCGCTTGCATTCCTCAAGGTATTCCAGGAGTTTATCCGTATCCGCGCTGTTGTAGGTCATCAGCGCGGCCATAAACTCCACCGGGTAATTGGCCTTGAGATAGGCCGTCCGGTACGAGGTCATCGCGTATGCCGTGGAGTGCGACTTGTTGAAGCCGTAGCCGCCGAAATACTCCATCATCTCAAATATCTTGTCCGCAACGGGCCTGGACAGCCCGTTTTTCATCGCGCCGGTGACGAATTTATCCCGGTATTCCTGCATAATCTGGGGAATCTTCTTGCCCATTGCCTTGCGCAGGTCGTCGCTTTCCGAGGGCGTGAACTCGCCGATGCGGTTGGCAATCCTCATCACCTGCTCCTGGTAGAGGATGATGCCGTTGGTCTCCTTGAGCAGGGGCTCAAGCGATTTATCCTCATAGCCAATCTCGGACGGATGATGCCTGGTGCGGATGTAGTTGTCCACCAGGCCGCTCTGTAAGGGCCCGGGCCGGTAGAGCGCCAGGACCGCAATGATGTCCTCAAACCTGGTGGGCTTGAGTTTCTGCAGGATATCACGCATCCCGGCCGATTCCAACTGGAACACGCCCCTGGTCTCGGCCTGGGCCAGCAACTCGTATGTCTTCTTGTCGTCCGTGGCCAGCGCATTGATGTCTATCTGGGCTCCCCTGTTCTCTTTTATCAACTCCAGGCAACGGTCAATGATGTCTAACGTCACGATTCCCAAAAGGTCAACCTTCAGGAGTCCGATGGCCTGCAGTGATTCCATCGGGTACTGGGTCGTCTCCACGCCGCCTGAGGCATACAAAGGCACGTAATTATCCAGGGGCTGGTCCGCAATGACCACTCCGGCCGCGTGGGTTGAGACGTGCCGGGACAGGCCCTCCAGCCGGCGTGAAATCTCAAACAGGTTCCTGATGTGCTTTTGCCGGTCGGCCATATCCTTCAATTCCGCATCGCCCTTGATGGAGTCCTTAAGCGAGGCAAAGTTGCTGAGTTTCTTGGCAATCCGGTCCACCTCGGATAAGGGGATATCCATCACCCGGCCGACGTCGCGCACCACGGCCCGCGCCTTCATCGTCCCGAAGGTGATAATCTGCGAGACGTTCTCCCGTCCGTATTTGTCCTTGACATAATTGATGACGCTCTCCCGTCCGGCCTGGCTGAAGTCAATGTCAATATCCGGCGGGTCATAGCGGCCCGGATTCAGGAAGCGCTCAAAGAGCAGGTCGTATTTCAAAGGGTCAATGTCCGTGATGGAGAGGATATAGGCAAGCAAACTGCCGGCGGACGAACCCCGGCCCGGGCCGATGGAGACCCGTTGCTCACGGGCAAACCGGACGAAATCCCAGACCACCAGGAAATAATCTATCAGCCCCTTCTTTTCTATGATGTTCAGTTCCTCCCTGAGCCGGTGAATCACGGGGATTTTGGAGTCGGCCTTGTCTATGTCAACCGCGCCTAAATTCGGGTAGCGCCGGGCGATGCCTTCCTTGCACAGTTCCTTGACGTATTCAATGGAGGTCTTGCCTTCCGGCGGCCTGAAACGCGGCATATGCATCTCCTTGAAGTTGAAATAGAGATTGCACTGCTCGGCAATGGCAACGGTGTTTTTTATTGCCTCTGGGAGTTCGCAGAACAGGGCTTTCATCTCATCAGCGCTCTTGAAATAGAACTCGTCCGAAGAGAACCTCATCCGCGAGGGGTCTGTAACCTTCCGGTTGGTGGAGATGCACAGGAGGATATCGTGGGCCGTTCGGTCCTCCTTGCGCAGGTAATGGATGTCGTTAGTGGCCACCAGCGGTATACCGGTCTTCTGGTTGATTTCCAACGTGCCGTTCAAGGCCTTCAACTGCTCTGAAATCCGGTGTTGTTGGACCTCAAGGTAGAAATCACTGCCGAAAATATCCTTGTATTGCATTGCTATATTCAGGGCCGCATCCGGCTTATCGTCCAGAATCAGGCGGTTGATTTCCGAATGCAAACAGCCGCTTAAGCAAATCAGCCCGTCCTTGTGCCGGGCCAGGACCTCCTTGTCAATCCGGGGCTTGCGGTAAAAGCCCTCCAGATAGGCGATGGATGCCAGTTTAATCAGGTTATGGTAACCCGTATCGTTCTTGGCCAGCAGGGTGAGATGATAGGCGTATTCCATTACTTCGCCGGCCTGTCCCCCGCCCTGTTCAACTGGAGCGGGGCTCGGGCGGGTGGACTTCTTATCCAG
>JBFMDM010000048.1:14059-14823 GCA_040753835.1 Planctomycetota bacterium
TAGCCGATGATGGGGTTGAGGGAATTCTTAAGCGCGGCCTGGTAGAACTCAATAGCGCCGAAGAGGTTGCCGTGGTCGGTTAGGGCCAGGGCCGTCATCCCCTGGCGCTTGGCCTCGTCAATCAGGGTATCAATGGTGCAGGCGCCGTCCAGCAAACTGTAGTGGCTGTGCGTATGCAGATGGACAAATTCGCTCTTGGTCGTCATAGGTGGGTATTATATTCTTAAGTTACGGCAGAATCAACAAAAATCTTGCTTGCTCAATGGGAAAATAGTGCAGTGATAATTAGATTCGTACGCCTGCCCAGCCCCGCCCCGAATGCTTTCGGGGCCGGGCTGTGGTGTCCCCGGAATTCCAACTGGGCGGTAATAGGAATTGCTGATTCTGGTCATAAGGACGGGATGGCATGACTGACTCTCCTTTCTTGACCAGATTATACTAAAGATGTATGCTTTGTATAGAAGAAGTGGTTAGTTTTTGGATACGCTCGGTGTCCCCCCGAATTCGCGATGATTATTTATTAAGGGTGATTTTCATTACTGATGGATCAATTATTTTTGATAGAACAATAGGCCCACCTCCAAATTGTTCCATTAGTGTAGTTATTGAAAAAGATATATAATCTAGTGATTTTTCGATTAGTAGTTTGGTGAAATTACCCATGAATTCATTGTCTTTTAATTCACTTTCTGAAGGGATGGCATCAATTTTTAAAAAACATTTCATTTTAAAATGACCCTTGATCGTATTGTCGGAATTATTCA
>JBFMDM010000049.1:0-14786 GCA_040753835.1 Planctomycetota bacterium
ACTTGGATTCCCTTCTCTGTAATAAACCCTTTTATATACTTAGCCGGCGTAATGTCGTGGCGGGTAAGGAATGGCTATTTGTGTATCCCGGTTTCCGTGATAAAGCCGGTTATGTATTTGGCTGGCGTGATGTCAAAGGCGGGATTATACACCTTTGTATGGCGGGGAGCAATTTGGACCTCTTTCATCTTTCCTCTCTCATCTGTCATCTTTACCCTTGTAACCTCATCCGATGCCCGGTATTCTATGGGTATGTCTTTTCCTGTCCTGATGTTTCTATCAAATGTAGATAAAGGCGCGGCTACATAGAACGGTATCCGGTGATGATGGGCCAGAAGGGCGACCTGATAGGTGCCAATCTTATTGGCTGTGTCGCCGTTGCGGGCTATCCGGTCCGCGCCGACAATAACTAAATCAATTCCTCTGCCACGAAGGCACACATTCGCTTCGCTCAGTGTAAACTCCGACACCAAGAATGAATTAGTTTTTCTTCTTTGTGCCTTAGTGTCTTGGTGGCAAGACATTAGGGAGCCAACCATATTATCGCATATCAGGGTAACCGGAATATGGTTTTTCTGGAGTTCCCAGACGGTCAGCCGCGCGCCTTGTAAAACGGGTCTGGTCTCAGTGGCATAAACCGAGAATCTTTTACCCTGTTTCTTGGCTATGTACATCGGGGCCAGGGCCGTGCCGATTCCGGCCGTGGCCAATAACCCTGCATTACAATGGGTCAGGATATTGTAACCATCTTTAATCAATCTCGCGCCGTTCTCCCCTATCCTCTGACAGGTTTCTCTGTCTTCCTTGAGAATCTTCATTGCCTCATTATATATTTCCCCTTGAACCTTTGAATCATTGAACTCTTGAACCCTATCCCTAATCCTATCCAGGGCCCATTTTAGATTGACCGCGGTCGGTCTCGTAGCCAACAGCATCTGGTATATCTCTCCGAACTTCTTATGTAACCCATTGTAACCTTTTATTCCAAGATACAGTCCGAACCCGGCGGCCACGCCGATAGCCGGCGCGCCCCTGACCTGCAGGTTCTTTATGGCCGACGCCACCTGCTCCATCCTGGTGCACTTCAGGTAGGTAAGTTTATGAGGCAGTTTGGTTTGGTCTATGAGTTTGAGATAGCCGTTCTCACCGCCAACCCAGTCAACCGCAGATAGTGTTTTCTGCATGCGTAATTTATTACTATTACAGGCAGTAATAATCAAGAATTCTTGACACATAAAAATGTTTATTATAACATTGTCTAATGAAAGTTAAGATAGACGCCTATATTGACGGCGCCTCAAGGGGCAACCCAGGACCGTCTGCGGTTGGTGTTTTTATCCGTGATGCCGCCGGGAAGGATATTATCCGCAAGGGCGAATACATAGGCGAGACCACCAATAATGTGGCTGAATATACGGCCTTAATCCGGGCGCTTAAGTATCTGAATAAGATTCTTAAAACAAAGCCGGCTGAAATTAACGTATATTCAGATAGCGAACTCCTAGTAAACCAGTTAAATGGCGATTATCGGATTAAAAGCAAGAACCTAATACCATTGGCCATAGAGGTCAGAAAGATAATGAAAGCACATAGCGGGATTAAATTAAACCTGATTCCGCGTGAAGATAATAAAATCGCGGATAAACTGGCCAATAAGGCAATGAACCTGCAAGAGGAGTTTAACGAACTTAAATGAATATGTGGGCAGGCGGGTAATCGCTCTGCTTCCCGGCGGTTACGTCGGGGGGGTAGGGAGGAAAGTCCGGGCTCCAGAGGACAGGGTGACGGCTAACGGCCGCCCTCCCCGATATAACATCGGGGGGCGAGACAGTGCCACAGAAAATACACAGCCGTCTTCTGACCCTAAAGGTTGGAAGGGCAATGGTGAAATGGTGTCCCGAAAACTATCGGGATCCCGAGCTCGGTCTCGGGACGGTAAGAGCGCACCGCATTCTGAGTAATCAGAGTGGTCCCGACATTCGTCGGGATGCCAACTGCGGTTGGCACACGGAAAACCTCACCCGGAGCAAGACCAAATTCACCCCGCACATAAATGGGTTAGAAACCGCAGGATTAGGTGTTGGAGAACACACCCATTTATGTGCGGGGCAAGGGATAGACCCCGCCCCGAATACTTTCGGGGCGAGGCACGGCCGGTCCGGTCGCTAAGTCCCAGGTAGGTCGGTTGATTCCTGCAGTAATGCGGGGACAAGATAAATGGTTACCGCCCGAAAGGGCGACAAAACCCGGCTTATAGCCTGCCCACGTTAGTGTAATAAATTGTCCGAAGGGGAGCATAGTAATTACCCGCCTGAAGCGGGTCTAACCGGCTGTAACGACTTTCGGCCTGCCGGCAGGCAGTTCTAACAGCCAGTAAGAAAGCGAGTACGCATATGGCAATCAGAATCGCAATCAACGGCTTCGGCAGAATCGGTCGTAATGTCTTCAAGGCGATGTCCAGGAATCCCAATTTTGAGGTCGTGGTCATCAACGACCTGTCCGACGCCAAGACCCTGGCGCACCTTCTGAAATACGACTCGGTCTACGGCCGGTTTCCCGGCACGGTCAGCGTGGACGGCAACGATTTTGTCATAAACGGCCGGAAAGTCAAGGTCGTGGCCGAGAAGGACGTGACCAAACTGCCCTGGGCGCAGAATAATATTGACTGGGTCGTGGAATCAACCGGCGTGCATACCAAGCGCTCGGCCCTGGAAGGCCATCTCCAATCCGGCGCCAGAAAAGTCGTCCTGACCGCGCCGGCCAAGGAACCGGTGGACGCGGTAATCGTTATGGGCGTCAATGAGAATACACTAAAGAAGGAGCATAAGATTATCTCAAACGCCTCGTGCACCACTAATGCCCTGGCGCCGCTGGTCAAGGTGCTCAATGACAATTTCGGCATCAGCCGCGGGCTGATGACCACCATCCACGCCTATACCAACGACCAGTCCATCCTGGACCTGATACATAAAGACCTCAGACGCACCCGTGCCGCGGCCATTAATATCATCCCGACCTCTACCGGCGCGGCCAAGGCCATCGGCGAGGTCATCCCTGAAGTGGCCGGTAAGTTGAACGGCGTGGCGGTCCGCGTCCCGGTCCCGACCGGCTCGCTGGTTGACCTGGTGGTTGACCTAAAAAAGGAGACCACGGTTGAAGCCATAAACAGCGCCTTCAAGTCCGCCTCACAAGGAGCACTGAAGGGATTCCTGGAATACACCGAGGACCCGATTGTCTCCACCGATATCATCGCCAATCCGGCCTCGTGCGTCTTTGATGCGCTCTCAACTATGGTCATTGACAAGACACAGGTCAAGGTATTCGGCTGGTATGACAACGAGTGGGGTTATTCCAATCGTATAGTTGATATCGTCAGTTATGCGGCTAAATTATAAACACTCTTTTGCTCTACTAATTACGAATGGGCGAATTACGAATTCGTAATTAGATTATTCGTAATTCGTAGGACGATTCGTGTCCTCTTTTTCTTGACACAGGGTAAAGATATTGGCTAATATCAATCTATGAACCGTAAGAATTACCAGCAGGGCGTTTCGCATATCCTCCTTATCATCGTGGTTACCCTCTCTTTTGCCGGCCTGGCCGCAATGGTCCTGACCAGCGGGATGGCCCAAACCGTGCAGGAAAAGATATCCAAAGAGACCAAGGCCCAGAATGAAATAGACGAGAAATTGAGGGAGATTGAAGGATTCGCCCTGAAGGTCTCGCCTTTGATAATGACCGTGGAGCAGAACGAGAAGATAACCCTGGAAAAGGTCTTAAAGTTCCTGGACGAGAGGAAGAAACCATATACCCTGATGGGCCGTGAGCCGATGATAGAAAACATCGTCTACGAGGCGATGGATAAACTGTTCGTGTCAGAGCACAAAGTAAAGAGAAGCGATTACGAAAAAAAGACCTCGGAAAAGGAGGAGGCGCAACTGAAGGAATTCAACGAGGAAATCCTGCGGCTCAAGAATGCCTACCTGGCCGAACTCAGGCAGCAGAAAGAGGAGGCGCTGAACAAGAAATCAAAGGAGAACGAGAAGTATCTCATCCTCAAGGACCAGTTGAACAACGACAAGCGGGTGCGCGAGGAGAAACTGCCCGGCATACTGGAGAAATTCAGGAAGGACACCATCCGGCTGGAAAACGAGGTGTCGCTGGCCAAATACGCCCTGGAAGACCTGGCCTCAAAGGAGGCCTACAACCGCGATATTATTGAGGCCTACGGCAAGGCATTCAATCCGGATATGAAAAACCGATTCACCTTCATCACCATAGGCAGCAAGGACGGCGTGCGGGTCGGCTCCAAGTTTATGGCCTACCGCCAGCAGCAGGGATTCGTCCGGAAATGGAAAGGCCAGATAGAGGTGAAACGGGTCTATGACGACTACAGTTTGGCGTCCATCACGAAGATGGAGAAAGAGGACGAGCCGATTACGGACGGCGACTACATCACCAATATCTTTTATCATCCCAAGCAGAGCCGGAACATTGTGCTGGTGGGCAAGTTCAGGCGCGGCCCGTTTAGATACGACCGGGATGAAATAGAACAGCGGCTGACCGATATGGGCGCAACCGTGGAAAAGAAGGTCTCGTTAAAGACCGATTTCGCCCTCATCGGCGACGACCCAGAGGAAAGGGACCTGGACCGGGACAACCTCATCTGGGTCAAACGGCTGAATATCCCGCGCGTGGAAGACACCGAAGCAAAGAAGAGTTTGGAATATTATCTGGGGGATTAGAGCCAGTTAGGGATTTTGCCACTGCGTGGCAAAAGACCGTTACTGGCTCTTATCCCGCACCTATCCAAAGGATGGGTGCGTGATTAGGACTTATTTATGGCAAAGAAAAAGACCGTTATCAAGAAGCGGGCCCAGGATACCTCGGCCGCGGTTATGCTGATAATCTCCGGCATCCTGCTTCTTATCTCCATAATCAGCGTCTATATGACCATCGGCGAATATAACGAGAAGGTCAAGGAACTGGAAAAGGCCAAACAGGCCACCCTGTCAAAGCAGCGCGACCTGGAAGGCGCCGTGGAAAAGGCGACCAGCATCTCCAGTAAGGTGGGCTGGCTCTCGCGGGACGAGCGGGCCATCAGCGCCGGCGATGTCTGGAATAACCACGAAAACCTGAAGGGTTTCCTGAACCGGACCGTGGCCTATCTCGCCGAGAGTTACCAGATAACGGATTACGAGCCATGGCCCGATAAGGATACGCCCAAGAAACCGCTTAACCTCCAGATATTAATAGACCTCCTGGAACGGCTGGCCAAGCAGAATGTGTCCAGGAACGACGAACTGATAGCGGCGCGCAACAATTCCTGGAAGATGATTGTGGAAATAGTCGGCACCAAGGACGAACGGGGCGAGTTATACAAGAACATAGACCAGAAGACCCAGGAGATTACCCGGATGCGCGAGGACATCGTCTCACTGGAAAAAGACACCCAGCGCATTATCTCCCAGGGCGAACTTGATGTCGCGGTCCTGCAGGAAGGCATCAAGCAGATTGACACCACCATCACCGAAAAGACCAAGGAAGGCGAGGCCAAGATAGCGGAACTGAGCAAGAAGAAAAAGGAATACGAGGACCGGCTGGAGAAACTGAGGACCAGGATGGAATTAGAAAGCGAGGGCATTGAGATTGACGGCAAGGTCATCCTCGCAGACATCGGCAATAATTCCGTCTGCATTGACCTGGGCGCCAAGGACGCCGTTATCAAGGGAATGGATTTCGCCGTCTTCACCATTATCAAGGGCGGGCTGAAGAAGGAAAAAGGCCGGGTTAAGATAAGCAAGGTCTTTGACGATTACTGCCAGGCCTCAATAATCCCGGACACGATGAAAGGCGACGACCCCATCACCGCCGACGACCTGGTGAACAGCGACGTCTATAACCGGCAGCGCGCCAAGACCTTCATCTTCACCGGCACGCCGGTCGGCAAGTATCTCCTGGACGACATCAAGAGAAAGATAAAGGAATTCGGCGGAGAGGTTCTGACCACCCTGACCGACAACATCACTTACGTGGTGGTCGGCAAGGATTTTGAGGAAGACGAGAACTACAAGAAAGCAATCTATCTCGGCGCCGTGGTCCTGAGGGAAAAGGAATTATACGACCTCCTGCGCATAGAGTGGAAAGAATAGATGCCAGGGATTGTCCTTATAAGGCCATCATCCTTTTCTGTCATTCCCGCGAAAGCGGGAATCCATATTCCCACTAAGATAATAATAAATACGGCGAGAAAACATTCCACTGACTGAATTTATTGCTATAATGCAATGCCGATTATGGAAGAAAAGAGATTATCATTAGGCGAACACCTTGAGGAACTGCGCATTCGCCTGATATGGTCGGCCATTGCCTTCGCCATCGCAGTCGCCGTCTGCTTCATATTCCAGGAACAGATACTGAAAATCATCATCAAGCCGCACCTTGACGCGGCCGGCGGCAAGCCCTTAAGCACCCTCACTTACCCAGAGGGATTCTTCATCTATTTCAAGGCCAGTTTAATCGCCGCCTTTGTCCTGAGCGGGCCGTTTATCATATACCAACTCTGGAAATTCATCAGCGCCGGGCTCTATTCGCGCGAGAAAAGATATGTCCTTTTCTACCTGCCATTTTCCCTGGCGCTCTTTACCGGCGGCGTCCTTTTCAGTTACTTCATCCTCATCCCGATGATGCTGAAGTTCCTCATCGTTTATCCCAATCCGCTCTTCGTTGAGAATATCTACAACCTGACCTGCTACTTTGACCTGTTTATTATGTTTACGGTCATTATGGGGCTGGTATTCCAACTGCCGCTGTTGATGCTCTTCCTGGTCCAGATTAAGATTCTTACGCCCCAATTATACTGGAGCAAGATAAGGACTAGTATCCTGATGGCCTTCATCCTCTCCGCCATAATTACGCCCAGCGGCGACTTGGTCAACCAGACCCTGGTTGCGGTTCCCCTGGTGTTGTTATATCTAATCGGAATATTATTATCGGCTGTGTATCTGAAGATTAGAGCCAGTTAGGGATTTTGACCCCGATGAAGTCGGGGGCAAAAAACCGTTACTGACTCTTATCCCGATAGTTTTTATCGGGATTAACCAACCGAAGGCATCGAAGTTATGAAATTAGGCATTATCGGCAAACCCGCTTCAGGCAAGACCACTTTACTCTCCCTGCTTTCCGGCATCGGCTACGAATCGGCATTAAAATTCCAGTATGAGCGAAAATTCCATTACACCACGATTAAGGTGCCGGACGAGCGGATTAATGTGCTGACCGACTTCTACAAGCCGAAGAAGACCGTTGAGGCCACGTTTGACATCATTGACACCGAACCGCTCCTGGGGCCGGAAGAGCGCAAGTCAAACAACGCCATCCTCGGCGCCATCCGCGAGGCCGATGGAATCGTCTGCGTCATCCCGGCCTACCAAAACCGGGAGGAAACCGGCTGGATAACCAGGGAAATTGATTCGCTCAAGTCCGACTTCCTGCTGGCTGACCTGGATATCATTGAAAGGCGGATGGAAAAACTCAAGTCCAACAAGGGCCGCGGCGCCGCCTCAAACGAGGAAATCCACGAGGAGGAAAAGTTCCTGGCCACGGTCAAGGACTATATTGAAACCGGCAAGGACCTGAACGCCATCCACCTCACGCCGCTGACCGCGAAACTCTGGGTCAATTACGGACTGCTCAGCCGCAAGCCGTTTGTCGTCATCATAAATATCTCGGAACTGGATATCTCATCCGCCGATAAATTCGCCCAAATCCGCGATAAATACCCGCACTCTATCGCCCTGCCTTTGAAACTGGAATACGAGATATCCTCGTTGCCAGCCGAGGAGCAGGCGGGTTTTATGTCCGACTACGGCCTGAAATCGCTCCAGACGCCTGAGGCGGCGAAACTGTGCTATCGCGCACTGAACCTCCAGCCCTTCTTCACGGTCGGCTCGGACGAGGTCCGGGCCTGGACCATCAAGAAAGGCGACACGGCCCTGATTGCGGCAGGCAAGATTCACACCGATATGGCGCGGGGATTCATCTCGGCCGAGGTGATTTCCTATGCGGACTGGCTGGCCGTAAACGGCTCAATGAAGACAGCCAAGGAACACGGCAAGGTCCGCACCGAAGGCAAGGAATACCTTGTCAAAGATGGAGACATCATTAACTTGAAGTTTAATGTGTAGGAAATTATAAAATTCTCGCCACTAAGACACTAAGGCACAAAGTGATAAACACGAATCTCACGAACTCGAAGAGACCCCGATAGCGGCAATGCTTGCCCCCCCGCCGGCTTCCCCGAATGCTTTCGGGGAGGCGAGCGAAGGGCGGCGCCTGGCGAAGCGAATACTAACGAATCCCACAGGGACTCGGCGAGTCGCACGAATAAATCGGGAATTATTCGTAATATTCGTTCTGGTTCGTTTTATTCGTGTTGAATTCTTGGTGTCGGAGTTGACACTGAGCGAAGCGAATGTGTGCCTTTGTGGCAGTATTTTCTTGAAGTTTAACATCTGATAATATATAGTCGTAAATATGGAAAAAGTCGTCTTTGCCTATTCGGGCGGCGCGGATAATCTTATCTGCATCCACTACCTGCAGAGCAAGGGCTATAACGTCATCACCTTCCTGGCCCAACTGGGGCAGTTGACATATCTGGAGCCGCTGGGCGAGAAGGCGGTCAACCTGGGCGCCACGGTCGCCAACATCTCGGACCTGCGCCGGAAATTCATCCATAATTTCATCCTGCCGGCCCTGCAGGCCCAGGCGGTCTATGACCGGGGCTATCTGCTGGCCGCCGCGCTTTCCCGCCCCTTAATCGCCGAGGAGATGGTCAACATCGCCGCTGAAGAGAATTGCAGATATGTGGCGCACGGCGCCCGGGGTGTCGGCAACGACCATATCAGGTTCAACAACTGCATCCACGCCCTTAATCCGGACCTGAAAATCATCTCGCCTCTCATTGAACTGGAACTCCAAACCACCAAGGACGACATCAGGTATATCAAGAAAAACAAACTGCCCATAGACACGGCGAAGCATTCATTATATAATATAGAATCCAACCTCTGGGGCGTGAATATCCAATTGGGCCCGGTCGGCCGGCACTGGCTCGAGCCGGCCCGGGACAGTTTCATTATCACCACGCCTTTGCCTGAAACCGTGGACAAGGCGACCAATATAGAAATAAGGTTTGACCAGGGCGTTCCGGCGGCGCTGGACGGGAAAAAGACGGACCTGCTGGAGATGATAGAGATGCTCAACAACATCGGCGGGCGCAATGCCGTCGGACGGATAGATATGATTGAAAACAAGATTTCCGGCGAGAAGATACGGGAGATATACGAGGCGCCGGCCGCCACGATTCTCTACGCCGCTTATGCCGCGCTCTGCGGACTGATTCTGCCCAAGGATGTGCTCCAATTCTTCGCGACCGTATCAAACAAATATGCGGAGATGGTCTATAACGGGCTCTGTTCCTCGCCGCTTAAGAAGGCGCTGGACAAGTATTTCCATGAACTCGCGCTTAGAATCACCGGTTCGGTCAAACTGAGAATCTATAAAGGCAACCTGACTATCATTGAGAGAAAATGACTCTTGCCAAATTCATTTCGTGGCTGACCAAGAAAGGACTCACCCTGGCTGTGGCCGAGTCCTGCACCGGCGGGCTCATCTGCCATAAACTCACGGCTATCCCGGGCGCATCCAAGGTGTTTAAGGAAGGAACCATCTGCTACAGCGATGCCTCAAAGACAAAACGGCTCGGTATCGGGAAAGCCGTCATAGAAAGACACGGCGCGGTCAGCCCTGAGGTCTGCCGGCTGATGGCAAAGAACATCACCGCATCAGAGAAAACCGACTTGGGAATCTCCGTCACCGGTATTGCCGGACCATCTGGACTGATTGCCAGCCGCCGGAGCATTGCCGCCCATCCGGGCGCCGCCCTGCGGCCCGCTCCGCTCTCGCTGAAGCGAGGCGAGGGCGAGCCTCGCCAAAGGCGGGAGCCTCCCGCCATTAGTCCCGCCGAGGCGGGATTCGGGCAACGCCTCTGGCGGGGCGTAGGCGTGGTCTATATCGGCATCAATATCAAGGGCAAGGTAACCGTGCATAAATACAATTTCAGGGGAACCAGAAACAATATTCAGGAACAGGCCGCCCAGGAATCATTACGGCTGTTAGAAAGAAAGATACGTTAAGATTTGCCACAAAGGCACTAAGACACCAAGAATTAAGCGAATTTCTTTGTGCCTTTGTGTCTTAGTGGCCTCGTACGTGCACGCTATGAATAAGAAATGGCTCATCAAAGAAACGCCTGAAACCGACTCTATCCGCTATTTAGCCGGCTCGCTCAATATCTCAGAGACCATCGCCCAGATTCTGATTCAGCGCAATATCAGCGACATCAATCAGGCAAAACTCTTCCTGAGGCCCAATATAAACAATCTCCTGGCGCCCAAACTGATACCCGGCCTGGCCGAAGCGCACAAACGCATTGAACAGGCCCTGCTCAACAACGAGCGCATCCTCATCTACGGCGACTATGACGTGGACGGCGTCTCATCCGTGGCGCTTCTCAAGCGATTCTTCCGGCTCCTGGCCCGCGAGGTGGATTTCTACATCCCGCACCGGCTGATAGAGGGCTACGGGCTCTCCGAAGAGGCCATTGACGAAATCGCCAGAAAAAAGGTCAATCTGATTGTCACGGTTGACTGCGGCGTCTCCAGCGTCAAGGAAATTGCCT
Organism: Planctomycetota bacterium; assembly: GCA_040753835.1. Classification (GTDB taxonomy): domain Bacteria; phylum Planctomycetota; class MHYJ01; order JACQXL01; family JACQXL01; genus JACRIK01. Next base: position 10,745 of record JBFMDM010000049.1, read on the forward strand.
ACGCCAGGAAACTCGGCATAGACGTGGTTGTTACAGACCACCACGAAATACCGGACCAACTGCCGGACTGCATAATCGTCAATCCCAAACTCAACAAAGAAGTAAACGACTCATATTTCCTCTCCGGCGTGGGCGTGGCCTTCAAGGTGGCTTGGTCTTTGATGGACACTTTTTCTCAGGTAAAGAAGGACAGTAAGGTCTTCCAGGAATTCGTGATGGACACGATGGCGTTGGTGGCATTGGGCACTGTGGCCGATGTCGTGCCGATGACGGGCGAGAACCGGGTCATCTGCTCGTACGGACTTGAGGCGCTCCAGCGCACCGGCATAGCCGGCCTGAAGGCGCTGATGAAGCAGACCGGCCTGGAGCGCGGGCCTATCCGGGCCGAGGACATCGCCTTCCGGCTCGGTCCACGGCTCAATGCGGCCGGACGGCTGGGCGATTCCTTGAGCAGTATCAAACTGCTCACTACCGACTTCGCCGAGGAAATAGAGCAATTAGTCGCCCGGCTGGAGCAGAACAACAAGGACCGCCAGAAGATAGAAGGCAGGATTCTCACCGAGGCGTCAAGAATCGTCCGCGAGACCTACGACCTGGACAAGGAATATTGCATTGTCCTGTCCAGCGACAAGTGGCACTCAGGCGTCTTGGGCATTGTCGCATCCAAACTGGCTGAGGAATTCTACCGCCCGACCGTCTTAATCTCCACGGAAAACGGAACGGGCAAGGGCTCGGGCCGCTCCATCCCCTGCTTCCATCTCTATGACGCACTGTGTAACTGCCGCGAACTGCTTGAATCCGTAGGCGGGCACGAATATGCGGCCGGACTGCAGGTGGAAAACCGGAATATCCCGCAACTGAAAGTGAAACTCAACGAATACGCCAAGACGCGCCTCAAGCCAGAAGACCTGACGCCCTTCATTAATATTGACCTCGTCCTGGACTTCAGGCAGATAAACCGGAAACTCCTCTCCGATATAAAGATGCTCTCGCCATTCGGCGAAGGCAACGAGGAGCCGGTCTTCTGCTCGCACGGACTGCAGGTCGCGGGCATTCCCAAACTCATCGGCAGCAACCTCAAGCACCTGACCTTCTATGTGAAGCAGAATGGCCGGACATATCGGGTCATTGCCTACAACAAGGGCTCGTATATCTCGGTACTGGACGCGCTTAAGGACAAACCCTTTTCGCTGGCCTACACCCTCAAACTCAACACCTGGCAGGGCGAGGAGAATATTGAACTGGAATTTGTGGATCTTAGAACCACGTACCGTCTTTCGCTCCACGCTATACGCCCTACGCCCTACGCTAAACGATATACCCCACCACTGTAATATACAGTGTTAACGTTGCATTCCACGGCCCGCCCACCGACTCCAACGTATATTCAATAGACGGCGTGCCGACCACCAGCGGCACAATGCCCTGATTTACTACCTGCGAACTGGCGCCGGGAACCAGTCCGACCCCAAGCGCATCGCGCTGGTCAGTGTTAGTGCGCACCCTGAAGAACGCCCGGCCGTTGGCAAAGGCCTGGTTGAAGATTCCCAGTTGCAGAATCACCGCCTTTGCAGTAGCCGGAACCCAGGGAGACAAATCAAAAGCCGTGTAAGGGATATCCGCGCTGATATTGGTCAGATAGAGCACTTCAGCCGAGGTGAATCCGGTCAAGAGCGTGCCGAAGACGAACCGGTCTCCGCCTGTGATACCCGCGGCCAGTTTCTCGGCTGTAATCGCGCCATTAGCAATCTTTGCAGTAGTCACTGCATTGGTCGCAATCTTGGTTGAGGTTACGGATGAGCCCGCAATCTTTGCGCCGGTCACGGCCCCATCAAGAATCTTTGACGTCTCCACGCTGCCCGCTCCCAATTCGGATGAGACCAAAGGCGGGGTGATGGGCCGGGCCACTGAGGGCGGGGTAAATGCCAGTTTGGCCTGGGTGATTGTGCCGTTTTTGATTTTCTCGTTCGTCACAGAGTCCGTTGCCAACTGATTGGCGGCCACTGCGCCGACTGCAATCTTTGGAGTGGTAACCGCACCGTCCTTTATCTTGTCCGTCTTGACGCTGTCCGCGGCTAACTGATTCGCACCGACAGCGCCTGAGGCAATCTTGGCGCCGGTTACTGCGCCGGTCTTTATTTTTTCCTCGGTCACGGACAGCGCGGCCAACTTCTTTGTGGTAACTGCCTCGTTGACGATTTTGGCCTCGGTTACTGCGGCATCCTTGATGCGCGAGGTGGTAACCTGGCTTTCGCCGATTTTCCAGGCGCTCACTGCCTGATTGGCAATCTTTTCGGTGGTAACGACCTTAGCCCCCAGTTTCGGGGTGGTAATTGCGCCGTCCGCGATTTTGGGAGTGGTTACTGCGCCGGAAGAAATGTGCTCTGTCTTTACTTCATTTGGCAATAGCGGCATATTAAAGTCCTTTCATAATCCGGGCGGCGATATGTGTCTCCCGGTGCGCCCCCGCCCTGTTCAATTGGAGCGGGGTGCTCCCGACCATCGCTTCGCGAAGGGCGGTCTTAACCTCGCCAGGATTTAATGGCATAGAAATAACCTCCTATAGAAATGTAGGGGCGAGGTAACCTCGCCCCTACTGCCATTTTTCTATGGATTCACGATGCATCCGACTGTTTTACCAAAAACGCCCAGGCGCATTTTTTTGTCAAACCACTGGGCCCGGTATTCCACGTTCTGCGGCTCGGTGATGGCGAGGTTGTGCAGATATGGTGAATTGGTGTCGTCGGCCACGAATTGCCAGGGACCGGTCTCAATGCGATACCAGATTTTCGCGCCGGAAATGTTAACCGGCTTGGCGTTCTGTTTTTCGTTGGATGGATTTACGCCGAAGTGGACCGTGACCTGCGATTGTTTGGACCAGTCCAGCAGGAGAAGCGGCGGAGCCAAACTGACCACATAGTCCGGCGAGATTGGGGTCGGCTCTTTGTCCCAGACCGGAATGCTCATCTCTTTTCGCTGGTCGTCTGAAACCAGGGGATTGAACATCAGCCAGGCCTTGATAAAGACCCTGAGTTCCTTTTCGTAGGTCTTGCGCATCTGGCGATGCCTGAGGACATCGGCGCTGGTGCGGTTTTCCTTTTCCTGCGATTTGTGGTAGAGCGGCTCATAGGCGGCTCGTCTCGCGGTCAAAGCCGCTACTTCGGCAGGCGGGATATTCCATGGTACCTGGTTGATGACCACGTCGTTGTTCACCTTGCCCTGGAAATTGAAGAAATCGTCGTCCTTTTTGGGGAAAGGCATAATTACCTCCATTTCTTACCCCATCTGATTGACGGGGTTTTGTTAATAAATCGCTTGTTTATGGCCTATAGCCGACCGGCTCTGGTTTATAGCCGACCGACTCTAACTTGTAGCCGATTGGTTATGGCTTATAGCCGACCGGCTATGGCTTATAGCCGACCGGCTATGGCTTATAGCCGACTGACATAACTTATAGCCGACTGGCTATGACTTATGGCCGACTGGCTATGGCTTATAGCCGACTGGCTATGACTTATAGCCGACTGGCTATGACTTATGGAGGCGGGCCGTGGAGGTTGGGATTGGCCAGGGCGATATTGACGATAAACGCAAAATAGCCGAAATCCAGCGGCTTGGGCAGATACCACCTGACATCTAATGCGAATAACTCCTTGGCCATCTCCTCGTCCCAGGCCGCGCTGATGGCAATGGCCGGCAGGGCCGGTCTAATGGCCTTAACCTGCCTGATTAAATCAACGCCCGTTATGCCGGGCATATTTATGTCCGTAATCAATAAATCATAATGGCTTGATTTAAGACGTTCCAGCGCGGTAACGGAATCGGAGAAACCGGCAACCTCATAGCCCTGCCTGATGAGGAATTTGGAAAGACACTCGGCCACGGCCGGGTCGTCGTCAACGATGATTATATTACGCTGTCCTTCGCCACTCCGTGGCTTCGGAACAGCGAAGGATGGCTGAAAAGGCGGATGCCCTACATCCCTTGATTTACAAGGGATTGCTGGCGTTTTTTTATGGGGGGGGGGGGGGGGGGTGCCAAT
>JBFMDM010000050.1:0-14307 GCA_040753835.1 Planctomycetota bacterium
GAACTTCCCGCTCGGGCTGAATTTGAGTATTAATTTTTAATAGTAAAGATAATTCGTTGCCACAAAGGCACCAAGACACTAAGGTGTCATTCCTGCTTTCGCGGGAATGACTGGGGAGTGTTTCGCAAGAGTTTAGAGAGGAGATTGTTATGAATAATATGCCCTGGTTAGAACGCGATAATTCCAAGAGAGACCATTTCCTGTTCAGCGAGGATTTATTCGGCAAGGAAGCACCGTCAGTTATGTTTGAAAAGAAGCCAATAGTGAATCCCGCTACAGGCGAGACCGTCAAGTGTCTTTATTCTGCCTGGATTATCCTCAATAACCCGGCCCAGTATAATTCCTATACCACCCGGATGGTCAAGGGCGTGATAGCCGGATTCCAGCGCGCCTCGGCTGATAACAGCGTCGTCGCCGTGGTCTTTACGGCTGCAGGCGACAAGGCATTCTGCACCGGCGGCAATACCAAGGAATACGCCGAATACTATTCCACCAATCCGACCGAATACGGCAATTATATGGACCTGTTTAATGCAATGGTGGACGGTATCTTGAACTGCAAGAAGCCGGTAATCTGCCGGGTCAACGGGATGCGCGTGGCTGGTGGACAGGAAATCGGTATGGCTTGCGACATCACCATCTCGTCGGATTTGGCGATTTACGGACAGGCCGGTCCACGGCACGGCTCTGCGCCGGACGGCGGCGCCACGGATTTTATGCCGCTCTTTATCGGTCTGGAGGACGCCTTGTGGTCCTGCACGGCCTGCGAACTCTGGAGCGCCTATAAGATGAAACTCCTCGGACTTATCAGCAAGGTCGCTCCGGTTATCAAAGAGGACGGTAAGTTCGTACGCAATCCTCTGGTCATTACCGATAAATACATTGCGGACGGCGAGGTTGTCTATGGCGAATTCAGAAAAGGTAAGGAGGCCGAGGACGCCAAGGCCTATCTCAAGACGGCCAAGACCGATTTTGAACTGCTTGACAAAGAGGTCAATAACGTGCTCTGGACATTCACCAACCTGATGCCGGGGTGTCTGATAAAGACCATAGACAGCGTTCGGTTGAAGAAGAAGTTCTACTGGGACCAGCAGAAACTGCCCAACCGGCACTGGCTGGCCGCAAATATGGCTACCGAGGCCTATATCGGCTTTAATGCCTTCAACTCCAAGAAGGCGACCGGCAAGGACACAATTGACTTCATCAAATACCGCCAGTTACTGGCCGAGGGCCATTCGTTTGATGAGGAACTGGTAAAAGCCGTGATGCCGAAACCAAAGTAAAGTTACCCCATATCCGCCAAATACCAGCCACAGAGTCACAGAGACCACAGAGAAATACGATGAAAAATAGGGTTTTTAAGTTTCACCCATTCATGGTGAACCCTTCCTTCATCAGGACAAGCCCTTCAGGGTGAACCCATTAGGTCGCAGATAAATCAAAGCGGTCTTTTCCGTTCACGGTGAATCCGTTCAGGATGAATCCGTAGAACCCAAGTATATATTGGGTTCCGGCTCTGTGTCCTCTGTGTCGGAGTTTATCCCGATGTAACATCGGGATGGCTAATATGACGGATACCGATTCATAAATAGCCGGATAGGGCTAATGGGATACCTACATAGGGGCTATCCTATACAGGGATAGGGGCTATGGGGGTATGGGATAGGGGCTATCCGGCTATCCCCTTAGGGTAGTTACTCCACTCTATAGGGGCTATGCCATAGCCGGATAGGGGCTATCTATAGGGGGGATAGGGGCTATGGGGGTACCAGATAGGGGCTATCCCCCTTACCCATAGGGGCTATCTCGGTTGCCCAGTAGGGCTATAAGGGTAACCCTATATCCCAGTGGATTAACCCCATAGGGGCTATCCCTATGCCGGATAGGGGCTATGGGGGCACCACATAGGGGCTATCCCCCCTACCCATAGGGGCTATCTGGCTACCCCTATAGGATAGATACTTAACCCCATAGGGGCTATCCCTATATCCCATAGGGGCTGAGATGGTTAGGGGATGGGGCTGGGGTCTGGTGAGTATTGCCGCCTAATCTGGGGGTAGTTTGACACATAACACCACACCACCTATACACTATAACACTCCACCCCTCGTATAATAATACCTGACCTCTCTTGTAGTAATACATCATCCCTCTTGATATATAGCCACCCCCAGTGTAGTTATTTCTTGCCAAAACCGTCTTAGGTTGATATATTGATAAGATAATAAGTTGATAAGTAAGTCAACACCTATCAACTTATCAACCTGTTAACTTATCAACTTTAACAATATGAAAGAATTAGAAGGCAAGGGCGCAATTATCACCGGCGGGAGCGTGGGCATCGGCGCAGCCATTGCCCTGGACCTGGCCCGTAACGGCGCTAATGTGGTTATCAATTACCGTAAGCATGCTGATGAGGCCAATAAAATCGTGGAGGAAATAAAGAAGATGGGGCGCAAGGGTCTGGCCATCCAGGCCGACGTATCCAAATCCGCTGATGCTGAGAAGATGGTCCAATCCGCGCTCAAGGAATTCGGGCATCTGGATATCCTGGTTAATAACGCCGGCGTCAACCAGGACTCGGTGGTCTGGAAGATGACTGAGGAGCAATGGGATAACGTGATGTCCATCAATCTCAAAGGTTGTTTTAATTATATCCACGCCGTGGCGCCGCTGTTCAAGACCCAGAACTCAGGCAAGATAATCAATATCACCTCCATCAACGGGCTGAGGGGCAAGTTCGGCCAATCCAATTACTCGGCTTCCAAGGCCGGGATTATCGGCTTGACCAAGTCCGTAGCCCGGGAACTGGGTAAGTTTAATATCAATGTCAATGCCGTGGCGCCCGGATTGATAGAGACCGATATGGTGGTCAATGCGCCTGAAGAGGTCAGGCAGAAGGCGCTGGCGGAAATTGTGATGGGCCGAATCGGCAAGACAGACGAGGTGGCATGGGTGGTCTCGTTCCTGGCCTCAGATAAGGCCAGGCATATCACGGGCGAGGTGATTAAGGTGGATGGGGGGCAATACATATAGAAAAGATGAAAGATGAAAGTGGAAAGATGAAAGGGAATATCTGATAATTCTCTCATCTATTATCTATCATCTGTCATCTTTCAAGTAGGAGGCGTTATGGATTATAAGAATATCAAATATCAGTTTTCAGACGGAGTGGCACGGATTACGTTCAATCATCCGCCTCTGAATGTGCTTAATATTGAGATGATGAGGGAAGTAAATCAGGTCTTGGAAGGGCTGATGAATGAGCAAGACCTGAAATTATTGGTCTTTGACGCTGAGGGTAAGGCATTCTGTGCTGGCGTGGATGTGTCCGAACACATGGGCAACACCGCAATTGAGATGATAAAGGACTTCCATCAAATATTCAGGAACCTGATTGCCCTGAACAGGCCGACCTTATCCGTGGTGCAGGGCGCGGCCCTGGGCGGCGGGTGCGAACTGGCCATATTCTGCGACTTCATCATCTCAGCCGAGACCGCCAAGTTCGGCCAGCCAGAGATTCAGGTAGGCGTCTTCCCGCCTGTTGCTTGTATACTCCTGCCCCGGATTATCCCGCAGGCCAGGGCAATGGAACTGCTCCTGACCGGCGCGGTCATCGGAGCGCCTGAAGCGTTGTCCATCGGCTTGATAAATAAGTCAGTCCCTGCAGACAAACTCAAGGAAGAAGAACAGAACTTCATATCCAAGATAACCAATCTCAGCGCTATCGTCCTGAAATACACTAAGTTGGCCTCATTGAAGCAGCAGCAAGAGTCATTCCTGAAATATCTTACCGAGGTTGAGGACATCTATCTCAACCAGTTGATGAAAACCGGGGACGCCCATGAGGGCTTAAATGCGTTCCTGGCCAAGCGCAAAGCGGTGTGGAAGAATAAGTAAAGCGGAACCACAGATAAACACAGATTGACGCAGATAGAAACTGCTAAAATTCGTTTAATAAAGGAGGTTTAAGTTATGACTGAGGATTATACTACTCCACAAACACCAGATTTGACCGGTCAGACGCCACAACAACCAACGGTTGAACATACTCCGGACAGGATAGAATGGATTCCGGATATTAGCAAAACAATCCTTCTTGTGACCTTATTGTCGGTGGTGTTGTTTGACTATTTTATATACCAAAGTTGGGGCAGGGTGGATGGCTTGGGCCTGGGCGTGCTTATTTTGATAACCGCCGGGCTTATCTGGCTGGTTGAACGGCCGTCTTTTTCCAGGGGCGGATTAATTTGCACAGGGCTGTTGATTCTGCTGGCCATAAGAAGCATCTGGCAGTCCGGGCCTTTTGCCTGGATAGCGGCCCTAATACTGCTCTTTATTTTTACCTCGTCCCTAAAGATGTTTTCTCTGCATATCTCTGAACTAATCCATTCATACTGTTGGACCTCCCTGAAACTGCCTCTGGTCCTGGCCGGTTACGGAAGGACGCTGGTGCAGTTAAGTTCACGGCTTCCATCTTGGGGCGCGCGGCTGTTACGGCTTGGGCTTATCTGGCTGATTCCGGCCGTAATCGTGCTGGTATTCATCGGTATTTTCGCCTTGGCAAATATTGTGGTGGAGTCCTGGGTAAAGGATGCCTGGAATTGGGCCTGGGAACAACTGGCTCATATCCTGGATTACTTCCCGTCCATCGGGCACATCTTCTTCTGGATATTCTCTTTTGTCTTTGCGGTAATATTATTGGCGCCGCAGAAACTGAAAGTTACAATACTGACGCCGATATTGGGTGAGGATGAGGATATGAAACAGGGCTCGGCCCTGCCGTTCGCCGATTTATTGGCCACTATTGCCATCAATACCCTGATTGCGGTGAATCTGGCCTTCCTGTTTTATAATGCGGTTGACTTCTCATTCCTGTGGATTAAGAGGGCACTGCCGCAGGGATTGAATTATTCCGAATATGCCAGGAGCGGGACATTCTGGCTGACGATGGCCCTGGCCCTGACCAGTTTTGTGCTGGGCGTGATATTCATCCGGGACCTGAACTTCCACCGCCGGACACGGCTGTTAAAGATACTGGCCTGGATTTGGGTGGCGCAGAACCTGATAATTGCCATCGGGACCTTTCACCGGCTGATAATGTACATAGATTTTAACGGCCTGACCCGCATGCGCCTGGTCGGCGCCTATGGCATTACCCTGGTGGTAATCGGGCTGTTAATCGTGGCGCTTAAGATGCATCGGGTAAAGAGTTTTCTCTGGATGACGAGGCGGCACTTGCTGGTCTTTTCTTTGGCGTTACTGGCCCTGGTGATTACGCCGATGGACTGGGTGGTATTCAAGTATAACACGCATATTATCCTGCACAGCAATCCGCGCTCGGCCGTACAGTTGATAGCCCAGCCCATTACAGCCGAGGGCATTCCGGCCCTGGTTCCGCTGCTGGATTGCAATGACGAGGCCATCCGCAGGGGAGTAGCCGGTATCTTGCTCAGGGAACAGGAGAATCTGCAGCGGTTACAGGAAAAGGAAGAGCGTTGGGTTGAGAAGGAGTTATCGCGCTCCAATGCCCTTAAGCAAATCAAGGCGGTTGATGATAAACTAAAGGAGATTCTGCCTGACGGCAACTGGCGCGAGGCAATTGATATCCTCAATGCGCATACCAAAAAGTGGTATTAAAACGGCAGTTTCTTCGGCGGCTCGGTAGTGCCGGTCGGGGTAACCGGCGCAGATGGCTTTTCTATCTTTGTTTTCTCCGCCTTGTATTCGTGCTGGCGCTTGGAGTTAATCACGATTGAGGTTATGGCATCGTCCTTGGCTAATTGTCTGACCTTGTCCATTCCCTTGACCACCCGTCCGAAGATGGTGTATTTACCGTCCAGTTCCTCGTTCTCCTTGGCATTGGTATAGACATAAAACCTGGAGCTCTCAGAAGGCAGTGGTTTGTTAGGGTCTATATTCCGAATCATTCCAATCACGCCTTCCTTGTGGGTGAGTTGGTTTTCTTCAAATGCGATAGCATAATCAAGCGGCTCCCTACGGCCCAGGCACACGCCCAGGTCAGGATTGATTTCATAGACCGCAGTGGGCGAATAGACGCCATCCTGGACAATGGAGATAAAGTTAGCTACAGTATTGGGCGCATCGTCCTCGTAGAGTTCTATCTCAAAGTCGCCTTTACTGGTCATCACGGTCAGGCGGGGCAGATTTCTCTTTTGGTTGAGTTCAGCCAGTTGTTTGCTCAGTTCGCCCTTGGCCCATTCCTCGCTTACCTTGAGTTGGCTGAGGAGTTGCTTTACCTGTTCGGTAATAGGGTGCTTTGGGAATTTCTCCAGGATATATTCGTATTCGTTTCTGGCCTCATCGTATTTTTCCTCGGTCAGGTAGATATTGGCTAATTTGTATCTGATAAGCGGCGCAATCGGCGTCACGCCATAGACCTGAAGCATACCTTTTACTTCCTCGGTGGTGTTGGACTTCTCCAGTTTATATGACGCTTCCTGAGTCATCTTGTCCATCCGGTAACTGCGCCACCACAGAAGTCCGATGGCCAGGCAGACGGTTAGCAGGATAAAGAACAGCAGGTTCTGGTGGGTAGTGACAAAGGTGGATATCCTGGCCCAGAACGGAATCGCTATGGTATTATCCTTACCGGGCGGGGGAGCGTTATGATATACCCTGGCCCCGCGGGCTGAAGGATTTTGTTTCTCTGCTGATGGACTCATTTTCGGTCTTTCCGCGGGCTATTTCCCGTAACCAAGTTCAACGGTCAGGTAGGTCTCAGAGCCCTTCTGGTCAATGATAATCCGGCATTGTTCGTAATTCTTCTGGAAGCCAACGGCTTTTTTGGAATCAACGCCCAGGGTCATCTTCTCCATCCAGCCGGATTGGGGCATCTGCTTGCGGTAGAATTCCAGGAGGTCCTCGGTCCTGGCGCTGCCGATGTATTTGATAGAGATGGTGCGGACGCTTCCGGTTACATAGGCCCAGGATTTGTCAGCCCGATACTCAAAGTTTGCCGGCACCGGCACGTCAGGCGCCTGGTAGTTCTTGGCCACCGGTGTTTCTAACAGGCCTTTAATGGCCTTGGGCGCGCCGGGCTGGGACGGCTTCTTGCTTAAAAGACGGCAGGAAGAAATGCCCATTACCAGCAAGCCGCTTAACAATATGGTCCCGATAATCATTACTTTAGAGTTTCTCATATCTAAACCTCCTTATCCCGTTTATGGGAATAATAGTTATATATCGTCTCTTTATATATTATTCTTAAATACTAAATATATGAAGGTATAGCAAGAAAAATAGCCAGAGATTTTCCTCCTGAGGAGGACCCGCCTTAGGCGGGCTAAAACCCCTCGTCAGAGTGACCGCCTGAATACGGCTTTTGGGGAATTAATTTCTGGATATATTTACCGAGCATATCCGCTTCAATATTCACCTTGTCGCCGACCTTCTTTACTCCGAGAATGGTCGCCTTGAGCGTATGGGGAATCAAGGCAATAGAAAACCGGCCTGAGCCGATATCAAAGGCGGTCAAACTCACGCCGTCAATGGCAACAGAGCCCTTTTCTATGATAAGTTTGGCTGTCTCAGGCGGGCAGGCAATCTGCATCAGGTAATTTGAACCCTGTTTGGTTATGGAAGATATTTTGCCCACTGTATCAACATGTCCCTGGACAAAGTGTCCTCCGAATGGCTCGCCGGAAAGGATGGCTAGTTCGGTGTTGACCTTATTACCGGTCTTTAACGAGCCGAGGGTGGACCGCTTGACCGTTTCAGCCATAACGTCAAAGGTGAAACTATCACTTTTCATGGAAGTTACAGTCAGGCATACGCCGTTTATGGCAATGCTGTCCCCAATTTTAACCTGCTTATTGAGCGATGGCCCGCCCGAACGACCGTCCGGTCGGGCGGGTATCTTAACGGCCAGTTGCAGCAACGAGCCCTTTTTGGATGCCTTTAGCACATGGCCTATTTGCTGGACGATTCCTGTAAACATAGAGGATTAAATTTATTCCGTTTCAGAAACTTGCCGCCTCCTTTGGCGCCGCAGAAGGCCTGGTTTCGGACGATAACCTTGCCGTTGGCAATGACAAAGGAAACCGAGCCTATGCCTTTGTAGCCCTCAAAAGGCGTATAGTCAACGTCCTGATGGAGTTTGATTCGCTTTATGCTGAGTTTCTTGTTGGGATTAAACACAACGATATCGGCATCAGAGCCGATTCTAATCTCGCCTTTTTTGGGGTAAAGTCCGAAGAGTTTGGCCGGCGCCGTGGCAAAGACGTCCGCCATCTTGTTGATATTAATATGTTTTTCAGTGAAGGTCTCGTTGAACAGGAGAAATAGCCGGGTTTCCACGCCCGGTATGCCGTTGGGTATCTTAGAGAAATCGTTCAGGCCCATGGTCTTCTGGCCGTTGAAGTTAAAGGCGCAGTGGTCCGAGGAAACCACGCTGATGGCTCCGGTTTTGATGCCGTCCCAGAGCGCCGAGAGATTGTATTTGCCGCGCAGAGGCGGTGACATCACATATTTGGCGCCCTCAAAATCCGGCGGCAGGTTGACATTGCCTTTATCGCCTTTTATTATGGGTGTATTCGGCGGTTCGTTATACTTGTCAATGGACAATATCAGGTATTGCGGGCAGGTCTCTGCGAAGATTCTCTTCTTTTCCAGGAGCGCCTTCCTGATATGCCTCAGCCCGCCTTCGGAGCTCAGGTGCACAACATAGAGGTTACCGTTATTATCAGAGGCCATTTTTATGGCGCGCTCAACGGCCGATTCCTCCGCGTCTATCGGCCGGCTCAGGGCGTGATAAAAGGGCGAGGTCTTGCCGTTGGCCAGCAATTCCTTGGTCAGACGGTCAACCTCTTCGCCGTTCTCGCAGTGTAACATTGTCAGGAATCCGAGTTTGCCGGATTCGGCCAGTACTTTGGAGATGGACTCATCGCCTGCCATCAAACTGCCCTTATAGGCCATAAAGAGTTTGAATGAGGTAATGCCCTGGTTGAGGATATCAGGAATCTCCGAAACGATATTATCGTTGACATCGGTCAGGGCGATATGGAATGAATAATCAATTACCGCCTTGCCTTCCGCTTTCTTGCTCCAGTTGTCAAGTGCTTGCTTAAGCGTCTCGCCTTTGTTCTGGATGGCAAAGTCAATAATCGTGGTGTTTCCGCCGCAGGCCGCGGCCACCGTGCCAGTATAGAAATTATCCGCCGTGACCGTGCCGCCGAACGGCATATCAAAATGGGTATGGATGTCTATTCCACCGGGAAGGATGTATTGTCCCTTGGCGTCAATCGTTTCGTCTGCCTCAAATTCCGGCAATAGGTCAGCGGTGGCGGTCTTGGACTTGCGTTCTACCTTTGTGATAATGCCGTCTTCTATGGCGATATCCGCCTTGAACGCTTCGGCTGATGTAACCACTGTGCCGTTGAGTATCTTTATCTTCATAACAGATACTTTACCATACTTTAAATGGATGTCAAGTTATTAGATAGCGTTAAGAGGAGTGCTTTTTCTTGACTTAGTAGGCGCTAAAATCCACAATGAGTCAATGTATTAATGAAAATCCCGCCATTCGGCGGTCTAATGGTGCCAACGGCGCCATAGAGGAGGAAACCGATGAAAGGTATTATATTAGCCGGCGGCAGCGGGACGCGTCTGTATCCGGTTACGCTCGGGGTTTGCAAGCAGTTACTGCCGATTTATGACAAGCCGATGATTTATTACCCCCTGTCCATCCTGATGTTTTCCGGCATCAGGGAAATCCTGATTATTTCAACGCCCCAGGACCTGCCCAGGTTCAAGGGCGTATTCAATGACGGCCGGCATCTTGGCCTGAATATCTCGTATCAGGAGCAGGCGCATCCCAATGGCATTGCCGAGTCGTTCATATTAGGCGAGAAGTTCATCGGCAAGGATGACGTCTGCCTGTTATTGGGCGATAATATATTTTACGGGCATGAACTGATGTCGGTACTGAAGAAATCTGTTGAGGACGTAAAGACCAAGCGCGGCGCAACCGTCTTCGGATATAATGTTCGTAATCCCCAGGCATACGGAGTGGTTGAGTTTGACTCGTCCGGCAAGGTGCTGTCCATAGAGGAAAAGCCCAAGCAGCCCAAATCAAACTATGCGGTTACCGGGCTTTATTTCTACGACAATGAAGTGGTCCGGATTGCCAAGGGCATAAAGCCGTCCTGGAGAAACGAACTGGAGATTACAGACGTGAACAAGGAATACCTAAAGGCGGATAAACTGCGGGTGGAGTTGCTGGGCCGGGGCGTGTCCTGGCTTGACACAGGGACGCCCGAGGACTTGTTGGGCGCGGCTGAATTCATCGCCATCCTGGAGAAACGCCAGGGTCTGAAGGTCGCCTGCATAGAAGAGATTGCATACGAACTGGGATATATAGATAAGAAACAGTTGCTGGGATTGATAGAACCTCTGAAGAAAACCAGTTACGGCCAATATCTTTTGGATATTGCCAATAAATAGTCATATCTTTATAGAGTGAGGAATATCGCAGTGAGCGAGAAAAATAAGAGTCCTGTTTATTTTACGCCTACCGCTGATAGTGAATCTGCCGTATCGGTCTCGTCCAAACTGAAATCACTGTTCAAGAAAGCCGGATTCGCCAAATTGCTCAAGAAGGATGATTTCGTGGCGCTCAAGATGCATCTGGGCGAGGAGAAAAAGAAGAGTTTCATCTCGCCCGTATTCGTCAAGGTTATCGTTAACCTGGTCAGAGAGGCCAAGGCCAAGCCGTTTGTGACCGATACCAATACGCTTTACGAAAGCCCGCGGGTTAATGCCGTGGACCATCTGGCTCTGGCCGCCAAGCATGGGTTTTCTTACGAGAACTTGGGTTGCCCGGTAATCATCGCGGACGGGCTCATCGGAGAGAATCAGGTTTCTATGGCAACGCCGCACGGACGGATTCATATTGCCGGGCTGGCCAAGCGTGTGGACGTAATACTTGCCCTGAGCCATTGCACCGGGCATCTCCTGACCGGCTACGGCGGCGCTTTGAAGAATATTTCAATGGGCCTGGCCGGCCGGGGCGGGAAACTGGATATGCATTCGGGCGTCAAGCCGGAGATTATCACCAGCGACTGCAAGGCCTGCGAGGTCTGCATCATCCACTGCCCGGCGGATGCGATTACACTGGTCAGCGGCAGGGCGTATATCAATAGAGACATCTGCTACGGTTGCGGCGAGTGCTTTGCGGTCTGCCCGCATAAGGCGGTCAAAGTTGACAAGTGGCACGCGGCATCGGACAGCGTCCAGGCCAAAATGGCCCGCTATTGCGCCGGCATCCTCTTCGGTAAGAAGACAGGATTCATCAACTTCGCCACCAGTATTACCAAGAACTGCGACTGCATTGATAAGCCAGAAAAGCCGCTCCTGCCTGATGTCGGTATCCTGGCTTCATCAGACCCTGTGGCAATTGACACGGCCAGCATTGACCTGATTAACCAAAAGGCCGGTGAAGATGTATTTAGAGTTGCCTGGCCTGAGATTGATTATACGATTCAGTTTAAAGAATCTGAGAAACTTGGCGTTGGAAGTATGAAACACAGCATAGTATGAGGTATATATTAACAATCATTATCCTTCTCTTCAGCGGTTACGCCTATGCCTCTTCTCCTGAAATCATCAGGGTTACGGACCTTGAAGGCAAATCTTTTAAGGGTGATGGGATAAAGTTTGATAATAATCAGATAACCTTGCTCTCAAAAGGCATAACGCCTGCTACTTTTGCCTGCGTTGATATTGCCGGTATATCGTTTCATAATAGCCCGGTTACCCAGTCGCTGAGGGCAGAATCGGTGTTCAGGATAACCCTGGTCAGCCATGATATCATCTACGGCGTGATTTCAGATACGGCCAAGAACGGGTTCGCGGTTCACAACATCATCCTGGGACGGATAGCGCTCAATTTTGAGCAGATATCATCCATAGAAAGAGTGGAGGATAAAGAGTCATCCCTGTCACTGAGGATACTGGATGCGGTAAAAAAGGCCGAGCGCGAGGATACGGTATTCCTTATCTCTGGCGATGTGGATAGCGGAATAGTTATCTCGCTTACGCCGGAGAGCGTCAGCATTAAATCAACCCTTTATAACCAGGACCGGACATATAAGATGAAGGATATCCGGACGATTAACCTGTTCTCATTTACTGCAAATACTGAAAAGACATCCAAAGGCAATCTGGAGGCAATAGTATATCTTTCCGACGGCTCCCGGCTGATCGGCTCCATCAGCCCGTCATTATCAGAAAGGGCCATGGTCTTGGCGCAGAGCAAGGGCAATTATCAGATTCCGATTGATGCGATAGGTTTTATATATTTCAAGAACGACCGCTGTGTTTACCTGTCTGATTTAGAGCCATCCGAGGTCAAGGAATATATTTCACCTAAGGATGAGACAGCGTCTTTCCTCTGGCATTGCCAGAAAGACCGCGGGCTCTTCAGCCAGAAACCAATTTCCATACAAGGCAACAAGTATTACAAGGGCCTGTCAGCGCACGCCAACTGCGAACTGACCTATAAATTAGATGGGGCATACCAGAAATTCTTCGCCACCATCGGCATAGGCGCAGAAGGCGCAGGTGCGCAGGCAGACAATTTGAGCGGTAGTGTCAGGTTTGTTGTTTATGTGGACGGCAAAAAGTCATACGAGAGCGAGGTATTCAGAAAAGACACTCCGCCTAAGGACATTTTTATTGATATCAAAGGCGCCAAGGAATTGAGGTTGGTGGTGGACGATGCCGGAGACGGCTATGTCCTAGATCGTGCTGCTTGGGCCTTGGCCAGGGTAATTAAATAGGGATTATTTCATACCGGAATTTATATTGACAATAAACAAGCGGCTTGATATTTTGGTAGTATTAATATGGGCGGTTAGCTCAGCGGAAGAGCATCTCGTTTACACCGAGGAGGTCAGGGGTTCAAATCCCTTACCGCCCACCATTCTTATTGTCTGTTTAACAACTGCACTGCGCCTTGCGCCGGTCCTGTTCTATATCCTTGAACATCGTTTCCGATATCCTGGTCGGGTATATGCCGGTAAAGCAGGCCGTGCAGTATTTATTGCCGCCCTTGCCGTTGGAAGAGGCGAATTTCCTGATGCTCACCGCCTTGACCAGTCCGTTCAGGGTTTGGTAAACCAATTTATCCGCACCGATTTCCCTGGCAATCTTTTCCTCATCCTTGTTGCGGGCGATGAACTCGCTCTTGGTCTGCATATCAATTCCATATACGCAGGGATAGCGTAAGGGCGGGCAGGTCACGGCCAGATAAACCTCCTTGGCCCCGGCGTTCTTTACCAGATTGATTATTTCCCGCGAGGTCGTGCCGCGCACGATGCTATCGTCCACCAGCAGGATTTTTTTGCCGCTGATTTCGTTCCTGATGGGATTCAATTTCTGTCGGACCGTGCTTTCCCGCGCCTCCTGCAGGGGCATAATGAAGGTTCGCCCGATGTAGCGGTTCTTGACCAGGCCTTCGCGGTAGGGCAGTCCCAATTTCTCGGCCATGGCTGTGGCCGCCGGTTTGGAACTGTCCGGCACCGGCACCACGATGTCGGCCTTGATGTTGCGCTTGATGACCTCTTTGGAAAGTTCCTCACCCAGCCGCAGCCGTGCTTCGTAGACGTTGATACCGTCCATCACCGAATCCGGACGGGCGAAATATATCCATTCAAAGATGCAGGGCGTATGCGCCTTCTTCATCAGGCGCTTGGAGAACAACTGGCGATGGGCCTTGAAGAACGGCTCCTGCTCCTGTATGAAAATAACCTCGCCGGGCGCCACGTCGCGCTCCAACTGGTAGCCCAATATGTCCAGCGCCACGCTTTCAGAGGCAAAGCCGTAACTGTCGCCCTTCCGGCCGAAGACCATGGGTTTAATGCCCTGCGGGTCGCGGAAGGCGAACATCCCTTTGTTGGCGATGATACCCACCACCGAATAACTGCCCTGTACTTTCCTGAAGACGTTATAGACCGCCTTGAACACCATTTCAGGCGAGAACCGGCGCAGGTTATTGCCGGCCAATTCGTTGGAAAAGACGTTCAGGATCGCCTCCACATCGCACCGGGAATTAAGATGGTAGAAACTGTCCTTTTCCAGCGCCTTTTTCAGTTCCGAGTAATTGGTCACGTTGCCGTTATGGGCCATGGCAATGCCCAGCGGCACGTTGATGTAAAACGGCTGGGCGTCCTCGGCGTCTCCGCCTCCGATAGTTGGGTAGCGGGTATGTCCGATGCCCATATTCCCGTTGAGCCGGGCGACGTTTTTCGGGTTGAAGATATTCTGGACCAGGCCGTTGCCCTTCTT
>JBFMDM010000051.1:0-14227 GCA_040753835.1 Planctomycetota bacterium
CGCATCAACTGGTTATGCAATTTCATCCGGAACTCATTGACCCGTTTCGGAGTAGTAATGTTGACCAGCTGATTAACGATTATCTCGTCCTGCGGCCTGACGAACAGGTACGCATCCGGACTGCCGCAGAGATATGACTCGGCAAGAGCGAAAGCGCCGCGACCTTTTCCTTGAATCTTGCCGGTAAACCGCCAACTGCCAAAAGTCATCTCCAGGCAATAGCGCGCCGCGCCGATTCCCAACCTGTCCTTTATCCGCCTGGCCGGAATGCCTTTAACCGCCCGGTAAGCCCGCTTGACCTGTGTTAATACAACCCGTTTCGGGATTTGTCAAGGGGAAAATCGGAAAGACATGGAAATGATTATTTGTTTTCAGGGTTTTCAGATTCAATAATTTTCATTTATGAACTATG
Source organism: Planctomycetota bacterium (assembly GCA_040753835.1). GTDB lineage: Bacteria > Planctomycetota > MHYJ01 > JACQXL01 > JACQXL01 > JACRIK01. Next base: position 413 of record JBFMDM010000051.1, read on the forward strand.
ATATATTTTACATCCACTGGACACGTATTCTACTCCATTTTTAGACCATATTATCCACGGCTCATATCCACTATCATTAAAAGTTTGTATTTTTAGATTACCATCAAATTCAAATGTTAAATCAGTGGTTATGGGATCCGCATTGAAGTTGGTTATTTTTTTACCCTTTAATAGATCCATAACATTCTTGCCTACATTTACCGGTTCAGGTAATCCATAAATCTGCCCTTCATCTCCACTAGTTCGCAGTATTTCTTTGTCATTTATAATTCTCCACGGAGTGCTAACTCTAAGATTTATATCATTGCTAAAATCAAATACCCATTCTTGCGTTTCTTTATCAAGTTCTATTTTAGTCACTGTTTTACCAATAAACAATGATTTATCTACTTGCATGTTTTATATTCTCCCCTGCTTCGGTTTTCTGTCTGTGTTTTTGCAGTCGTTATATTATAACTTCTTTCAATCCCCTGTCAAGCCCCGAGTGATATTAATAAATTTATAGACAACGCGGTGAAATACTCTTATAATCATCTTCTTATTCGCTTGTTAGAACAGGAGATATTATATGCCAGACCCGACTACAGCCAAGGCCCCGAGGAAAGAAATCAAGGCCACGGCACAGATGAAGAAGATAATGGCTGACCATTTTTACGAACTGGACAAGGCCATGAAGACAGGAAACCCCAAAATCGCCTGGTGCACCAGTGTGGGTCCGGCTGAACTCCTCCGGGCGATGGGGTTCGTGGTCTATTTCCCGGAGAATCACGGGGCAATGTTAGGCGCCACGCGGATGTCCACGGACTTTATCCCGGTGGCTAATGCCATCGGCTATTCGCCGGAAATCTGCTCCTATCTGACCAGCGATGTCGGGGCTTACTTAAAGAAGCAGACCCCTTTGTCCAAGGCCTATCCGGGCATTGATTCCATCCCCACGCCGGATGTGCTGGTTTATAACACCAACCAGTGCCGGGATGTCCAGGACTGGTTCGCCTTTTACGCCAATGAATTCAAGAAGCCGCTTATCGGCATCCAGACCCATCGGGGCGTGGGCGAAGTAACCGACGCCCATATCAAAAGCGTGGCTGAACAGATGAAAGCGCTGATTCCGCATCTGGAAAAAATCTCCGGCAAGAAATATGACGAGGCAGAGATGAAACGGGTCCTGGCCCTGTCCAAGGAATGCTCGGTGCTCTGGAAAAAGGTGCTGGAGACCGCCTCGGCGATTCCATCGCCTCTGAATTTCTTTGACGGCACCATCCAGATGGGACCGGCTGTGGTCATGCGCGGCACCCAACAGGCCGTGGATTATTATAAAATCCTCTTAGATGAACTGGAAGAAAAGGTCAAGAGCAAGGATGCGGCTGTGGATGGCGAAAAGTTCCGGCTCTACTGGGACGGAATGCCCATCTGGGGCAAACTGCGTCCGATGTCCGAATTATTCGCATCACTAAAAACCTGTGTCGTGGCATCCACCTATTGCAATTCATGGGTATTTGATGCATTCGACGTTCACCCCGTTAGAAGCGAACACAGTAGTGACACAGAATCTCCCATTAGTTCTAAAACAGCGACATCGGACGCTTCTAACGGGGCAAGCGACCCATTTAACAGTATGGCACGGGCTTACACGGAATTATTCATTGTGCGCTCGGACGAGGCCAAGGAAAAGTATATTGAAGCGATGCTCAAGAAATTCTCCTGCCACGGCATTATTTTCCACGAGGCCAAGAGTTGCGCCAATAACACCAACAGCCGTTACGGAATGCCCCAACGGCTGCAACAACGTCTGGGCATCCCGAGCATTGTGATTTCAGGCGACCTGAATGATTTGCGGTGCTATTCCGAGGAACAGACCAAGACGGCTATTGAGGCGTTTATTGAACAATTGGGAAGGTAGGATTAACCACAAAGAACACAAAGAATAAATACGGAGAGGTGCGAGAGCGGCTGAATCGGCATGCCTGGAGAGCATGTGTAGGGGTAACCTTACCGAGGGTTCGAATCCCTCCCTCTCCGCCAGTACTCCGTCTGCTATTTGTTCTTATTCCACCAATCTTTGGCCTTGTTGAGAATCTCGTCTTTTAAGCCATGGGGCATTGCCTGGGGCGTAAATTTCTGGTTTCCGGCAAACGACTGCAATGTCCCAAGCACGCTATGGAAATTACCATAATCCGTCTCTTTTTCAAGCATTTTAATGAGTTCCGGCACAATGGAGCGGTCGCCCAGGACCTGGAAGGTATTCAGAATATTGGGTTGGATATGAGACGCGGCGGTCTTCATAAAATCCAGCAAAGCAGGCGGAATGCTCTTATCGCCCTTGAATTTCTGCAGGGCATAAAGACAATTGCGCTGGACATCAAAGTCCTTATCGCTTTTAAGGGCCGATATGAATTCCGGTATTAATTTGGCATCATTGTAGTTGGAGAGGATAGCCACGGCCTGGGCTCTCAACCAGCCGTTCTGCTCTTCCTTCATAAGCCGGAGCAGTTCCTTTGTGGACTCCTCGCTCTTAAGCCGGTTCAGGGCATACATTGCGGTATTCTTGAAATTGGGGTCGGCATCCTTAATCGCCTTTATTATCTCCGGAACCGCCGACGCCTCGCCCATATCCGCCAGGGTATTAACGGCAATTGATTTCAGGTTAGGCGGACCGTCCTTAAGAAGTTGCAGGGCAATTGCGACCGAGCGCTCATCCCGGCCGCTCCGGCCCAGAATCCTCAATAACCCTACCCGAATCTGCTCGTCCTTCTCCTTCTGAACCAGTTCCAGGAGATTATTAAGCGCCGGCTTGAAACTGACGGCAGTAATATTGCCCAGGGCCGAGGCAATCTGCTGTCTCGTGGCAGGTGATTGGTTGGGGTCTTTCAATAATTCCAGCATAATAAAGATGGACTCGTCGCGGCTGAGGAATGCGGTAACATCCTGGAACAGGACTGGGTCGTCAAATTTCCCGGCCCGCAATTGGGTCATAAATTTATTAAGCCGCAGGGTAAACGCCTCTTTCCACCTGATAAGCGGGATAATCTTTTGGGCGCGCTCGCGAATCTCGGCGTCAGAACTGTCCAACGCCTTCTGGAGCGCCTCCTTTGCGGCCGGGCCTATCTCTATCAGTTCATCCGTGGCCTTTTCCCGGGCCGGCCAGTCGTCGCTGCCCAACTGCCGGATGAGTTCGTTTATCCTTTTGTTGAGCGTCTCAGGATACGGCTCGGCTGGGATATCGGTGCAGATAAAACAGGCCGTTAAGCCGACAAGCACTACAAGAATAAATCTGCGCATCATATGGTATCCTCCTTATTTCAGCGTCTTGCCGAATTCCTTCCATTTGCCAATCACTTCCTTTTTCTGTTCCTCAGCGGCATTTTCCGGATAGGAAAAATCCTTGCCGGTGATGCCCGTTAATTTCTTAATGGTCTTCTGCCTCTGGGCTTCGGGCGCGGATTCCAAACTGTTGATAAGCCAGCGCGCCCGCGGGAAATTCTTGTTGTCCGAATACCACTTGTTCCAGTCCTCCTGCTTTTCAAAGGCGCAGCCGGTCAACTCAAGCAAGGCGGTTTTGGTAAAGACGGCCGTCTCTCCTGCGGCGTCTTTGGCCAGATTGATAATCTGCTTGACATTCCACTTGTCGCCCAGAAGAACCAGATAGGTAAATGCCTTGGCCTTGGTCAGATTGCTCTGGTTCTGGGTGAATTGCTTAATAATAATATCCTTGGCCAGTCCGGCCGGCGGAGATTTTTCCAATCCCTTGAACTGCTCCGAGTATTTGCCGGCGATATCGGCGAATTCCAGGAAGGCCGGTTCAGGCGCATCCGTGGCCATAAAATAAAGCGTCTCCAGGGCAATCCGGCTGAGTTCCTCATCCTTGCCCACCCGGCCTGAAATATTCCTGAACGCATTCTGGATTTGCGGGCGATAGCACTTAAAATAAGCCAGGACATACAGCCCGTGGGATGACCTGAGTTTTACGGCCCGTTCTTTGTGGGCAATTCCGGTCCCCAGGACAGGCACGGCCTTATCGCGTAGTTTGAGGATATGCTCTACTATGTTATCAGGATTGCCGGCACCCTTACTTTCCAACTCCGCTGTAAAGAGTTGTTCTGGCGTTTTTGACTTGGGCGCCGGTGTTTTAGTATTGTTTCCGCTTGTTTCCGGCTCAGAGGTTTCCTCTTCATCATTATTGCCGTTGCCGGATTCCTCTTCGGCTTGTCCGCTGTATTTATTATAGATAAAAACCGCGCACACGAGTATCGCAACAACGGCCACCCAGGTCAGCGGTTTCAGGTAGAACGGCTTTTCGGCCGGCGCTTGGCTCTTTGCCCGGGTCCTTTTGTCTTTTTCCATCGCCACCTGTCTGATAGTCCCGCACTTCAGGCAGACCGGGTCTTCCTCCTGCAATTCCGCGCCGCAGGTCAGGCATTTCACACCTGACGGCAATTCCTCTGGGCTGCCGGAACCAGACATCAGGTCCTGGGCCGTGATTTCCGGAGCCACGGCAATTGACCCGCAGGACGGGCATTTGACCTTGCGGCCGGCGAATTCGTCCTTTACCTTCAGCGGTTTGCCGCAGCCGCACTTAAAACTTACTGGCATTGCTTATCTCCCTTCTACCCTATCGCTTTACCACCACTATATATTTAACACCATAAATTTCAAGAATTTATGTTGACCCCGCACCTAAATATTATTATAAGGCAACCATCTATTTCCGGGAACCCGTTTAATATTTAGGTGCTGGGTTGATTTTCCACTATACAAATAATCATAACTGAAAGGAATGATTATGCTGTGTCCGAAATGCAACCGGGCTATAAGTTTGGACTACGGACAGGACAAATGCCCCCGCTGCGGCGAAACCATCGGCATGGCTGACAGCACGATAAAAAAGCCGCCCGAGGGACTCCAGCCGCCTCCTCAACAGCCGCCGCAGCCGCCTAACCCGCAGGTAACCATCAACGAATACGATGACATGCCGCCCACCTGGGATGACGAAGGCCCGTTCTTCAGCCGGCTCTGGAACACCTTTGTTTCCGTAATGTTCCACCCTAAGACATTTTTCAGCCAGACCCCGACCGAGGATGGAATCGGCAAGCCGCTTTTGTACGCCATAATCGTCGGCTCCATCGGCACAATTGCGGTGAATTTCTGGATGCTTATGTTAATCTCAATGTATATGCCCCAGATGGTACCTGGCCAGAGTGTTATGATGGCATCGTCACTTTCAATGAATATGATATTCCAAATATTTATGGCGCCAATTCAGGTGATTATTTATACTTTTATCCAGGCCGGAATCCTGCATCTTTCCCTGATGGTTATCAAAGGAAATGAACAAGGATTTGAGGCAACCTATAGAGCGGTTGTATATTCAATGAGCACCTACTGGCTGAATCTCATACCTTTCTGCCTGGGAGCGCCGGTGGGCGCAATATGGCAAATAGTCCTGATAATAATCGGCTTAAGAGAGGTCCACGGGATTTCCACGGGCAAGGCCGTGGTTGCTTGGTTCCTGCCCATACTATTCTGCTGCGGCTGCGGCGGCGGTTTATTTGCCTTTGGTATGTTAGGCGCTCTGGGCAACGCCTTAAGCGGCGGGCCGCCGTCTTATGGATACTAATTATACAGAAAGGACTCTTATATGTTATGCCCTAAATGCGCCCAAACCATAGAGGACGGACAGGCCAAATGCCCGAATTGCGGTGCGGAAATAATTGCATCTGAAGGCGGCTTAAGGCCGCCTGCTTCCGGGCCATCGCAGAACGTATCGCCCACCTGGGACGATAACGGACCGTTATTTAAGCGCCTCTGGAATACTTGGATTGCGACGATATTCCGGCCAATGACATTCTTCAGCAGAACGCCCGTTAATGCCGGACTGGGAAAACCGCTATTGTATGCAATCATCACCGGATTTGTCGGAGCGGTCGGCGTTGCCTTCTGGCAGGTTGTTTTTACCGCTTTGCAAATACCTTTCTTCGGCATACAGCAGGATAAAACAGATGAGATGCTGCCATTTGTTATTACACCATTGCTTGGGGTAGTTTATGTGGTGGTTTCGCCTCTTTTTATCACCATCGGAGTTTTCATCTGGAGCGGTATCCTGCACCTATGCCTGATGATTGTGGGCGGCAACAAGAAAGGATTTGAGGCGACCTTCAGACCCGTCACCTATGCGCAAAGCCCAATGGTTTTTAATCTCATACCATTCTGCGGCGGTCACATCGCCGGGTTATGGGCAATGGTCTTGACAATAATCGGCCTGAAAGAAACACATCAGATTCCTGTCTGGAAGGCCATCGTGGCTTATTTAATCCCGATAGTATTATGCTGTGTCTGTGTAGTCATAGCAATAATGATTATAGGATTCGGCGTATTTGCCGCTCTGGGCCAGGGAATGCAGTAATCCGGATTATTCATACGATACTCAAAATGATAACGGTTTGTTTTCGGTATTTATGCTTATACCATAATCTCGCCCCGCACCCCGCCCTAGTTGACCGGAGCGGGGTGCTGGATTGTCCAGCCGAAGACGGATCTGCCTCTGGCATGACCGCACCATATAACAATTATCAGATGGTCTTTTGCAGAATTCTATAGTAGTTTATAGTCGGTTGTTGATTTAGCAGGTAGTTATACAACCGACTATACTGGGCTGTATAATCGCTGATAAATCAACAGCCCAGTATGAATAATGCGGGGTAACTTTATATAATGAACGAAAAGTCAAAATGGGTTACGACAACCCTTAATCCATTCTACGGCCTCATATATGCAGGCATTATCCTTTTCCTGTTGGCCGCAATGCTGGCAGTGCCAAAGCATTTTGTCTTCCATTCAGGCCATCAGGCCGGTCAGGATAAGGCATTAGGATATGCCGTCAATATGCCTCTGGCGCAAAAGCCGATTAACTACAACATCTTTACCTGCACCTTCAAGAAGATAACCGGTCTGCCCTGCGCCACCTGCGGCGGAACCCGGTCAACATTCTATCTGTCTCACCTGCAGTTTAAACAATCCCTGCTGATGAACCCCCTGGTATTCATCGGATTTATCGGGCTCCTGATATGGGGGATAACATCGTTGGTCAGTATCGTTTTCTATAAATCAAAACCCATTATATTTGCCCTGCCCGGCAAACGGTTGCTGATTGTCCTGATTATCGGCGCAATCTTGATTAACTGGGCATACCTGATATTTATCGGGAAGCCGTAACCAGTTAGGCCTCGCCCCGTTGGAACGGGGCTCGGCAATTTATCCAGCACATAAGTTACCTGCCCGTCCGGTCAGGCGGGTGTGCTGGGTCGTATTACAGTAATTGCCTAACGCAGTTCAGCACTTAACCCGAAGGGTTTAGTGCTGTCGGGATACTTCTTTGAAATGCCATACGATGAATTTATATAATTTTTATAACCGGCCGTATCCGTTTTTCCTTATCAGTTCAATGCCGCATAAGGAATGGGGACGGTTCTCATTTATCGGCTCAGATCCGTTCCTGGTGCTCAAATCAAAGGGCCGCAATATCTCCATAGAACAGAACGGCAAAGTCCTGCATAAGAAGGGCAATCCATTGGAGGAATTAAGAATAATACTGAACCGCTATAAAACCAGCCCCGACCATAAATCCGGGGCGCCGTTTACGGCCGGCGCTGTGGGTTACCTGGGATACGACCTCTGCCACTTCATAGAAGACATCCCTTCTACCGCAAAGGACGACCTGAAATTACCTGATATGTTCTTTGGATTTTATGGCAAGGGTTCGGTTGGGACGGTTAGGTCAGTTAATTCAGTTATTCCCGTTAAAGGACTAAACCGCCTAAGCAGAAATAACGGTGTTACATCCAATTTCACCAGGCCGGAATATCTCCGGGCTGTCCGGCGCGTCAAGGAATACATCTTTGCCGGCGATATCTATCAGGCCAATCTTTCCCAGCGCTTTGAGATGCCGTTCCATAAACATCCGCTGGAGTTATTCCGGACCCTGCAGGAAATCAATCCGGCGCCATTTTCTGCCCTATTAAAACCAAATGATAACCAGTTTATCATCAGTTCCTCGCCTGAACGTTTCCTGAAGGTATCAAACGGCATAGTGGAAACCAGACCAATCAAAGGCACGCGCCCGCGCGGCAAGACCCCAGCCCAGGATGAACAACTCAAGAAGGAATTATTCAACAGCATCAAGGATAACGCAGAACTGGCTATGATAGTGGATATGGAGCGCAATGACCTGGGACGGGTCTGCGAATACGGCTCGGTAAAGGTCATCCAGCAAAAGGTGCTTGAGACATACCCGACTCTGCACCACTTAGTTGCCACAGTAAAAGGCAGGATGGATAACAGATATGATTTGGTTGATTTAATCAAGGCGACCTTTCCGGGCGGTTCTATTACCGGCGTGCCCAAAATCAGGGCAATGGAAATCATTGATGAATTGGAGCCGACCAGGCGCAATGTTTATACCGGCGCTATCGGATACATCGGATTTGACGGCACCATGGATTTATCAATTGCCATCAGAATAATTATGCTTAACGGCAATAAGGCCTATTACCAGGTAGGCGGCGGAATCGTGGCTGACTCTGACCCGGCCGGAGAATATGAAGAAACGCTGACCAAGGGAAAGGCGCTAATGCAGGCCATCAATTGTCATTAACCGGCTGGTCTTGCCTGTAACCTTGAACCTGACCTTGATAATCCTTTTGGGTCTCAGATGCCTGGAAACGCGCGGCAATAATTTATCGGCCCATTCCAGCACCGTTACGGTCTTGTCCATTAACAAATCATCCAGCCCCAGTCCGAATAATTCCTCGGGCTTATCCAGCCGGTAGGCGTCAAAATGGAAGAGCGAAAGTTTCTTGCCCTTATAGAGATTGCCCAGGACAAAACTCGGGCTGGTGATTTTATCCCGTCCTGCCACGTCCAGGCCCTGGGCAATGCCTTTGGTAAAGCAGGTCTTGCCAGCGCCGAGGATGCCGATAAGCGCCACAAAGTCGCCGTCTTTGAGTTGCCGCGCAAATCCTGCGCCTGCCTTGACGGTCTCGGACGGGTTGTTGGAAATAATTCTAATCATTTAATCTGTGCAATCTGTAGCTAAAAGTGGCGATATCCTTCTGGTTTAACTTTAATTATCTTCCCCTGCCGGCTGAGTATGGATATCCCCTTCTCCTTAGTTATCAGTCCAATAACGCTGATTGGGGTCTTAATAGTTTTATCCTTTCTAATCTTGATTGCTTCCTCAAACGGCGCGGTGAAGAGAAGTTCAAAGTCCTCGCCGTCAGTCAGGGCGTGCCGCAAGGCGCTGCCTTTTAGTTTATAGGCATCCCAGCTGATTGGAATGCTTATCTCATCCAGCACTGCGCCGACCTTGCTTTTCTCCAATATATGGTTTAGGTCCTGCAATAATCCGTCGGAGATATCTATCATAGAGGTTATCTTATAACGTCGGCTAAGCAACCCGGACTCTCTTAATCTGGGTGTAAAGCAAAGATGCCTGCCCAAGATACTACCGCCCAGTTTGCCGGTAACTAATATCGCATCGCCCGGCTGCGCGCCGAGGCGCGTGACTGGCTTTGATTTGCTTATGCCTAATAATGTTGAAGTGATGGTTATTGGTCCTCTTGTGATGGACAGGTCTCCGCCGATAATCTGGACGCCGAATCTCTTGCAGGCAAAATGCATCCCTTTAAATAACGGATGGGTAAAAGGCGGCCTGGCAAATTTCTTGGGCAAAGAAGCGCTAATCAGGGCGTAGATACTGGAATATTCAACCCCCATTGCAGCCAGGTCGCTCAGGGAAACAGCGGCTGACTTGTATCCTATCTGTTTGGGCGTCGCATTAGAAGGCCAAAAATCTATTCCCTCAACAATCGTGTCCGTAGTGCTGTAAAGAAGTTTGCCATCTGGCAGTTTGACTACGGCACAGTCATCGCCAGAGCCGACGAGGACTTCTTTACCGTATTTCAGGTATGTCTGAAGCCACTTGATATATCCGAATTCGCTCTCGCTCATAGAACACAGATAACACAGATTTTAACAGATTATACTGATTTATATTTAATCTGTGGAATCTGTGGCTTAGTTTTTGGGCGATTGGTCGTAGAACACGATATCCGAAAGCGCCTTGCGCGGCTTGGGCTTGGGCTCTCCGTCCGCATAACCCAGCGGGGTCAGGCCCACTATTCTCAGATGGTCCGGAATATTCAGCGTCTTCTTGACCTCTTTCTCGTCAAATGCGCCTATCCAGCAGGTGCCCAATCCCTCCGCGGCCGCGGCCAGCATCAGGTGGTCAAAGGCCAAAGCCAAGTCAATCGCCCAACTCTTCATATAATTGCCCTGTTTCTGGTATGACTCGTCCTCGTTGGCCACGCCGACAATCACCACCGGCGCCTCGGCGATAAAGGCCTGGTCCCGGCAGGGTTTGACCAATTTCTGCCTCAGTTCCTGATTGCGCACTACGATAAACCGCCAGGGCTGGCCGTTCTTGCCTGAAGGCGCTATATGCGCCGCATCCAATATGCGATTCAATACCTCATCGCTCACTGCGTCCGGCTTGTATTTCCTGATACTGTGCCGCTTCTTTATTACATCATAGAATTCCATAGATTATTCCTCTCTTACTCGCTGTTAGAGCGTAGCGAGTTATCCAGCCGAAGGCGGATCCGCCTTTGGCGGACAGCGAGTTAGACCCGCCGAAGTACTTACGAAGGTGGGCATTCATTTCTATATCACTTACTAACCTTAATCCCCAACTCCTTCAGCTGTTCGTCTGTAACACCGGACGGCGCGCCGGTCATCAGGCAGGCCGCGCTGGTGGTCTTGGGAAAAGCGATGACATCACGGATGGAATCCAATCCCAGAAGCAGCATCACCAGGCGGTCTATGCCGAAGGCAATACCGCCGTGCGGCGGCGCGCCGTAGCGCAGCGCCTCTATCAGGAATCCGAACCGCTCCTGGGCCTCCTGTTCGCTGATGCCGAGTAATTTGAACATCTCCTTTTGAAGGTCTGATGAATGGATACGGATACTGCCTCCGCCGACTTCAACGCCGTTCATTACCAGGTCATAGGCGCGCGCCCTGGCCTTGAGCGGCTCGGTCTTGAGAAGCGGAATATCCTCGGGCCTGGGCGAGGTAAACGGATGATGGACGCTGTCCAGCCGTTTCATCTCCTGATTATACGTATAGAGCGGAAATTCCACTATCCAGCAGAGATTGAACCGTTCCTTTGCGCCAACGCCCTCGGATAATTTGTTGGACAGGTGCACCCGGAGTTTTCCCAAAGCGGTATTGGCCATATTTGCCTCTCCGGCCACAATAAAAATCCAATTGCCATCTTTGGCATCCATCGCGTTGATTATGGATTTCTGCATATCAGCCGTGAGATACTTGGCAACCGCGCCGGTCAGCGCGTTATTCTGGACCTTATACGAAACCAGGCCCTGGGCGCCGAATTCCTTGACCAAAGCAGTGAGTTTGTCTGTCTCGCTGCGCGAGAAATCCTTATCTGACGGGTTTACAATGCCCTTGATAACCCCGCCTTTCTTGGCCGTTTCCTGGAAGACCTTGAAGCCGCTTTCTGCCGCCAAACCGGTGATATCAAAGAGTTTCATCCCGAACCTCAGGTCCGGCTTGTCGCTCCCGTAATATTTCATCGCGTCATCATAAGTCAGGCGCGGGAAAGGCGTCTTTATCTCCACGGACAGAATATCTCTCAGGAGTTCCTTGAGCATCCCCTCCATCGCTGACATTATGCCGTTCTCGTCCACGAATGACATCTCAATATCCAGTTGGGTGAACTCCGGCTGGCGGTCGGCCCTTAAATCCTCGTCGCGGAAACAGCGGGCAATCTGGAAATATTTGTCCAGCCCGGCAATCATCAGAATCTGCTTGAACAACTGCGGCGACTGGGGCAGGGCGTAGAACTCGCCCTGAAAGATGCGGCTGGGCACCAGATAATCCCGCGCGCCTTCAGGCGTGCTCTTGGTCAGAATCGGGGTCTCCACCTCAATAAAACCCTCGCGGCTGAGACACTCCCTGATTTTATGGATAATCTTATGGCGAAAGACGAGGTTATTCATCATCTCCGGCCGGCGCAGGTCAAGATAGCGATATTTAAGCAGGAGTTCTGACGAGGAGACAATATCCGCCTTGGAATCAATATCAACCGGCAACGGTTCGCTCCGGGCCAGTATCTCTACTTCTGTAACATCCACTTCTATCTTACCGGTTGGCAGGTTTGGATTCTCATAACCCTTGAGCCGGGCAATGACCTTGCCCCTGACAGCAATGACATAGTTGGGCTTAAGCGCCTCGGCCTGCTTGTGGATAGATGGCCTCTGTTGCGAGTTAAAAACCAATTGGGTGATGCCGAAACGGTCCGCCAGGTCAATGAAGATAATCGGGCCGTGGTCCCGACGGCTCCTGACCCAGCCGGTCAGAATCACTTCCTTGCCGACATCTTTGTCATTAAGTTGGTTACAGTAATGGGTTCGTTTCATAATCAATCTGCGTAATCTGTGGAATCTGTGGTTTAACCGCCGCTGATAGGCGGAATCAATTTTATATCATCGCCTTCCTGCGGGATATAGTCAAAGTCCTTCTGCTGGTCGTTGACCGCAACCATCATTATCATCCCGTCCGGTATGCCGATTTCTCCGGCAATCTCCCTGACGGACTTCCCAGGGTTGATTTCCTTTTCCATTGTTGTCACGCTGCCCTGGCCGAGATAACTTCTCAGGATTCCGTAGGCCGTGATTTTTATCTTCATTTCTTAAACCTTCTCCGCGTAATGTATCCAAGACGGGCCAGGCGGCGCGCTTTCAGGCGCTGGACGGTCTGCGCGCTGATTTTGCCGACCAGCGGGGGCGTTTTGACAGGAAGCGGCCTGACCGCCGGCTGGGCCGCGATTGGCACAGCCGTTTTTATCTCGCCTTCCTGCAATATCTTCTCCAGGTCAACAATCAATTCGGCCGGCGTCTGGTAACGCGCCTCCCGTTTCTTGGACATCATCTTGAGAATAATGGCGTTTACCGCATCGGAAATCCGCGGAATCCTCTGCTTGGGCGGGACCGGCTGTTCATTAATATGCTTGCTCATCACAATCAATGCGGTCTCGCCTTTAAAAGGTATCTCTCCTGTGATGCAGAAATAAAATGTCACGCCCAGCGAATAGATGTCGCTACGGATATCAACATCGGCCAGCCCCTGGGCCTGCTCGGGCGAGATATAGGCCGGCGTACCCAGCCGGACCTTCTGCTGCTGTGAAGCGCCGCCTTCGGCCACCAATTTGGCCAGGCCCAGGTCGCAAAGTTTGACGATGCTGTCCTTATTGGTAATCATTATGTTGCGGGGCTTGACATCCCTGTGAACCATATTATTCTTGTGGGCGTGCTCCAGGGCGCGGGCCGCCTGCAGGATAAGTTCGGTTAATTTCTTTTCCTCCATCGGGCCCTGCTGTTTGATGATATCCTCCAGGTCCTTGCCCTCAACGTATTCCATAGCAAAATAATGGATACCGTTTGATTCGCCCACGTCAATGCCCTGGATGATATTAGGATGATTCAGCCGGGCTACGGAGCGTGCCTCCTTGAAGAAGCGCATCACGAATTTCTCGTTGCCGACCAGGTGGGGCGAGAGAACTTTCAGGGCCACTTCGCGCTCCATACTCAACTGGACGGCCTTATAGACCGCGCCCATTGCGCCCTGGCCGATGAGCGCTATTATCTTGTAGCCGATAATCTGTGTATGGCCGCCTTCCAGCCCCTGCTTCTGGAAAATATCCCTAACCTGGGCTTCGGTGAGATACCCCTTGTCAATCATCACCTC
>JBFMDM010000052.1:0-11979 GCA_040753835.1 Planctomycetota bacterium
CAAAATGAGATTGCCACGCCCTGACAGGCTCGCAATGACAACTTCCAATGCCTGTCATTGCGAGGAGCGGAGCGACGAAGCAATCTCATCACCATTATAATAATCGTCATTTTGTTAGACGCTCTTAATACTCCTGGGCAAGAGCATCTGTCGCCTTTGGCAAGCCTCGCCTGCGCTCGCCTCGCCAGGCGAAGCCGGCGGGGGCGGGGTGTTGCGGGCACCCGCCTGCGCTAAAGCTACGGACGGGCGGGGATGCTCCTGGGATTCTGGTAGCACCTGCCTGCCGCGCTTCGCTCGGCGCAGGCAGGCGCTCCGGCAAAGGTTGGAATTCGGTGGATGCCATACCCCATTCTCCTTTATTCCCTTACAACCTGTTCTCAATAATCTGTTTCCCGATGCCTCTCGGAGCGATGCTAATTATTTATGCTTCGGCTTTATTCGGGACAGCATTTCCAGGTCTTCACGGTCTATCTTCCGTTTATAGAGTTTCTTTGATTTGATTAAGTCCGATAGCGAGATGAAATTGATTCTGGCTCCGTCTATTTTCCTGACTACCCGCTTTTCCCATGCAGTTTCAAACCTTAACCCTTTCAGGAACGTGAATACATCCAACCTTAAATAATCATCAAAGACCGTTATTTCGTTCTTGAGTATTTCTTCCGCATAAGTAAGATGGGCGGTGCCGAATTTCAGTCCCTTTAGAGCGTTTAGTAACCGGTTAATATTCTGAATGTTTGCTTCAACCCAGATATCAAGGTCTAATGTATTGCGCGGGACGCCGTAGTTGATACAGGCAATCCCGCCGATTACCACATATCTAACCCTATTTTTGCCTAAGGATTTGTATATGTCTAAATGACGAGCGAGTAGGGTCACGGTTTATATCCTTATATCCGGGGTTGAGTTTTAGGAATAGTTCGGTGGTTTCCAGGGCGAGTGCGTATCTTTTCTTCAGCGGTAAGGACAGGAACCACTCTATCTTGGATTCCCGGCTTTCTCCGTTAATCCCGAACTTAACCTGTCTTTTCATATTTGCAGCATAACATATTAATAAAGAAAGTCAACAATATTTATTAATCCGTGTAACCCCGCCAAGGTGTGGCCTCTGACGGATGTGTTAATTGTGTGCCTTGCCTTTCTCCCGCTGGGAAGCGGGATAAACTCCGACCGCAGGGCGAAGGAGGGTGTCCCCGGATTACGGATTACCGGATTTCATCCCATTATCCTGTAATAAATACCTCTCGCCATGTCATAAAAACCATAAACAATTGCTCCGACAGCAATAATATAAAATCCACCTCCCTTGGAAGCAGCCATATAACCAATTAAAGTGACGAGTGAACCACCTAAAAACCATAATAAGCCATAAATAATTAATTTATTACATTCATTAATATAAGGTGCTTTTATTTCTTTTATATACTGTTCGGCGATAAAAATAATTTTATCACCGTCGTTTTTGTCCCGAACAATATGTTCACCTATTAAATATTTATCAAGTATATCTTTTCTTGATACTCTTTGCATCCGTAATGATATAACACGCATAATATATTCCTTATCAGGTCCTTCTATATGCAGATTACTACCTCTCCCAGTATTTTTTTCTATGGATTCTGTTATATCCTTAAACACTTTTCGATGGTAATAGATAAGAAAAACAATTAAACCAATTACTCCTGAAGATATAATAATGTCTATCATTGATATTCTTTATTTTCCTCAATCCAGTCCATCTGTGTAATCGGTGGAATCTGTGGTTTCACTATCCCCTAATCGTCCTGGGCAAGAGCATCTGGTGTTGCGGGCAGATGCTCCTGGGATTCTGATAACAGGCGTTGGCAAAGGTGACAAAGTAGTCCCTTAACAGCGCGAATGGGACCACCTCGTCCACATAGCCGCGCTGGGCGCAATAGACCGGCCGGGATTGTTCGTAATACTGCTGGGCTAATTTATTCATCTGCTCTATCACCGGCTCCAATGGTTTGCCCGCATCCTTTTCCTTGACCAAGCGCCGAGAGAACGAAGCCACAGCTGCGGTCTCGCCATGCATTACATATATCTCTGTGGTCGGCGTGCCTAAGGTGAAGGCATTGTTACTGGTTGCCTGTGGCCCGCCCATAATGTAGTGCGCGGCCGCGGTGCCTTTGCGCAGAACCACGGTGGCCATCGGCAAATCCGATTGCTGGATGGAATATATCAGCGCCTGGCCTAAGCCCAAGAGTTCCGCTTTCTCCGCAATGTCGCCGACGTCTATGCCGGATGTGTCCTGGAACCAGACCATCGGGATGCGGTCGCGTCCGCACAAGGTAACCAGTTCGTTCATTTTAATAAGACCTTCGCGGTAGAGTTTTCCGCCCATACCCGGATAAGGCGCGTATTTGGGATAGCCCTTGGGCAGGAATCCCTGGCGGTTTGCGATGACGCCGACCAGGAATCCGTCTAATTTCGCCAGTCCGCAATAGACCTCAGGCCCGTAGCCGGGCTTGTATTCGGTATGCTCGCTGTTGTCAAAGATGCGCGCCATTATCTGCTCCACATCATAGGAGCGTTTTTGGTTGAAGGGCATAATATAGTCAATCTCGCTGGGATGATAGAGCGGTTGCTTGGGCTCGGCTACCCTGAAGAATCCCGCATCATAAGCCGGCATCATCTTCATCGCATCGCGCAGTGCGTTGACCGCGGTCTCTTCGGTCTCAAACACGTTCTTGAAGAAACCGGTATGCTCAAAGTGGGTGGCCACCCCGCCCGGAGGGGTCTGCTTGAATTTGCGGGTTGCCTCAATAATCTGTTCAGTGCCGGCCAGGTCAAATCCGCCCTTGGGACTCATTCCGCTGACTATTCCTGCGCCGCCTACTGCGATATTGGCGTTCTTGTGCGCAAATATCATCGTGGGCGAGATGCCGTGATAGCCGCCGCCGGCCGGATTGGTGCCAAAGACCGTGACCAGGACCGGGATGCCTTTTTGCTCTAATTCGGCGTGTCTGAAGAAGGGACGTCCGTGTCCGCGCCGGCCCGCATAGACCTCTTCCTGCTGGGTGAGTTTCACGCCACTGCAGTTTAAGACCCAGACCAGCGGGATATGGAGCCGCTCGGCAATGTCCTGGGCACGGAAGATATTCTCGGCCTGGCCCGGAATCCAGGCGCCGGCCAGGACCTTGTTGTCCGAGGCAATAATAGAGGCGTATTTGCCGTTGATGCGTCCGATGCCATTGACCACACCGGTCGTGCCTTCCTCGTTATCAACCGGATTATATAATGTATTAAGCGGCAGGAAAGTCCCCTTATCCACTAACAACTCTATTCTTTCATAGACCGTCTTCTCGCCCCGTTTCTGGAGCGTCTCGGCCGGGATACCGGCCTTTTTGACTTTATCTATCGCCTCGGCTAATTTCTTTTCCTCGTCCTTGATTTGCTGGACATTCTCCGCTGCGGATTTGATTTCAGAATCGGAAAGTTTTTTGCCGAAGGTGGACGGCATCTTTTCAAAGTACTGTCGCATTAAAAACTCCTATCTAATGATTAGCCACGAAGCCACCAAGACACTAAGAATTCTTTGTGCCTTTGTGTCTTAGTGGCAGAACAATTCTTTACTCTGCGGGGACGAAATACACGTCAGTCGGCTTAAACTTGGCATTGCGCTTGAACTGTGCCCGCACCTTCATTCCGACCAGATTCATCCCTGCCTTTTTCGGGTCAACCCCGACCAGACGGCTTAAGAACAGGGTATTGACCTTGTCCCATTCCACCAGGATTAGTATAAAAGGCGTTTCTTTCAGGAACTCCTCGCTGCCGAAATAGCAGACCGTGAATGTATGAATCCTGCCTTCCCTGGGCAGTTCAAACCACTCGCACCGCGCGCCGCATTCGCCGCAATGGCCCTTGGGCGTGGCATAGGCATATCCGCAGTCCGGGCATTTGGTGCCCAGCAGTTTGCCGTTAGACAGACCGGCAAAGAACGGCGAGTCCTGGCCGTAACTGTGGATATAGTCAATGTGATACGGCTGTTTGATGACGATAGGCGCCATTTTGTGCAGTTCCTTCAGGTCATTCGGGAACGGCACGCGGAACAGGATTGTCCCGTCATCGGTCTCCGGAAGTTTGACTTTTTCAGCCACGGCCGTGTCTAATTCTTTTACTTTGGCCGGCTTGCGTGATAGTAATGCTGTTTTCATCTTCTTATCTCCTCTTTTAATCTGTTTAGTCATATTAGTTAGGCCTTTTCCAATATAGAAACTGTTACATAGGTACCGGTGCCGGCGTGGCTGTGGATGGCGCCGCGCCTGGCGTCCTTGACCTGGATGGTATCATCGCCCAGGTGTTTTTTCATTGTGCCCTGCAACTGCCAGAGCGCAAAGACGGCCTGCATCAGGCCTGTGGCGCCGACCGGGTGTCCGCAGGCAATCAAGCCGCCGGACGGATTGACCGGAATCTCGCCCTGCCGGGGCATCTTACCCAGACCGTAATCCAGATTGGGCAGGAACGGCGCGCCTGATTCCACGAACCTGCCGCCTTCGCCGTATTTGCACAGGCCCATATCCTCGTAGGTCTGTATCTCTGATGAGGTATAGGCATCGTGCAGTTCCACGAAGTCAATTTCCTTTAACGGATTAGTAATGCCGGCGTGCTCGTAAGCCAGTTTTGATGCAGTCCGGCCGGCCCGGAATGAATGGATACCAGGATATTTGAGGCCCTTGTAATCGGACGGCTTTTCATGCGGCAGGAGAATCACCTCTTTGTGGGGCCGGTCCGCCATACGCATTGCATCAGTGCCCCGGCCGATGCCGGTAACCTTGACAAGGTTCTTGGGCGTCTTGCCGGTGGCCTTGGCGATTTTCTTCAGGCCTTCCTCGCTGGCCAGGATGCCGGCCGCGGCGCCGTCGCTCATCACGCAGATATCCAGCAGTGTCAGCGGCCAGGCCACCATATCGGAATTGCGCACGTCCTTGATGGTTAGTTTGCGGCGTTTTTGGGCGTATTTATTGTGGAATGCATTATTATGATTCTTGACCGAAACGCTGGCCATCTGTTCCACGGTTGTGCCGAATTCCTTCATATGGCGCACCACCATCATTGCGTAGTAGCCGGAATAAAATCCGCCCACCGGGTAATCAAAACTCACGTCCGAGGCCAAGGCGATGAATTCGTTGCCCTTCCAGGTATTGACGTGTGACATCGTCTCAAATCCGTAGGCCACGCAGACGTCCATCACGCCCGATGCGATATTCTTATACGCCTCCTGGAAACAGATGCCGCCGGTGGCGCCGCCGCCCTCAACCCGGTGGCTGGGCAGGGGGCAAAGGCCGAGGTAATCCTGGACCATAATGCCGGACATCAACTGGCGTTGGAAATGGTCTGAGAAATATGAAGCCACGCTACCGTCAAAGACCTCATGGGCCTGTTTGTTATCAATACCGACGTCCTTCAGGGCGTAGTCGTACGCCTCTTTGACCATCGGCTGGAAGGTTACGTCAGGCCTGGCCTTGGCAAATTTGCTGATGCCGCCTGATACGAAGTAGACATCCTTGGTGTTTTTAATCCCCATAAGTTACTCGCTTTCTTAGTCGCTGTTAGAGTTCACTCGTTACAACGAGTTAGACCCCGCAGAATTACGGGGCATTCCTTTATGTGGTTATCTCAATTTTCTTGCGGTTTGATTTTTCTCCCCGCTTGATATTCACCTGTGATTTTCTCGTATGGAAATATTCGGCTAAGAGTTTAACAATTGCCTGATTGGCTTTGCCATCAACGGCCGGAGCGGTGACATAAACCTTAAACCCGTCCGGGGCTGATTTGACCTCGTTCTTGCGCGCGCCGGTTATGGCCTTGACATTTATCAGCATAAATCACGGAATACAATTAGTGATTTATATTACAAAATAAATGATATGAAACAAATAAATAGTGATATAAATATACTGGACTGTTGACCTACCTGCTCTCCAGCGTCTTAAGGCCGGACGACAAATCATCGGCAATCTGGAAGAATTCCTGCAGCCCGAAGAGATTCAGCGCGGTCCGGACCTGGTTATTGGGCTGGACCAGGATTATATTGCCCTGCCTTCTCTGGACCGTGCTGATAAAGCCGGTGAATATTCCGATGCCTTCGCTGCTGATGCGGTCCACATCGGCCAAATCCACCACGAATTTACAGATGCCGCGGTCAATAAAGCCCTGGATGGTCTTCTGCAATTCCTCGCCGATGAGATAATCCAACGTGCCTTTTACCGAAACGGCCATAACATTGTCCCTTATCTTCTGGGTGGCGATATTCTCAGACGACTGCCTCAATGCCGCCATCTTTCGGGTGTCGCTGACCCGCGGGACCGTAGTAACCGGAATCTCCTGCGGCTCGTTCTTGATGCCCAATTCCGAGAATGTCTTGGCCTTCTTCAGTTCACGTGTCAGGGTGGCGTTCTCTATGGTCATCGCAATATCCTCGGCGAATATGGAAAGAAGCATCAGGTCCTGCTGGTCGAAATTGCCCTTGTTGCCGGGCTTGAGGCGGTTGATATTTATCACGCCGGTGATTTTGGCGCCGAAGTGCAGAGGAACTGACATTGCGGACGAAATCGGCGCGAGTTTTTCCACATAGCCCTTGAACCTGGAGAAATCCGTGCGCTCGTCAAGCAGGAGCGGCTCGCTCTTCCCCATAACCCAACCCGCGATGGCCTCGCTGGTTTCCAGGGCCGACTTCCAGATATGCTCCAGTTCCGGCCCGTATTCGCCGTCCACGGCTTTTGTGTATAAGCGGTTGTCTTTCTCGTCCACGAGCATCAGCGAGACCTGGTCCGCCCCCACACTCTCACGGATGATTTTGACCACATTGGCCAGGAGTTTGGACAACTCCATATGCTGGCTGTGCAGGGTTGAGACCTTCAGGAGCGAAGAAAGTATCTTGAGATAGGTCTGGACATCCGTGGTCTGCTCGCCCTTCCTGACCACCTCGCCCTTGGCTGTCTGGATGCCCTTATACATTGAAATCACCGCATAACAGACCAAGCCGGTCAGGAGCGTCGTGGTAGCCAACCCGACCAGGAAGATAATCATCATATCCGGATTTGTGTTAATGCTGGAGACGGTGAAATACGCCAGCACCACCAGATTGGTCACATAAAGCACCAGCGCCGCCACGCCTATCAGCCACCAGGGTATCTCCCTTTTGGTCTTGCCTGATTCACTGTCTGTCATAAATACGAACTCCTTAGAGCCAGTTAAGAGCATAGCGATTTACTGGCTCTTATCCCGTCCCTGACGGGACTTCCTCCGGTCGTAGCAAAGTGGAGGGATTACATTAATCGCAAACATCAATATATGTTGGCTCTATACCATTAAATTGAGATTGTGTCAATATATAATTAGGAATAATTCACAAATAATCTTGACTGCTTTAGGGCTATTTATTAAATTACTCCTATGGAACCTAACGCCATACAGCCAGAACAATTGCAGAACTCCGCAGAGACCGCGATAGCGAAAATCGCGGAAGAGACCGGCCGCATCCAGGCCAATCTGGCTCGGCAAAAGAATCTGGTTGACAAGACCGTCCAGGAGATTGCCAGACACCACAAGCGGCTGGACGAAATCCAGAGCGTCATCCCCCATCTGGTCAAGGACATCGCCCATATTGACGACAAGACCAAAATCAGCGAGACCGTCATCTCGCTGGAGGGCGCCATCCGCGCCAAGCAGGAGGAAAAGGATTCTCTGCTTGAGGCGCTGAAGAAAATCCAGACCGTGGAAATCCCCAGCCAGGAGGAGCGGCTTAGCGAACTAAAGGCCCAGATGGAACTGCTCCAGCCCAAACTGCGCCAGAAACTCCACGCCCTGGAAAAGGTCTCACAGGAAACCGCCGCGGAAAACAGCCGTATCAGCGACCTGAACAACAAACTCCAGGCGCTCAAGAGAAGCATCCCTGAATACGAGACGGTCCACAAGGAATTATTGGAGGAAATCCAGTCGCTTGAGGAACGCTTCAAGTCCAAGACCGCTGAAAAACAGAAAATCCTTGAGACCATCAACAACCTCCAGTCCGATGAGATACCCAAGGAGGAGGCGAAACTCAACGCCCTGAAGTCGCAGATGGAGACGTCCCAGCCCAAGATGCGCCAGCGCCAGGAGACGCTCACCCGGCTCAATGAGGAAATCGCGGTCGCCAACAAAAAACTGGAAGAGACCCAGATGGAACTCCAGGCCCTGACCAACCGGCTCCAGGAGCAAATCGCGCTCCAGGACGGACTGCCAAAGGAAAGCGCATCCCTGGACGTTCTCCTCCTGAGCAAACAGCAGGAAAAACAGCGCATCCTGGACAAAATAAAGCAACTGGAAACCATGGCCATCCCGGGCGAGGATACCCGCATCAGGGAGACCCGGGAGCGCATCAGGCAAATCCAGGCCGAAATCGGGCAGAAACAGGAACCGCTTAACCGCCTGACCGCGGAGATACCGGTGGAACTCCAGAAACTCAAGGAACTGGAAAAGAAAGAGGACTATCTCAAGAAGGAATACCAGGCCGCCGAGACCAACCGCCGGGAACTGGCCGCAAACCTCACGCAATTAGAAGAACTGATAGAAAAGAAAAAACAAGAACGCGCCAAGGTGGACCAGTGGACCGGCCAGGTGGAAGCCGGAATCAACCAATACGGCGAACTCATAGACAAGACCAAGGAAACAACAAAGATACTATTGGATGAAACCCACCGCCGGAGGGAAATCTACGGCGACGCCATCCCGATAGTGACGAACGCGACACATCTCTCCTCAATCCCAAAGCCAGCGGCGAAAAAACAAACCCAGCCGGGGGATTCAATGCAACTCTTCAAGGTCATAATCGCCATCTGCGTGCTGTTGGCAATGCTCGGCCTCCTGGGCGTGCTAGTATGGAAGATACTTGAGATGGTGCTGTAGGTCCGGCATTATACAACATATCCAATCACCGTAATATATAAAGTCAGCGTCGCCACCCACGGTCCGCCGACGCTCTCCAATGCGTACTCTATTGAAGGCGCGCCGACCACTAACGGGACTATGCCCTGATTCACCACCTGCGAGTTTGCGCCGGGGATAACGCCGAGCCCAAGCGCATCGCGCTGGTCGGCATTAGTGCGCACCCTGAAGAACGCCCGGCCGTTGGCAAACGACTGGTTGAAGATTCCCAGTTGCAGAATCACCGCTTTTGCCTGCGCCGGAATCCAGGGACTCAAATCAAAGGCCGTATAGGGAATATCCGCGCTGATGTTGGTCAGGTAGAGCGACTCAACCGATGGGGTCAGGAATGTAAACCGGTCTCCGCCCACGCCCGGCGCCAACTTCTCTTGTGTTACTGCTCCGTTGGCTATTTTTTCCGTTATGACACTGTCTGCTGCCAACTGGCTACTGGTTACTGCGCCAGCGCCAATCTCCTCTGTCGCCAAAGGCGGCGTCATCGGTCTTGTTGCCACGTTCGCCCACTTAAACCACCACTGATTGCCCTGCGAGAGGTCAGCCACCGGCACTTGTCCATCGGTTGCCGGCGCGCCGGAGAGTGTCTTGATACAGCGCGGCTCTACGGATTGTGATGCCAGTTCCGAATAGCCCACGGCGTTAGGCGCAATCTCTGACGAGCCGACTGCGTTTGCCGCTATCTTGGCCGCAGTGATGGTATTGGCCGCGATTTTGGCATTGGTAATCGCGCCGTCCTTGACCTTGTCAGTAGTTACAGAATTATTCTGCAACTTATCTGCTGAGACCGCATTATTAGCAATCTCAACGGTAGCGACGGGCGGCGTAAGGGGCCTATCCAGGACGCCGTTTGAGATTTTGTCTCTGGTGATAGCGCCGGCTGCAATCTTTGTGCCGGTGATTGCGCCGTCCACAATCTTTTCTGTCGTTACACATCTGTCGTCTAACTTCTCACTTCTTACGGCTCTATCGGCTATCTTGGCGGTTTTTACCGCACCGTCTTTTATCCTGTCAGTGGTTACCGAGTTCATCGCCAGTTTTGATTCCGTTACCGCATAAGTTGCAATATGGACTGTCTTTACCTCGTTTGGTTTTAGCATAATGTCCTCCTTATGTTACAAAAGTTATCCCTCGCCCCTGAGGGTTCTCGGGACGAGAACCCGAATGGGCAAAGGTTAAAAAGGTTACAATAGTTACTGGCTGTTAGACCTTTGGTCGTTACGACCTCAGGGAGTCCCGTCAGGGACAGCCAGTTATCCCGAGCAAAACGGGGGCTTACTGAATTTACACTGAGCGGAGCGAATGTGTTTGGTTTTAGTGCCATAATTCTTACCTCCTTATCTAAAACCGCTCTTTAAGCAGTTTTTTAGCGCCATCTTTTAACGTATTGATTTTACTATCCGTTATTGAACGTCTTTGGGTTATCCCCAACCTTTTTTCAGAGAGCAATCGTTCTATAGATGCCTCAAGCACGGCGATTTCGGCATTAAGCCGATTGATTCTGAGTTGGCCGCGGTCAACGCTGTTAAGGGCCTGACGATACTGTTTGTTATTCGCCAGTTCTATAACAACATAACTCTTCTTTTCCTCTTCGGAAAGCAGGGCTTGGGGTTTTCGGAACCGGTCGCTGACCTTGAGATGGGCTCTGGCTTTAAGCATCTCTATCTCGTGCCGGCGGAGCATGATTCTGTGCTCTAAATAACCCCGTTGTAAGAGCAATTCAGCCACCCGTAACCGCGCCGCATAAAGGTTGTCTAAAAATCCCATAAAAACCCCCTTTTTGCCCCGTTAGAAAGTTCCCCGATATTGGCAGGAGAACGATGCCCATCGTTTACCGCTCTATCACTGGGCTTTCTAACGGGGTTTACAGACCCTCTGTATCTCCTCAAAAAAGGGCGATAGACCCCGCCCAGCCCCCGCCCGGCTAAATGGTATCCCCTACCCCTACTACCCCTCCCCCCTACCACTGCTACCCGTTACCCTGACTGGCGCTATCAGTCAGCCCAAGTAGCGCTACCAGATACCCACAGTAGTAGCAGTAGAGGGGCTGTCTGCTAACATCGGTTACCCTGACCTCTGTTAGGGATTACCCCAACTACTGCTACCGATTACCCTCAAGAGTAGTATCCGATACCCTGACTGCCCATAGCGGTTAGGTCATCTACCGCTACCCGTTACCCTATGTACATAGTACTTATGGGGTAGAGACCTGGATTTCCAGATATGGTCGGCCGTCTATTTTAATCCAGTCAATATGAGACAGTCCGCCTGTGGCGAATGCCACATAAGCAGGTTGCTGCAGGCCTGCCACAATCTGGTTGTTCTGGTTGTTTTCAGCGGTCATCACGGCAGAATCCCAATCCGCTTGTGTAAGAATTCTGCCTGATTGAATCAGCCGCTGGGTCAGGGCCGCACGCAGGGTTGACCGGTGGAGCGCCACATTTATCGGCGTTCCAACTACCAGTATGTCGCCGCCGCGCAGATGCCTCTGGACCGTCGGGTCGCCTGTAATCCAGAAACTTGCAATTCCCACTACGCCCGCGCCAAGTTCGGCCACTGCGCCGGTCAGGGCCAGGACCTCGCCCATCTTGACCGAATAGACCTCGTTTTTGGCGTCAATGGCCTCGCGGAATCTTTTGTTGACGTCTCCGTTGATTGTTTCAAACATATGCGACAGCGAAGATGTGTAGTTCTGATACGACTTCATAATCTTGTCGTATTGTTTGCGGACAATCTTTGGGCGGTCAAGTTCTGACCGTGAGACAAAGGCCGGATTGACAAAGGGCGCGAAGCCCTGTGCCGAAGGACCGGCGATTTTCGTCTTGAAATCGTACTCCGTACCAATGACCTTCTGGAGTTTGGCAAAGACGAATTCCGAGACGTCTTTTGTCACCCGGGCCCTTTGTTGGACCATAATTTCGGGTGATTCGGCCAGCGCATCTGGCACCATCAGTTGAACCTGTGATACCTTCATACTTCCTCCTAATGCCCCTTTGAGTTATTATGTTTAGGCGTCCTGTTCAGACGAGGGGCGTGCTG
>JBFMDM010000052.1:11989-14149 GCA_040753835.1 Planctomycetota bacterium
TGCTGAAAGGACACCTTTTGAACAAGCCGGGCGGGATTGGATGGCTCGCACATCCGCACCCGGCGAGCCCCGGCATAGTATTCAGCAATACAGCCGGTCGTATAGAAATGTCCCACTTTTGGACGACGTTTCCGAATGATGCTCCACTCTCAATATCAGGAATTATGCAGGAAAGAGAAGTTTTCAGAATATTAAGGGGGGTGTGACATTTTGATACACCTTCAATCAGAATTTTCATCTCGGCTTGATTTGTTTTCTCTGGATGTATAAATGACCCAACTGCTGTAAAACCTTTAAGGTAGTATCTAATTCTTCTACATTTGATGTGATATCTTTGGGGTTGCCACCACGGGAAGGACGAAAACCCTGGAGCAGGTTGTAAACATTTCTGATGCTCTGTAAATCCGAGGGTAGAGACGGATGGATATCGGAGGACGACTCGGATAGTGGCAGCAGGTCCTGAGGTGTTTTCTTGGCCAAACTGTCTATAATCCGTTGAACCTTTTTACGGCTACACTTGAAAATCCGGGCGGTGAGTGATTTATTACGGTTTGTCAGGATATAGACAAAAACAATAAGAGATGGTTTTTGGAGCGTAAGGAGCCGACGGACGAATTCCTGCGCGGCATCATCAGCCGAAATGATGTGCGGCAGACGGCCACTATCTTCTAAACTATCGTTTTTATAAAGTCCCATAGGTGGTCCTGGATAAAAGAGATTGTTTACGATTTACCTCAAAGTATAGAGTTCTCCCCTATACTCTTATTAAATCCTGTAATCTATAGAACACTAAGGCATTTCTCCGACGATTACTCGTCAGGGACGCCTTATGGCAAATCGCAACACAGCCCTTCTTCAAGCCAACCATAGGACTGGAATGACCGTGTCTATGTCTCAAGGTATAAGAAACACCATCTCCGGTCTTCTCGCCGCGCTACCTTGAAAACAACGAACGAGAAGCAAGAAGCGGTATCGTCAGATGGCTATTCACAAATTGGAACATTAAATTTCATCACCTCCTTTTTTACTGGCTGTTAAATAATCCCTTTTATCAGGCGGACCGAATGCGCCGGTCATTCGGTCGGGGATGCCCCTAAAACTTCCAATCTCACCTCCTTTCTGTTATCCTCGCCTGCCTGCCCGGTAGGCAGGGGACTGTCCCGCGACGAATAAAATTTCGTAAACAGATTAAGCGGATATAACGGATTTAGCAGATTAATTTTCAGCTCAATCTGCTTTATCAGTTTACAAAAGTTACTGCTTTTTCCATGCGTAGATAATCCGGACATTTGCTCCGTCTGAACCGCTATACCACATCCGGTAAATTCCGCCACGTTATTTTGATACCTTTACATTGTCAATCCGGACATCCCCATAAATATCCCTGCCTGCCATCATTAGAGGTTTGTTGTTATACGTCAAGTTCACAGTGTTGGTAGAAGTAAATTCCAATACTCCATCCCGGTAAAACTCAATCTTCATATCTGGTCTGATTATCATCTTATATTTATGCCAATTGGTATCAGACGCCCTGGTATAAGTTTCGGAAGTTCCTGTATAATAGACAACATTAGGCGGTTCTATGTGTACGCCAATACCAATATCGTACCCGGTATCCCCGCCCCAATTTTCAGGAGTGTCTGTCTTTGCCAGACCAAATCCTACCCAGGTCCATAAACTTTCTGTTGTCGGGTGTCTTACATCTGCTTCTAACGTTAATCCGCTTGAGAAATTGAATACCCCGGTAGTTCTTGCGCCGCTGTCGTAATTGCCGTCGCCATTCGGGTTAAAACTCGGCGAAGGGTTGCCTGCGGTATTATCAATCACTGATAATGGGTCACCCCAGAGAGTCCATTTTGATAAATCACCGGCGAAATCATCAGAAAACGCCTGTGCATTATACTCCGCCTGAATCTCCGCAGCCGTCCGGGCGTAGTTGTAGATGCGGATGTCGTCTATGGAACCATTTAAGCATTCAACATCAACGATATAATTTCTTACACCTATTAAGACCGGGCGGTCATTAGAAACATCGGACGTTAAATCAGTAACGGATGCTCTTAAAACACCATCAACGTACGCTAAAACTTTATTATTTACTCTATCTCTAACAAACACCACAAAATGCCAGGTATTATCATTGATTGTAATTCCAGTATC
>JBFMDM010000053.1:0-14080 GCA_040753835.1 Planctomycetota bacterium
TGGGACTTGGCCCCAAGGGGTATGGGACTTGGCCCCAAGGGGTATGGGACTTGGCCCCAAGGGGTATGGGACTTGGCCCCAAGGGGTATGGGACTTGGCCCCAAGGGGTATGAGACCCGGCCCCAAGGGGTATGGGACCTGGCCCTAAGGGGTATGGGACCTGGCCATATCCTCCCCCACCCCCACCACTTTTTTTAGAGTTATTTATTGACTTAACTCAATAGTGAATATTATCTTATATTA
Source organism: Planctomycetota bacterium (assembly GCA_040753835.1). GTDB lineage: Bacteria > Planctomycetota > MHYJ01 > JACQXL01 > JACQXL01 > JACRIK01. The sequence goes on from JBFMDM010000053.1 coordinate 244, forward strand.
AAAAGTATGGATAAAAGTGCTTTTTTAAGCCATATCAGGATTTACATCCCCGGTTATAATGAATATCCGCTATACAAGGCCAGGAGATGGACTGAGAAGTATGAGCAGGGTTTAAGACATACCTATAGCCAACAGCGAAAAGCCATTCCCAACCAGAATGCGTTTTTTGAGAAAATCGCCCAGCCGAACCTTGACTGGTACCGGATGTTTACCAAGCCGGAATTTAAGCATTTGGTAAGCCAGAGGGACCGCACCTGGGATGATATCTATTACATAATGGAAAACAAGTTGCGTCAGCCAAAGACCGCACATAAATATCTTAAGAACACCCGAAAGGCGTATAAAGATGAAGTCAGGGCAGGGCTTCTCAAGGATTACCTGCCTTATGCCGCGGCGTATTATGCGATTGAGATGACCTTCGGCGCCTGGCGCTATCTCGGTTCAATTAACGAGTCAGGCGAGGGCGCATTTGTCCTGGCGAGTGAATGGCTGACCGGCCGGATGGATTGCCTGAATTTTTTCCGTGACCAGGACGAGCGTTTGCAAGGCCATCCGGCCTTGATTACGGCTCCGGAGCGGGCCTCGGAATTCCGCAAGGCGCTGCGTAATAAACTTAGCCAGTCCGTGACGATGATTGATGTCTTTAACTACGGCCAAGACAGGGTCAGGAAGGAAAACGACAGGATTAACGAATTCGTCAATGGATTTCTCAAGACAGAGATGAAGCCGTTTAAGACCGATGGCGAGTCGCATATCAATTTTACAGTTTTACCGGAGACCTCCAAATTACGCCGCGGCCCGGAACTGAATCAGGTGCGTTACCGGATTTGCCGGGAGTTTCTGGATGAGACAATAGCCCAAAGGCAACTTATTCCGCCGGATTATCTCAATAAGTTGGTGCCGGAGTTTATCCATACGCTTGTAGGCAGTCCGGAATATCCCCTTTGCGTGGATATGCGCCTGGATATTAAGGTATCGTTAACATGAATCACAGATTACACAGATTTCGTAGATTTAATCAGTGTAATCAGTGAAATCTATGGTTGGTTTTCCTTGATTTAGGCAGATAGTAGGGTAGAATAGTATTCATAGTATGTTGAACTCCGTTAGAGCCAGGTCGCCCCTTGCGGGCGACCGTAATAATATGACAGAATCCACAAATACTAAAGAATATCATAATAGCGATACTATATCCGGTATTAAGCAAAATGCCTCTAACGGAGTAAACTGCATCAGTATCGGTTGCAAGGTCAATCAGGCGGAGATGGCCGCCCTTCGTGGCGCCTGCGGCGCCGCTTCGGAACGGCGCAGGATAGCGGAGGTCTGCGTGCTGAACACCTGCGCGGTCACGGCTACGGCCGAGGCCAAGTCCCGTAAACTCATCCGCCGGCTCATCCGCCAAAATCCAGATTCACGCCTTATTGTCACCGGTTGCCTGGCCCAGGCAAAACCGGAGGAGGTGAAGCATCTGATACGGAAGGGCGATGCGGTGGTGGGGAATAAGGAGAAGGGACGGATAGCGGAGATGATTGAAGATGTGATTAAGCAATCAGGCAGTATACCAGTTATCCAGTCAGACCGGCAGACCAGCAGACCAGCAGACCAACCGCGCACCAGGGCCTTCGTCAAAATCCAGGACGGGTGCAATAATTTCTGCTCCTATTGCATCGTGCCATACCTGCGCTCCCAGATGTGGTCCAAGCCGCCGAAAGAAGTTGATAAGGAGATAAGGGAGTTAGTTGACCCCGTTAGAAGTAAGTCCCCAGAGGAGACTGCCGTTTCCAAAGCCAGTAGGGAACGGACTTCTAACGGTGTTGATAAGGGATATAAAGAGATAGTTCTAACAGGGATAAATTTAGGCAAGTATGATGATTTAACAGGGTTGCTGAAGAGATTGCTTGACCCCATTAGAGATAACGGTCGCCTACGGCGACCTATCTCTAACGGGGCATGGCGACTTAGATTAAGTTCTATTGAACTTGAAGACGTCAGCGACGAGTTGATTAATCTAATGGCGGAGAATCCCAGATTGTGCCCGCACCTGCATATACCTCTGCAGAGCGGGAGCGATAGAATTCTTAAACTGATGAAGCGGCATTATGATGCGGCTGATTTTATAAGGCGGATTGACCTGCTTAAGAGTAAAATAGATAATCCCTCTATAACCACAGATATAATAGTAGGGTTCCCGGGCGAGACCGAGGAGGATTTCCGGCAGACACTGGAGGTCTGCCGCAAGGTGGGATTCAGCAAGATACACATATTCCCATACAGCCCGCGCGAGGGCACAACGGCATTTGGCATAAAGAATAAAGTCAAACCAGAGATAGTAAAAAAACGTTTTAATATGCTCAATAATCTTGCAACCGAACTGGCTTTAAACTATAAACAACTCTTTATCAATAAAGAGGTTGAGGTTTTGGTGGAGGATAATTCAGAGGGGTTCACCGACCGGTATATTAAGGCGAAGATTAAACCGGCCGGAACGGCAAATCCTAACCAGATTGTCAAAGTTAAGGTAACAGGAATTAAGCCGGAATATGTGACGGGTATAGCCACGAAGACACTAAGGCACTAAGGGAATTTTAGTGTCTTTGTGCCTTAGTGGCAAATAAGGGGTTTATACTTGCTGTGAATAATTATAAGCCGATTATAAGCAAAATTCTGGGCGTGGTCAAGAAGCACCGCAGGTTCCTGATTACCGGGCACGCCCGGCCGGACGGGGACTGCCTGGGTTCAGAACTGGCCCTGGCCCGGATGCTCGCCAGGATGGGCAAATCGGTTCATATAGTCAATTACGGCTCGGTCTCCAGGGAATTATTCTTTATGCCAGGGATGAAGCAGGTGAAGTTCTACCGTAATGGAGATGGGTTGCCTGATAATATAGAAGTGGTTTTTGTCATTGATTCCGGCGGCTTGAGCCGCCTGGAGGAATTGGAACCGGCCATCCGCCGGATGCTCTCAACTGCCAGGCCGCCTTTCCTGATTAACATTGACCATCACCCCTCCAACGGCGATTTCGGCAACATAAACTGGGTGGATGCTAAAAGTTCCTCGGTGGGCGAGATGATTTATCTTCTGGTCAGGCAGAGCGGGGTAAAGATTGACCGGCATATAGCCACCAATCTCTATGTTTCGCTGGACACGGACACGGGGCATTTCTGTTTTGAGTCCACCACGCCGATGAGCCACCTGATAGCCGCGGACCTGATAGAAAAGGGCGTCCGGGTCAGGGATATTTACAAGAGGATTTACGAGGACAAGACCATCGGCGAGATGAGATTATTTGTGGAGTGCCTGAGGAAGACCAAGTTAGCGCTTAACGGCCGGCTGGCCTGGAGCGTCCTGACCCGTCAGATGTACCGGAAATTCAGGGCCACGCCGACCGATTCGCAGAACTACCTGTCCACCATCAGGGCGGTTGAGGGCGTCAAGGTGGCCCTGCTTTTCAAGGAGACCGAACAGAATCCGCTGTCCATCAAGGTGAGCGTCCGGACCGACCGGCCGCTTAATGCGGACCGGCTGGTCAGGGAATTGGGCGGGGGCGGGCACCACCGGGCGGCCGGCGTGACGATGGAGCCGCCGGTCAATCAGGCGCACCGGAAGTTGATTAGACATATAAAGAAGTTATTAGATTAGCCACTAAGGCACTAAGACACAAAGAAGAACCGATTGAAATATATTCTTGGCGCCTTTGTGTCTTTGTGGCTATATATGAACATTAGGATTGGCGTAAAATATTAGATTTTCCTTGACATTAATATAGAAGGCAATAAAATTTAATTCCTTATGAAAAGCGCATGGGGATTTGACATCAGTAAATCATCGCTCAAGGCGGTCCGGCTGGAGTCCAGCGAGGACGGCATAGAGATAACCGACTTTGACGTGATTGACTACGGCCCGTCGCCCAGCCGCGACGAAGCCGCCTTTGAGCAGGACTTCCGCCAGGCCTTTAACACATTCCGGAGCCGCCACAAGATAAAGGGCGAGTCCATCGTGGTCTCACCGCCGTTCCATAATGTTTTCAACCGGTTTGTCAGTTTGCCTTCGGTGAGCGGCGAACGCCTGCACGAGATTGTCAAATACGAGGCGCAGCAGCATCTGCCTTTTACCATTGAAGAGGTCATCTGGTCGTACCAGAAGGCAGAGCGGCTTTACCAGCCCGGCGAGGAAATAGAGGTTGTGTTCTTTGCGGTCAAGCGCGACCTGATTGAGCAGTTCCTGGGGCTGGTGACCGGCAGCGGCCTGCGGGTGGACGCCATCCAGTTTGCGCCGGTGGCGCTCTACAATTATATAATGGTCGATTACGCCGTGCTTGGCACGGGCAAGAATTTCGTCATCCTTGACATCGGCACCAATAATACCAATCTGGTCCTGGTTGAGGGCAATAAGTTCTGGATACGCAATATTCCCATCGTCGGCAACGACATCACCAAGGCCATCCAGCAGAAACTGGAGATTCCGTTTGAAGAGGCCGAACGGATGAAGGTCAGCACGACCTCCAAGGAATCGCCCGAGGCGGGCAAGATATTCGCGGCCACCCAGAACATCCTCAAGGACCTGGCCAGCGAGATTCACCGCTCCATCGGGTTCTACAAGAGTTTGGCCAGCGGCCGTTCGGTCAATTTTGACAAGATAATCCTGATGGGTAACGCCTCCAGGACCATCTATTTTGAGGAATTCGTCTCCCAGCGGCTCCAGATTGCCACGGTAAAACTGTCCGGCCTGGGCAAACTGGAACTGGCTGAAGAGGTAAGCAAGGCGGATTTCTCGTTCAAGATGCAGGGCCTGGGCGTGGCAATGGGTCTGGCTTTGCAGGGTCTGGATAAATCGGCCAACAAGATAAACCTCCTGCCGCCCGAGGTCCTGCAGAAGCGGGCGGTCTCGCGGCGCAAGCCGTTTGTGGCGGCCATTGCTGCGGTTATTATTCTGATTCCGCTTTTGCTCCATCTGTCGGCCAAGGACGAACTCAACAGCATCGTCAGCGCCAATGCGGAGATTAAAGAGATTCTTGACAAGAGCGATAAAACCAGCAAGGATTATAAGAGATTAAAGGACGAGAGCGACAAGATAAAGCAGTTAAACGGCTTTGCGGCCGTGGGCTGGCAGAGGGATATCTGGATAAAGATACTGAATAATTTCAACAAGTTGGGCATATTCATCCAGCCCAGCATTGCGCCGCCCAAGGGGTATGCGGAGGCGGACAACGAGGCGGATGCGAAATACGTCAAGGAGCAGGAGCAGAACAAGATATGGGTGCTGGAGATGAAAATGTCCCGGATTGACAAGCCCGCAGGCAGTTCCGCTGATAGGGACAAGCCGGAGCCCGGGCCGGCCGCAGAAGCCGCTAAGTGGGGATTTGTCAATATGGAATTTACCTGCGGCCTGATAGCCCGGCGCAAGGCGGACGGCGAGTTTGACCCTGTCAGTTCCCAGGCCTTTATCAAGGAGCAGCTGGTCAAGCCACTGCTGGCCGAATTCAATATACCCGAATCCGCTTCTATGGTTAATATGATAGGAAGCCATCCGGCAGGCGAACTGAAGACCGACCGGGAAATGAAGGAAACCGAGAATAATTCCGAAGAGCCCAGATATTACCGCTTCCAGGTGAATCTGCAGATTCCGGTGCCGAAATAATTGGGAAGATAATAATGAAGAAGAACTGGTTTATATTGGTAATGGCAGGCGCAATAATCGCTTCTCTGGTTATCTTCTACCTCGGGGTAATCAGTTATTACAGCCGGATTTCCGAGGAGACAAACCAGTTGAATGGATACAAGGACAGGATAGAGAAGATAATGACCAAAAAAGGCGAGGTGCCTTCCCAGAAATGGGTTGCGGCATACGAGGCCCGGCAAAAAGAACTGGACAGCGAAATAGCCGGATGCCGGAATTATTATGCGGGGATAGATAAGACGTTGGAGAAGTGGTTCCCCGGATTGGCAATTGACAAGAACGATATGCCTTCAGTGGGCGACTTCAAAGCCCGGTATCTATCGGAAAAAGATGTGATGATAAGGCAACTCAAGGCAAAGAAATTATACGGGGCGGCCGATGAAGAAACAGGCGAGGAGAAGAAATCCGACGAAGGAAAAGACCTGGGGTTCGGCGAGCCGTCCGCTGACAATCTCCGGAAACTCCAGAAGCAATTCTGGATACAGAAATCGTTGTTTACCTCCATAATGGAGTCAGGCGTGGCAAAGTGCGAGAGGTTGGAATTCCCCGGAACCAGCCCGTCCAGGCCGGTTTCATTCTCGTACGGCACCCTTATTCCTTTTAACCTGACGGTCTGTATCCAGAACAAGGACATCCCGGGTTTCATATATAATATGATGAAATTCCGCGGCGACAAGGACGCCTCTGCGCTGTGCATCCTGTTCAGGAATGTTTCCGTCACCAGGTTGCCGGACGAAATAAGGAATATATCCGAGGCCATAGAAGAAAAGCCGCAGTTGGAAAAGAACCGGGAGACCTACAAGCCGGAGCCGGCCAGGTTGCCGTTAAGCCGGCTGTCTATTGAGGGCGAGGCGCTGGATTTTGATTTCTCGGTTGTTGCGCCGGTTCCCAAGGCAGAGCCGCCCCGCAAGGATAAGCCGCCAAAAGACAAGCCGGCAAAGAAACCGGCTAAGGATAAATCAGACAAAGACAAGGGCAAGGAAGAGGAAGATAATTGAGGGGGCGGGGAGTTTCCGACCCCTCATCCTGAGGAGCGGAGCGATGAAGGATCCACTGAGACCCTTCGGGAATACGAAAAACTCCCCGAGGGGTTAATTAACCAAGTATGAAATTATCAGCCATAACCAAATTTGTTACAAACAACCCGGAACGGGTGGTATTCGGCGTCTGCGCGATTGTATTCCTGGTTGTCCTGGCTGGATATCTTTCAGGCGGGAAGGACAATGAAGCGGTTTACGCGGCACGCCAGCCGGCATTGGAGTTAAAGGATGTCGTCAGGACAAACGAACTGGCAGAGAAATTAGGGCCAGTAGAATACCTGAAAAAGGTAAAAGTCACTTGGGAGGAAATTCAGCAGGCAACAGAAGGCAAGACCTGGCTGATGTATCGCCCGCCGGTGGTATATGTTGAGTTCAGGAAAGAAGCGCCTATTACCCGCGAGAAGAAATCCAATTTGTCTCCAATCGCAAAGAGCGTTATTACCGACACCAACAAGCCGGACGAGGTTACCCTGTCCTGGAATGGCAATATAAGTTCCACGGCCCAGATTAAGTCATACAAGGTATACCGCCAAGCCAAAGGGGAAAAGGACTTTACGGCGGTTGCAGAGGTCCAGGCCGTGACGCCGACCGAAAGCGGTTACACCCATATTGACAAGGGCGTAAAGCCGGAGACGGAGTATTCATATTATCTTACGGCCGTATCAGACGACCCGGATGCGGTGAAGGCAGAGAGCGACCGGAGTGGGGAGTTGAAGACGGTTACCCCTGATGATTATAAAATTGAGTTTATAGATGTTATTGTAGAGAAAAACAGTTTATACGCTAAGATACACAAATACTTAAACGGGAAGTGGGATAACGCAATGGCTTTTATAAGCAAGGGAGACAAGATAGACAAGGACAAGTTTATTACCGGCTGGACTTTTATGGATTTCCAGCCGGATGTATACGAGGTTTCAAAGGCAGGGGGCGTTATTAAGAAGAAAACATTTAGGGTTTTTTATCTTGACAAAAGAGGCAAGGAAGGTAACTTCCTGATACCGCCCAAGTAACTTTTATTTCAGAGGGATAATGAATATAAAAAAGAACCATTGGTTGATACCGGTTTATGCCGGATTGTGCTCGGTAATAATCTTTACCGATTGCGGCGGCCAGTCAAAATTACAGCCCGTAAATGTAGATGTTCCGGCTGCTCCGGCCGCAGCAGAATCAGAAAGCGCTCCTGAGACAAAGCATTCCGAAGAGCCAAAAGCACCGCCGGCCCCGGTCACGGCCGACGAACTAACCGAGACCCTGAGGCGTCTGGAATCCGAAAAGGCGGTTGACGTAGAGAAGCAAAAAGTCCTGGCCGAGAATTACTATCAGGTCGGGCTGAGGTTATACCAGGAACTGAGGTTTTCCGACGCCATAGACGCACTCAAAAAGGCAACAGACCTTGACCCCTCGCATGAGAAGGCCAGGGTGCTCTTGGAGGAGGCGCGGCTGGCCCAGGGCGAATACCTGTCCGGCGAGATGGGCGCGGTTTCCCGCAAACTATTTGCCGAGGTGCGCGCCAAGGTCCAGCAGGCGAAACTGGAGGTTGAATACCATCTCAACAAAGGGATTAAGTTTTATAATGAAGAGGATTATGCCAAGGCCGAAGAGGAATTCAAATGGGTGATAGAGACCATCAAGTGGTTCCCCTACCGGGCCGACCTGATGAATTACCAGACCCAGGCGGAGAATTACCTCCGGCTGAATGCGGAGAAGAAGGAAATCAAGGACCGAGAGATGACCAGGCGCCGCGAGGCCGCGGCCAGGAAACTTGCCTCCCAGGAGGAGGAAAAGAGGCGCGATGATTTCGTCAAGAATATTGATATGCTTTTCCGCCAGGCCCAGATTGAGTTTGAGAGGGAAAATTACCAGGAGGCGATGCGGCTCTGCGAAAAGATAAAGGAAAAGAGCCCGGGCAACTTCGTGGCCGAACGTCTGAGGACGATTGCGCTGGTCGCCTACCGCTATAAGCGGAAGAAACTGACCTCAGAGACAATGATTGAGGAATGGAAGCGCACTTTTGAGGGATACGACTTCAAGACGCTTCCGTATCTGGACCCGGTAACCTTCCCGGAAAGGGATGTCTGGGAAAAGATAGAGCGCCGCGGGCCGAAGAAGATATTCAAGGAAAAATCCGTCTCGGAACTAGATAAGCAGACGGAATTGCTGTTGAAGCGGAAAATAAAGTTCCCCTTCACCGACCCGACGCCCCTGAGCCAGATAATCCAGTATATCAAGGAGTTTATCCCAAGTTTAAATATAATCATAGACACCACGGCCGGCGTGGACCCGCAGGAGCAGATTACCTATACCGGAGCGGAATTGCCATTGGATTTTGTCCTGAAGGATATGCTTTCCCTGAAACAGTGGGGGTATTTTATCCGCGAAGGCGTGGTCTATATTTCCTCTTTGGAGCGGATAACCCAGGAGCAGATGGAGACAAGATGGTACAGCATCCTTGACTTGACCATTCCGATAATAGATTTTCCGAGCCAGGAGATAGCATTTGCGATGCAGGCGGAGGCGGGCGATTCAGGCACCGTCCAGATGCCGGCTATCTCCGGCGATGAACTGGTTAAACTGATACAGGACACCACGGCCAAGCAGGATGGCGGCTGGGAAAAGGCCAGTGTGGCATTCCAGGCGACCACCGGCGTTTTGGTCGTTACCCATGTGCCCAAAGTCCATAAGCAGATAGAGGCGCTTCTCAACCAGATTCGGGCCGCGACCGATGTGGTGATTACGATTGAAGCGCGGTTCCTGTCCGTCCAGCAGAATTTCCTTGAGGATGTCGGGGTTGACCTGCGCGGGCTTTCAACCACCCTGCCGTCGTATTTCCAGTTGCCGCCGCCGGACGGCCCCGGCTTCACGGATTTGTCCGCGGGCGTGGCCGGCGTCTACCGGGACGGCCGGCAGAGCATCTCAGCGCGGGTTGAGAACTTTATCACCAATGCCGACCCCTATTCGCGCTTTATCAGGGATGAAAGGATATCGCCGCTGGGCGGCGCGGCCTTGTCGTATTCGGTGTTGGACCAGACGTCTTATCAGGCGCTGCTTACCGCGGTCCAAAAGGATATACGCACCACCGAGGTTTTCGCGCCGAAGATTACCATTGCCAACGGCCAGCGGGCGCATATCCAGATGACCGACCAGTTTACTTACATAAAGGATTTTGACGTGGTCATTGTCAATGCCGGCAGTTCGCTGGCAATGGGCGAGCCGATAATTGACACCTTCCGGACCGGCGTTATCCTGGATGTCAGGCCGGTGGTCAGCGCCGACCTGAAGTATGTTATGCTGGAACTCCGTCCCTCACTTTCCGCCTCTGAAACGCGGCTTCCGACCATCAGGACCGTTCCTTTCCTTATCGGCAATGTCAATACGCCTCTGCAGGCGATAGAACTGCCTGAGATAAAAGTCCAGCGGGCCAGGGGCAATGCCATTATACCGGACGGCGGCATATTGCTGATGAGCGGTTATGCTTCCGGTAAAGATACCATGGCCTCATCAAACGTCCCGGTGATTTCCAAAATACCCATTTTGAGCTTTATGTTCGGGAGAAAGGCCAAGGGCGAGGCGCGCAAAAACCTGATTATCCTGGTTAAGGCGAAAATTAGTATCCTGAGCGAAGAAGAAAAGAATAGATTCTAATTAGCCCGAATCCGCATTACCAACAAAAAAACCATTTATTTTGAGCGATAAGGGGGCATTTTTCGTTTATATATGGGGAAAAGACCCCCTTAACCCGGCTCCCGCCAGGGGGCGGAGAATTATTCACTGAAGGGGATGAAGGGCTTGTAGAGGGCAGGGAATCGTTTACTGATGGGGATGAAAGGTTCATAGAGGGCGGGGAACGGTTCACTGACGTCCCCGAACGGTTCATTCTGGGCGGGGAATGGTTCACTGACGTCCCCGAACGGGTCATTCTGGGCGAGGAATGGTTCACTGAAGGCGGGGAATGATTCCCCGCCCTCAGTGAATGGTTCGCTGATAGGGGTGAGTAAGTTACTTAACTGGCGAATAGTTAAGGGGTTGTGGTAAAATCACCCCCTTACCACCACCCCAGTGGGCTTATATCGGGCTAACGAGAAAGGCGGATATTTAATATGATAAATAGACCAAATATTGTATCCTTCGTCCCTGACGGCCATCCGCCGCTCCGAAGTTCTGGAGTGGCAAAGCCCAAAGGGCGTAGGATGGCGGTTGTTTTGTTATTCCTTGCCGGGCTGGGACTGGTTGCCTTTAACTGGCATACCCAGGTTTTCGGGCAAGGGAAAGCAAATGAGGCCCAGCAGGAAAGCGATCTGGACTTTGCCGACCGGCTGGTTGAGGAGTCCGTTCCGGGCGGGCTTAATTTCCTGGATATCGCCGAAGAGATGGTGCAGGATATCCTGAAGAGCGGCGCCTCCAAGAAAGTCCAGCAGCACGCCACCCTGATATTGGGAAAACTCAAGAAGTTTAATGCCCGGATGGAGAGGGACCAGGAAAAACGCGTCCAACTGATGAATGAGGCCGTTGATATACTGGATAAATTCGTCAAGGAGAATGCCGATTACAGCGGGGTATCTGAGGCCAAGTTTGAAATGGTTGACCTGCTGCAGGAAAAGGCCAGAAACCTGAGCGGCGGGGTCAAGGTTGAAACCGACCCGTCTAAGAAACAAGGGCTCATTGAGCAGGCCGAGGCCACCTATAACAGGATTAATGACGACCTGAATGCGGCCATCACCGATTACCAGAAGGCGTTGATAGATATTACGGATACGAAGAAGAGGGATGAGATAGACAACAAGATGATGCGGGCGTATTACGCTCAAGCGTTGAATTTCTACTTCAAGGCGTTGATGTATAATAAGGGCGACGAAAACCAGAAGAAATGCCTCCAGGGGGCCATTAAATTATTCAACGGCTTTGCGCTCAAATACGGCGAAAAACTGCTTATTTACGAGGCATCGGATTACATCGGATTATGCTATTACGAGTTGGGCGACAATTCCAAGGCAAAGAGCTATTTCAGGATGACGGCTAATTTATACAATATAATAATGAAAGATGATGAATTATCAGCCGAGGATAAAAAATCCATTATAAGCGAGGAAAAAGACACCATCCAAAGGGGTTATACGCATCTGGCAATGGTGGCGAATGCAAACGGCGAATATTCAGAAGCCATCAAGAATATTGACGAGTTAATAAAGATATTTCCCAAAGACCTGTCAGACGAATGGATGGAGATGGCATTGCTGGAAAAGGCCAGGGCCCTGTTTGAGACGGGTAAAAAAGAAGAGGCGTTTAAGATTATCCAGGATACCAAGAATAACACCAGGAGCGGAATGGTCCGCTCCGGGTCTAATGAGATGTTAAACGTTTTTATGAGAAGAGGCGTGGACGACCCGGCGATGATTGTCAGCACGATGCGGGACTTTTTAATCCGGAGTAAATACGATGATGTCGTCCAGCAGGGCCAGTTCCTGATGAATATGCTGAACCGGTCGGCGGACGATAAGCGCATCCAGTTCCTGCCCGAAGCCCTGCTTATTATGGCCGAGGCATTCAAGGCGCAGGACCGTTTTTACGAATCCATAATCCTTTACGAAACCGTCTATCTTAACCCGAAATATAAGGACGCCAAGAGTTCCCAAAAGGAGGATGTTGCGCCGATGGCCGCCCAGGGCGCGGCAGTGGCCTACCTTAAAATGAGCGCGGAAGCCGGCGATGAGGCAGATAGGGCCAAATACAGGGAAACACTTGAATATCTCACCAAGACCTGGCCTAACAGTATCCAGGCCAGGGAATTCCAGTTCTTCCAGGGGAAGCAAAATGAGACCGAAGGGAAATTCCCGGAGGCGGCTGTGGCATACGATAAGGTTCCCGGTTCGTCGCCTTTTTATTATGAATCGCGGTTCCGCATAGGCAGGATGTATCACCTTCAGGCGGACGGCTCAATGCCGTCTTACAGGAAGGAAAAGGATGCCAAGAAAAAGGACGAGGCAAAAGCCGCAATCATCCGCACCCTGGGGCTGGCCGAAGATGCCTATAAAAAAGCCCTGAAATTCTACGATGAGAAGTCCAAAGAACCGCTGGACGAGGAATCCAAGAACAAGATATCCCACAACGAACTCCAGACGCGGCTGTTCCTTTCCAGGATGTATCTCAATGATTTCCTGAGCAAATATTCTGAAATCCTTGAGATTTTAGGCGGTCTTGAGAAGAAATACGGCTCAAGGGCTGATGCGGTCCGGGAGATTCTGCAGTTAAAGATAGAGGCCTACATCAATATGGACGACCTGGGCAAGGCCGAGGCGCATTTCAAGTCGTTCCAGGAGTATGCCCGCAAGGATAACAATCCGGAAATCACCGCGCCGGCTATGCAGATGATGGCACTGGCTTACAATAAGAAAGCGGACGGCATCGTGCCGCCCCTTACCTCATCAAGCACCAAAGACAGAATCAACAGGACGAATGCGATTAACGAGAAAAAGGAAAAGTCAGCCGATGAGTATAAGAAACTTGTTGATGCCTTGCAACGTTCCGGAGAGTATTTCAGCCAGTGGGTGGAAATCAGGAAGAAGACCATACTGCCGGATGAGGTGTTGACCGTGGCCGAGAACCTGTTGCAGTTTGCCGAGGATATAGAGAGGAACGACTTCTACAAAAAGGCGGCTGATTTATACGATAGGGCGCTTAACAAGGAGTTCCAGGGCCGGTTGCCGCGCCAGGAAACCTGGCTGATTAAATGGCGTCAGACCAAGGCCCTGCGCGCCCTGGGCGAAAAGGAAAAGGCCGTTTCCATCCTTGAGGAACTGGACCTGGAGAAGAAGAATAATATTGACATAAAAAGAGAACTGGCCTTCGCCTATGAAGATGCCGGCTCAAAGGACAACCCCACGCCCTGGCAGTCAGCCCGGAAAAAATGGGCGGAAATAAGCGCCCTGTATAAAAGCGGAACCGAGGAATGGTGGGAGGCGAAATACCGTTTTGTGTTTATGGATTATAAGATGGGCAATTTCAAGGAGGCGCTCTATGCGATGTCCACAATGAAGCAAGCAGTTAACCCTGATTACGACAATAACAAATGGGGCTATAACGACAAATTCACCGAATTGGCAAGGAAGATAGAGGACGAAACA
>JBFMDM010000054.1:0-13747 GCA_040753835.1 Planctomycetota bacterium
CCGCTCAATCGTTTTTATCGGCTTAATCCGCTTACTTAATTGGAAAGGACATTCTATGTCAGGACATTCACATTGGGCGACTATCAGGCACAAGAAAGGCGCGGCCGACGCCAAGAAAGGCAAGGCCTTTTCCAAGATGGCCCGCCTGATAATGGTGGCGTCCCGGGAGGGCGGCTCAGACCCCAAGACCAATATCAAACTCCAACTGGCCATAGAAAAGGCCCGGGCGGTCAATATGCCCAATGAAAACGTGGAACGGGCCATCAAGAAAGGCGCGGGCGAACTGGACGGCGTGGTGCTGGAAACCGTGGTCTACGAGGGCTACGGCCCGGGCGGCGCGGCCGTTATGGCTGAGGTCCTGACCGACAGCCGCAACCGGACCGCGCCGGAAATCCGGCGGATATTTGAAGTCCACCACGGCAAGCTGGGCGAATCCAATTCTGTTAACTGGTTCTTTGAACGCAAGGGCATCATCTCCATTCCTTCCGAAAAGATTAAGGAAGACGACCTGATATCAGCGGCTCTGGACGCCGGCGCCGAGGACGTGCGCAACGAGGGCGATGTCTTTGAGGTGGTTACCGACCCCAAGGACGTGGAGAAAATCAAGGCGGCCCTGAAAGCCAAGGGTTTCGCCTATAAAACCGGAGAGGCAACGTTGGTGCCCAAGAATTACGTGACCCTAAGCAAGGCGGACGGAGATAAAATCATCAAACTGATGGAGGCGCTGGAAGACCACGACGACGTCCAAAACATCTATTCCAACTTTGATATCGCGGAGTAAAATATGCCCATAGAACGCCTGGTCCTGAAGGGCATCAGCGGAATCGCCCTGGGCGAAGTGTTTTATATCAACTACGGCGAGATGGCCAGCGTCGGCCGAGGGAAGGGCTGCTCCATCTCCTACCGCAAGTTCAAGAAATACCCCAAACGGGACGACAAGAACAAAGACCTCCTGTCCGTCTCGCGCAAACACCTGAGAATCACATTCTACAATTCGCACTCGGTCGAACTCAAGGACCTGAGCGCCAACGGCACCTATATCAACGGCAAGCCGATTATCAAGCGCATCTTTATCACGGATATAGACACAACCAAGACCCCGTATGAAATCAAGATTGGGCCGAACGAGACCTTCCTCCTGACCGCAGAACATACTTAAATGAAACAGCGCCGGACCATCGTTATCACTATGGGCGACCCCAAGGGCATCGGGCCTGAGGTTATCGTCAAGGCGCTGGCTTCGGATGAGATACGCAAACTGGCGGACGGGTTCACTTTCCTGGTCGTCGGCTCATCCAAGGCATTATCAGAGGCGGCCCGCATTGCCAAAGCGGATTGCCAACCGGCTATCCTCAAGATGCCGGAGATTCCATCAGCCGAAAGCAACAATATCTTCTTATACGAGCCGGTCCCGGCTGATAAATCGCATAGCGGGCTTGATTATATTCTCTCAGGCATTGAAGCGATGTCCGCCAAGGCCGCGGCCCTGGTCACCGCTCCGGTCAGCAAGAACGCCATCCGCAAGAGCGGATGCGATTTTATCGGGCACACCGAACTCCTGGCCCAAAAAACCCTGTCGCGCAAGGTGACGATGATGTTCACGGCTCCTAAATTAATAGTATCGTTGGTCACCAGGCATATCGCCTATAAAAAGGTCCTGCTTTACCTGACCACAGAGCGGATTCTAAATACTATAGAACAGACCGACGAAGGATTGAGAAAATATCTGGGGATTGCCCAGCCGAGGATAGCGGTCTGCGGCCTGAATCCGCATTCGGGCGAAGGCCGGGCCTTCGGCAACGAGGAGTCCAGAATTGTGGAGCCGGCGATTAAACTGGCCAATGAGAAAAAGATTAACTGTTCCGGGCCGTTTCCGGCAGACAGTATCTTTCACCGGGCAATCAAAGGAGAGTTTGATGCGGTGGTGGCGCTTTATCACGACCAGGGACTGATACCAATAAAGACGATGGCATTTAATAAAGCAGTCCAGGTAACGTTGGGCCTGCCTTTTATCCGGACTTCGCCGGCCCACGGCGCGGCCTATGATATCGCGGGCAAAGGCATTGCCAATCCGGCCTCAATGATTGAAGCAATCAAACTGGCCGCAGCTATGGCCAGCCAATCCGGCTCGCTGTTCGGCAATAATTAAGGTTGTTGTCCCAGGCCTATGTTATCACGCTGTTCTGCAACGCATCTTTCAGCAGGACAATGCCCTTCAGTTTGTTCTGGCCGTCCACCACCGGCAGGGCCGTGAAATTGTATTTCCGTATCAGGTCCACTATCTTGTGCTGTCTGGTAAGCGGCTTGATTTTGATTATCTTGGCGGTCATTATGTCAGAGAGTTTCTGGGGCGCTGGCAGTGGAGTTACGACTGGCTGCGGGGCTGTCGCAGGAGCGGTTGCAACCGCTGTCGGCTCTTGCGGAGGTTGGGGCGGCTCAGCCGCCCTGGCCGCGGCGCTCGTGTAGGCCAGCAGTAACTTTCTCAGGGGCACCACGCCCAGGAGGTTCTGCTCGGCATCCACCACATAGATATTATAGAAATACATATCAGCCGACGATGCTATCATTTCGTTGGCCCTGGTAAATGCCTCCGGCACCGTTAGGTCATTGTTCAGTGCGATATATCGCGTGGTCATCAGCGCGCCGGCGGTCTGCTCGGGATGCAACAACAGTCCCTTGATTTTATCCGCCTTTTCAGGAATTAGTTGCCTGATGATTTCGTCCGCCCTTCTGCGCCCCAGATGATTCAGAAGGTCGGCCAGTTTATTGTCCGCCATCAGCGCGATAATCCTTGAGCGCCCGGACTTGTCCAACGACTCAAAGAGTTCCTTCTGGACCTTGGGGTTCAGTTCCACGATAGCATCAGCCGCAATATTAGCGTCAAGCAGTTTGAACATTGCAATCCGCTCGTCGCGGTTGATGTCATTGAGGATATCGGCCATATCGGCCGGGTTGAGGTCCGTAAAACATTGATATGTGGGAGCCAAAGCCAGGGTGTCGGTCTTGCGCTCGCCGCTCTGGGGCAGGGCGCTGACGCACTTCCAGGAAACAAAGCGCTCGTTGGGCTTGTAGGAAAACACCCATTCCATCACAGTATCCATCATCTCCAGCCAGCCCAGACGCCGGACAATGCCCCGGAACCCGATATCCACGTGCACCACCCAGATGTAATTCTTCTCTTTGAGCAGATGGATGTCGTTTACCCGAACCACCTTGCATCCAGCCGTATCAAGAATCTGCTTGTCCAGAAAGGTCTCCCTGACCAGCAGGGCTGAACCGTTGGTCGGCCCGCCTGAACAAGCGTCAGCTCGGGCAGGTTCGCTGAATTCCTCTGTAACTGCGCCGTCCTTAAGATAGAGATGCTGTATCGGCAGTTCAAACGGCTCAATGCCGGTGATGGGAACCTTCAGGCGACGCCCCAACAACCCGTGTGAAACCACCAGCGCGGTTACTTCTGGATATATCTTGGCCGGGTTGGCCAGGATTACCATATCAACAATCCGGCCCAGGGTTTCTCCGCTGCCCCTTTTAATCTTCCGGCCCAGGATATCAGAGAGAAAGAAAAAGTATTTGGTTTCGGAAAGCATAAAGCATAGGGCATAGAGCATAGAGCATATAGCATATAGTTGGAAATCCTCTACGCTCTATGCTCTATGCTGTTCAACGCCTTTTTCTGTGTTTCTATAAGTTGAGAGACGCCTTTTCTGGCCAGCGCTATCATCTCAATAAGGTCGCTATGGGGAAACGGCTTGTGTTCGGCCGTGCCCTGGATTTCAATGATTTCATCTTTATCGGTCATCACGATATTCATATCAACCCCGGCATTAGAATCCTCGGCGTAGGACAAGTCCAACACAAGGTCTCCGTTGACCTTGCCAACGCTCACGGCGGCCAGATAATTGCGTATCGGATTCTTGATAAGCAGTTGTTCCTTCATCATCTTCTTAACCGTTATATAAAGCGCGATAAATGAGCCGGTGATGGCCGCGGTGCGCGTGCCGCCGTCCGCCTGGAGGACGTCGCAGTCAATCCAGATGGTCTTTTCGCCCAGGAGTTCCATATCAACCACGGCGCGCAGGGCCCGGCCGATGAGACGTTGGATTTCAAAGGTCCGGCCGTCCGGCCGCCCGGTTCTCGTCTCGCGCGGCTTGCGCTGGCTGGTTGAGCCGGGCAGCATTCCGTATTCGGCCGTCACCCAGCCCTTGCCCTTGTCTATCAGGAAATCCGGAACTTTCAGGTCCCAATTGGCCGTGCACAGGACCTTGGTATTGCCAAGTTCTATCAGGGCCGAGCCGGGCGCTGAAGAGACAAATCCGGTGGTGATTTTCACCGGCCTGAGTTCGTCCGGTTTACGATTATCAAGACGCATTAAATTTTATTTCTGTATCAGTTCGTTGTAGGCGCCGTCCAAACTCCGGCGGACCTTCGTTGATTTCTCGTCCTTGCCGGTATATTTCTCGGCCGCGTTCTTTATCGGCTCCAGGGCTGACTTGTCGCCGATATCCCTCAGCGTCCGGGCCGTGATTATCTGGACATCAGAGTCGTTTGAGGTCTCCAGAAGTTCAATCAGGCGCGAGACAACCTTTCTGCCCATCCGGCCCAGGATTACACTGCCCTGATTCCTGAGAAAAGGATTCTCTGATTGTATCAGACATTCGTTAATAAGCGGTTCAACCGCGGCATCGCCCAGTTTAAGCAGGCAATTCTGGGCGGATTCGCGGGGCGTCTCGTGCTGGTCTTTAAGCATCTCAATCAAATCAGGAATTGCCTTTGCTTTAATGAGCACAGTCAGCCCCTCAGCCGCCTTGGCCCGGACTTCTGCATTCTTATCCTTAAGCGCCTTTTTAATCGGGCTTTCGGCTGATTTGTCGCCAATCTGGCCCAGGGCCAGGCAGCAATTCGCCCTGATTGTATTATCCGAATCGCCGTCCAAATGGCGCAACAGCGGGTCTACGGCTTTATTGCCCATTGCTACCAGAAGCCGCATATAGGAATCCCTGGCCGGCGGTTTCTGCTCCTTGCCCATTGACTTGATATAACGTTCCATCTTCTGCGCCTCGCTCTCGCCGCAGCCGAACAAAACCCCGATAGTCCCGGCAATGCCCAAAGCCAAACCGGCTATTACGTTGACTCTTTTTACCATACTATACCTCCTAATCTTTGAACCAATACGGTTAACTCCATATGGCTCTTGATTTTATCGTGGTTATTTATTGCCATATCATAGATTCTTTATAAGATGTTGTCAATATAAATACGTCTTAGGCAGTTGAAATTCCGTCATTATATCAGAG
This sequence comes from Planctomycetota bacterium, assembly GCA_040753835.1. Taxonomy (GTDB): domain Bacteria; phylum Planctomycetota; class MHYJ01; order JACQXL01; family JACQXL01; genus JACRIK01. Next base: position 5,295 of record JBFMDM010000054.1, read on the forward strand.
GAGTCAGACAATAATATGTGATGGCTAAAAGACATCCTATAAAGAGCCAAGGAAAATCCCGCCATTCGGCGGATAAGTCGCTGTAAGGGCTGAAGCCCAACAGCGACTAAGAGGAGATAAAATATGCCCGGTAAATTATCCTGCGCGATAACGCCTTCTGATTCCTTCCTCGCCAAGCAGACGCTCCTGGTCCTTTCCCCGCATGCGGACGACGAGGCCTACGGCTGCGCCGGGACCATCGCCAAAATCAAGGCCCTGGGCGGCAAGGTCTATATAATGGTCTTTTCCATCGCCGACCTCTGGCAATACACGAAGAAATATACCATGGTGAAGAAGGAAACCCGCCAGGGCGAGTTCGCCAGGACCGCGGAATTCCTTAAAATAGACGGCTACGATATCATCTTCAGGGAAAGCGACAAACACCTCCGACTGGACGCCATCCCGCGCCGGGATTTGGTTTCTATCATTGAGCGGGACAGCAAGGTGGCGCTGGATAAAATCAAGCCCACTATGGTCGCCCTGCCCGCGGTTTCCTATAACCAGGACCATAGCGCGATTTTCCAGGCCGGATTCACGGCCTGCCGCCCGCGGGGCGTGGAGGACAACCTTAATTTCCCGCGCATCGTCCTGGCCTATGACAACCCAACCCTCTTCTGGAACGTGGAATACGAGAAATTCCATCCCAATTTCTATGTGGACATCTCCAAATACTGGGCAACCAAAATCAAGGCGATGTCGTTCCACAAGTCGCAGTTGAAGCCGCGTCTGCACCACTGCAGTATGGAAAGTTTGGAGCATCTGGTCAAACTGCGCGGCAAGGAGATTTCGGTTGAGGCCGCCGAGGCGTTTATGTGCTACAGATTTGTGTGTTAATTCTGTGTCAACCGGTCGGCCTGTCTTGCGGTCAGCCAGTTTGACCGGCATACCGGCACACTGGTAGACAGATAGACCGTTATTATGATTAAGCATTCTTACCCGACTATTGGAAACAAGGAAACGCAGGCAGTCAATGCGGTCCTGAAGACCAAACACCTCGCCCAGGGCGATGCTGTCCGCAGGTTTGAAGAAGCAACTGCAAGGTATCTCGGCGGCAAGGGCCTCAAGGCCGCGGCAGCCAATTCCGGCACCAGCGCCCTGCATCTGGCCCTGCTTGCGCTCGGAATATCCGCCGGAGATGAGGTCATCATCCCAAGTTATGCCTGCTCCGCGGTCTTAAATGCCGTCAATTACACCGGCGCCAGGCCGCTTCTGGCGGACATCAACGAAACCGATTTCAATCTCAGCATTGAGTCAACCAGGAAAAAGATAACCAGCCGCACCCGGGCGATTATCCTGGTGCACCAGTTCGGATTCCCGGCTGAGACAGACAAATTCCTTTCGCTTAAGATACCGATTATTGAGGACTGCGCCCAAAGCATCGGCGCAAAATATCATAACAAACTGGTCGGAACATTCGGAATGCTTGCCATATTCTCTTTCTACGCCACCAAGATGCTCTGCACCGGCTATGGCGGAATGGTCGTTTCAAAGGACAGAAAACTTATAAACAAGGTTCGCGACCTGATTGACTATGACAACCGCGACGACTATATCACAAGATACAACTACCAGATGTCGGACCTGTCAGCGGCGCTCGGACTGGCCCAACTGAGACAACTGGACCGGTTTATCCAAAGACGCCGTGAAATCGCAGCACGATATACCAAAGCATTGGGGTCACTTGAAATACCATCTTTGATTCTGCCAACAGTATTCCGAAGTCCCGTCCTTCGCCATTCCAGAGATTCGGAGCGACGGATGGCCAACGGGACGAAGGATACCTTCTTCCGCTATGTCATCCGCCACCCTAAGGCGGACAGGATTATTCCGTCCCTGAACCGAGCCGGCATTGAAGCCAAAAAGCCGGTCTATAAACCGCTCCACCGGTATTTAGGGCTGAACCCCAATCAATTCCCCAATGCCGAACAGGCCCATCGCACCGCTATATCCCTGCCCATCTATCCTTCCTTTACAGGGCGGCAGATAAATTATATTACAGATAATCTCGCCAAAACCTTGAAAAGTATCTGACGATATGCTATGTAGTTCCTCTAATTTCAGAAGGAGCAAATAGGAGTTTATTATGAAATACGCTGTAATCAGAATGGGTTCCAAGCAATTCCAGATGGAAGAAGGCAAGACCGTGCTGCTTGACCTGCAGAAGACCGAGCCGGGCAAGGAAATAACATTCTCCGAGGTGGTGCTTTACGTGGACGGCGACAATATCAAGGTCGGCACGCCACTGGTCAATGGCGCCAAGGTAGTCGGCCAGGCCGGCGAGATGGTCAAGGATAAAAAGGTAACGACCGGCAAGCACCGCAGGCGCGAGGGATACAAGCGCACCTACGGACACCGCAATAAATATACGCCCGTTAAGGTGACACAGATTGTAGTCGGCAGTTGATTTATCAGGTAATTATACTGCCGACTATACTGGGCTGTATATTCATTGATAGCACGACTGTTGATTTAACAGGCAGTTATCCATTGGCTGTTAGAACGCAGTGAGTTACAGCCAAGGATACTCGGCAGTAAGTCGTTCCGACAACTGCCGAAGTATACAGCGGGCTATAGGCGGCAGTATTCGGCTAAAGCCGAACTGCCGACCTATAAATCAACAGCCCAGTGTGGCCGGATAAAAGCAAAGCCCCGATGTCTAATGACGAATGACTAATGAATCACTCAAGTATAAATACCTAACCATTTCGTCATTGCTCATCTGCGTTTATCTGTGTTTAACGCCCTTTATCGCTTTTTCCAAGACCGCTGGGAAAGGCAAACCCCAGCCAAAACCGGCGCCGCCTACGTTCACGGCGCCAGAAACGACATTCCATCACGTGGCCGGCTCAATCCATCTCCAGACGCCGGTCAGCGGCGGAAAACGGAATTTCACCGATTATATCAATCTCGCCCGGCAGAACGATATCGGCATCCTGGTCGTAACCGACCACGACACCCAGAAATACCAATACGGGCTCTGGCCTTTGCGCGGCCTAATCAGCAAGACCGTGGACGAGCCGTCCGTCTTCAGATACGGCGTGGAGAATTACTTCAAATTGATTCAGCAGGCAAATTCGTCGGCCAACGACATCATTCTCATTGACGGCGTGGAATCAACGCCCTTTTATTACTGGAGCGGCAGTTATTTCAAGGATACCCTGGCGCTCAACGACCGGGGCAAGCACATCCTGGTAGTCGGGATGAACGACGTCAACGCCTACAAAGACCTGCCCTTAATCGGCAACGACAAATCCCGGTTCAACCAGTATGACGGGCCCCAGGGCTATGCGCCTTATCAGGACCTGATAAACTATGTCAGTTCCAAGGGCGGCCTGACCTTTTGGGCCCATCCTGAGGCCAAGGAATCCAAATCCATCAACAAGATAATCGTCAACACCCTGGCCTATCCTGAATGCGTCAAGGCCACGACCAACTACACCGGCTTCGGCGTATTCTGGGAGGGCTATCAGAAAATAGGCCTGCCCAACGGAACCTGGGACGAGGTGTTGAGAGAATATGCGGACGGCCGGCGCGCCAGACCATGCTGGGCCATCGGAGAAACGGACGACTACGGCGACAAGGATATTTCGCGCCTGCTGACCGTCTTTATGCTCAAGGAAAAGAACTACAAGGCGGCCATAGATGCATTAAAAACCGGCAAGACCTACACGGTCCTAAAAGGAAAGGATTCGCCGCCTTTGATGCTGGACGACTTCTGTGTATATAATACCGCCCAGCCCAATATCGCTTATTCAGGCGATGAACTGGTAACCTCATCCACTTTCACCTCGCCAACAGGCGGGCCAACCATCAGGATAAAAATCTCATTCAAAAATGGTATGGGACTATCCGAGAAGACGCCCAAACCAAAGGCAACGTTAAAGGTCATCAGGCAGGGACGGGTGATTAAGGAAGTCAACCAGGCGCTGCCTATAACCCTCAATTTCAAGGACGACTATAAACCCAAGCAAGGCGAAAGAATCTATTACCGCCTTGAGGTCATAGACGAAAGAAACGGCCGGCTCATCTCAAATCCCGTGTTTGTCAGGTTTCAATAAAGAAAGCACGAATAGTACCCCGAAAATCTTCGGGGCACCATTCGTATTTATCCGTTCTTTCGTTCTTCAATTCTTCCGTTAGGTAATGTACCCTACCACCGTCACCCACAGCGTCAATGTGCCTACCCACGGTCCCCCGACTGACTCAAGAGTGTATTCAATCGTTCTCGGCCCGGTGCCCACGACCAATGGCACTATCCCCTGATTGGCCACCTGTGAATTCGCTCCGACCATATTACCGAGGCCCAGCGCATCCCGCTGGTCAGTATTAGTCCGAACTCTAAAGAAGGCCCGGCCTGAGATAAACGCCTGATTGAACATCCCCAGTTGCAGGATAACCGCCTTTGCCTGCGCCGGAACCCAAGGCGAGAGGTCAAACGGCGTGTAAGGGATATCCGCGCTGATATTGGTCAGATACAGGACATCTGCCGAGGTGAAGCCGGTGAGTAAGGTGCCGAAGACGAACCGGTCGCCGCCCACTCCTGACGCTAACTTTTCCTGCGTTACGGCCCCGTTCTGTATTTTCTCCGTACTCACACTGTCCACTGCCAACTGACTACTGCCTACTGCGTTAGCGCCAAGTTTCTCCTGCGTGACCGCGCCAGCCGCGATTTCCTCTGAAGCAATGGCTGGCGTGAGAGGTCTGGTTGCAACCGAGGCCCATCTGAACCACCACTGATTACCCTGGGACAGGTCGGCCACGGGCACCTGTCCCTCGGTTGCCGGCGCGCCTGAGAGGGTCTTGATGGAGCGCGGCTCTAAGGACTGCGGTGCGAGTTCCGAATAGCCCACGGCATTGGGCGCAATCTTGGGTGCGGTTACTGAGTTGGTTGCCAGTTTAGAGCCGACCACCGCGCCGTCTGCAATCTTCAGAGAGGTTACGGCTCCGCTTGGCAGTTTATCAGATGTTACTGCGCCATTGGCAATCTTCTGTTCCACCACTGCGTTATCCTGAATCTTGGCAGTTGAAACCGAGTTATCCGCTAACGGCACGATACTCACATCAGGACCTAACTTGGCTTGGGTAACTGCGCCGTCTGCGATGTCCTGGGTCTGGACCTGACCAGCGCCGATGTCAGCGCCCGTAATGGTCTCGTCCTTAATCTTAGCGGATGTGACGGCATTATCCGCAATCTTCTCCTCGGTTACCGCGCCCTCAACTATGGAAGGCGTTGTAACCTGTCCACCGGTAAAATAGTATCTTCTATACGCCATATACTGTTTCCTCACTGTTTAGTTTATACGATGATAAGGTTATAAGTTGATAAGTAATTATCATCTTATTTACTTGTCAACTGAATGGGCAATCAGGGCGCTGCAGTCGCCCTGTTGCCCTGCTGGCTGCACTACACCAGCACTATCCGTGCATGGAGTTTGATTTCCGGGTCGGAATACTCATACTCCAGGAGCGAGTCGGTTGCTCCGCCACCCACTACGAAGGGCTTCACCGTTGTTTTCCTGAAGGAATTAGCCAGGTCAACCAGACGAGTGTTCTGGTTCGCAATTTCGCCCGCCTCCATATCCGCCTTGAGGATATACATCCCCGTGGACACGAGCAGGTTGGTTACTGCGGTCCTGAACTGCTTCCTCAAGCCCGTTTTGGTGAAGTCGTAGGGACCTCCTGAGATAACCTCCGAGTGTTTGGTGAACCGGTTGGCCTTGGGGTCGCCGGTCATCCAATAAACCACCTGAGGCACCACCATACCGCGAATCTTATCGCCGGTAAACCGCAATGAGCCATTGCTTACGGCAATCGCCCATTTATCCTTGGCGTTGGTTACCTGGTCCTTAAAGAACTTACCGAATACGCCGTCCACTGTTGCGAAGGCACGTTGGAGTTGCTCCATAAACTTGGGGTAGGCCTCGGCCAGTTTCTTATAGTGGAACCGGATGATATTTTCCCCGCTCTTACCCGCTTCGGACACGAACGACGGGTCAATCATCTTACGCCATTTCTGGCTGGATACCTCGGCCAGGCGGTCCTGGAAATTACCCTCGTCGGAGAGGACTTCCAACAGGCGGTCATAGAGCCGCTGGGCGTTGTTGAGCATCCCCTCAACCCAACGGTCAGGCATATCGCCCGCAGGACCCAAACTAACCGGAACGGTTATCTTGAGGTCAAGAACTACTTGGTCTGCCATTGTAATCACCCCCTTTCATTGGCATGTTTACTGGCTGTTAGCCCGCACGGGCGTTATCAGCCAGTTATCCCGATGAACGTTAGCGACATCGGGACAAAGTTACGATATTTATGGTTATTCCACTGCGTCTACCGCCGGCAGGCAGCCGATTAGCGGAATTACCGATGTGACTGTTTGTGCTTCTTATTCTCCCTGTCAATCTTCTCAATAATTGCGTCCTTCCACCTTTCCGCTGCCTCCCGTTCGTCCGTAGTCAGAATTCTCTCCCATCCGCCGGTTGAAGAGGCCATCCGCGGATTAGGCAGGTAACTTGGTCTGCGCTGGCGGCAGGCGGCGTAATAGCATTCATGGCATAGGTAGTTATACTGGGCGTATTTGAACGCGGCTATGGGCCGACAACAACCCTGGCATATCCCGAAATCATTCTGTTTCATAAAATGCTCCTTTTCTTAGGGACTGTTAGAACGCCCCTTGTTCAGCAATGGTCGGAAGCCCCGATGTGACATCGGGGCGCACCGTGAGGCAGTGAGTTACAGTCCCTTAGATCCCGCTTTAGCGGGACTACATTTTTCTAAAAACTCATAAACTTGGTTAACAGGCACTACTCCCGCCATCGTAGTTACTAACTGGCCTTGATACACTTTCACCCAAACGGCTATTCCTATAACCTCGTAGGTTCTTGCATCATAAACAGGTCCGCCGGAATTACCAGGCAGGATTGGCGCGGTCATTTCCCAATGGTCTGCTTCTATAACAGAGATGATACCCTGTGATGGTCTGGACTTTAACCCTAAAGAGCAACCCACGGCCCAGACCGGAGTAAACAGGTATGGTGTATAACTCTCCGGGGCCAGATGTGCTGTGTAAAACGTAGAGCGCCCGCCAGAGGCGAGGTCTCGCCCCTTTGGGGCGGATATAGCGTGAAGCGTAGAGTGTAAAAACGCCAAATCTTTGGCTGTGTCCGTTATTACTATCGTAGCGGTAATAACCGTAGAGTCATAGAATTCTATATTAACAATATTCTCGTCCCCGACCACGTGCGCGGCAGTTAGTATTTCTATTCGCTCTACGCTCTTCGCTCCACGCTCCACGTTAATAATCACTCCGCTCCCAGTGCCGCTACTTGAGATGATTCTAACAACAGGATACAGCATCTGTTCATACTCTTCCTGATAGGGATTGTGCGGCTCCTTGTTCGGCGCCTTTACTATCTCAATCTGTGCAATCTGTGGTTCCGGTATCTCGCATCCCATTATCAGGATAGCCGCCATAACCAGCATCATTGTCTTTTTCATAAGTCCCTCCAGTAGAGGTCTCTTTTCCTCTGTAATATGCGGGACTTCCCGCCTTGAGGGAACTTTTACGAAGGTGCGATTTAATACAACTCAATGACCGGTATGGGATTAAAAATTATTAGGTATGCGCCGAACTTCCCTTGTGTATACGAGGTTCTGCTTGATAAGGAATGAAGAAAAGGGAACGAATTATGGAAAGATGCATAAGGCAACTGCTCTCTATTGGAAAGGGCAATCACCTATATGCGCGGTCAGGAATTAATATTTAGCCAGTTTCAGGAAGCGGATAATGAGTTTGGCAATCCGTTGTATCTTGTGCATCAGGCGGCAGGAACAATTACTGGCTGTTTTATCCTTTATATCAAGGGCTATAGCAGTATTATGGCGTTTACCCATAGACGCGCGGAAGGCAATCATAAAATCAATCTCGTCGTCCGTGAAGGTCCGGCGCAGGATAGGCAAAAGACATCCTACCAGCATCAGTAACCTGTCCCGTTTGGGATGCAGATGTTGCGGCAAATCAGCAGGTTTTTGTCCGTTCTGGTCAAAACACCAGTTGGAAAACCACTCATCATAACCCTGCTCATCGTCATTATGTCTATGAAACCTGTTGGGCATATAAATCACCTTCTCTCTATAATATAGAATGCTTAAGACCCTCAAAAAACTGCAAGGAACCTCAAAATTCCCTTATTTTTCAAGGGTTCCAGGGCATCCCCTTCCCCATATATATAAACGAATAAAAGGGCTTCCCGGTTCACTTTTTTTAGGATTTTTATCTATTTTATCAAACAGGGGGGGGTGTATACCCCCCTCCCCCATATTACCCCCCACCCCGGGTGAATATCACCCCCACCCTGGGTGAATATCACCCCCACCGCGGGTGAATATGACTACTGGTAGGGGTGAAAATGACCTCC
>JBFMDM010000055.1:0-13740 GCA_040753835.1 Planctomycetota bacterium
CTCCATTTGGCAATGACTGTGGCGCCGCCCAAGGGCGCAATGACATTCTCAGACCCCTGCGAAAAGACCAGGCCCGAGACGCTCCGCTGGGCTGACGAGCCGGTTGTGCCGCTGTCGCCGGACGAGCCGCTCAGGGACGTGCCGACCAGAAGCAATCCGGCCGCACAGCCGGCTACCAGCAGGCACACTACCGGAATCGCAAAATATAAAGGCCAGCGTCCCAAATTAATCCCAAAAATCATTTTCTTACTCATAAGACAATCTCCTTACTTTTGAGTTCATCAATGTTATTTATATATAGCAAATACTGTGCCAAAGTTCAATAATAAATGATAATTTCTGTTGTATCCCCTACATCTCAAGTATTATAAGGGTTTTAAGCCGTTAATTTTATAATACTCCCAAATGCAGTCAAGTATAACCCAATAAATATCTATCACTTTGATAGATTGGTATTAAATTTTGATAGACCCCGTTAGAAGCGTCCAATAATATGGCGAACCATCCCTAATTGGGGTATTATTCTCACGCCCGTGTTCGCTTCTAACGGGGTAGACCGCTACAAGGAAATAACCACAGGCCTGCCTGCCGGCAGGCAGGTCTGTGGTTGCATTTTATCCCCGTATATTATATTCCTTGATTTTGCGGTACAGGGTCGGCTCGCTGATTCTCAGAATGCCGGCCGCTTCCCGGCGGTTGCCCCGGGTATAAGAGAGAACCTTGAGCATATACCGTTTTTCCACCTCTTCCAGCGGAAGCAGGGACGACTCGCCCGTCTTGGCCTGCATAAAGAGTTTATCCGGGAACATATCCGAGAGTTTTATCTCATCCCCTTCGCTCAACAGGACCATCCGCTCCACTGTGTTCTTCAGTTCGCGCACGTTGCCGGACCAGTGGTATTTCTCAAAGATTGGGCGCACATCCGGCGCAAAGCGCTTTCTTATCCCCTGCTGTTTGTTGCCCATTGACAGGAAATGCTCGGCCAGGAACCAGATATCCTCCCTACGTTTCCTCAAGGGCGGCAGGGTGATTACCACCGTATTCAAACGATAATACAAATCATTCCTGAGGGTCTTGTCCGCAATACTGCTTTCCAAATCCTTGTTGGTGGCGGTAATCAGGCGGACATCGGTCCGCAATGGGGTTTCCCCGCCGATTCTGCGGAACGACCCGGTCTCCAGGACCCGGAGCAGGTTTGATTGCGTGGTCGGTGACATCTCGCCGATTTCATCCATAAATAATGTGCCCCGGTGGGCCAGTTCAAATAATCCGCGGCGCTGTTCGTTGGCGCCGGTGAAACTGCCCTTCTCGTGCCCGAAAAGTTCGGCCTCCAGAAGCGATTGCGAGATGCTGGCGCAGTTGACGTCCAGGAACGGGTTCCTCTTGCGCCGGCTGTTCAGGTGTATATACCGGGCAATCAGTTCCTTGCCGGTTCCGGTCTCGCCCAGAATCATTACCGGCGAGTCGGACTGGGCGACCTTGTCGGCCATATCCATCACCTGCTGCATCACCTTACTCTGGTAGACAATATACCAGACATTTTTCCTGCTCTTGCTTCGTCGTGTGCCGGAGTCCCGACCCATTGTCGTGTCCTCAATGGACAATATGTCTGGCTTCATAATAATTCTTTGATGGGCCTCTTGTAATTGGGTTATCCTGCGACCTCATTATTTGGATTATCCTGCGCCCCCGAAATACTTCGGGGTGCTCGGAGTCACGTTGACGCTTAGAGCGCTAACGCGACCCCTTTATCGGGGTTCGCTCACGCGCTCCCGGCCGAGTTCTTTCTTGGTCTGCTCGGCTAATTTCAGGGTGAATTGTTCCTGGGCCAGGGGCAGAACGGTTTCCTTGACCTTGTCCAGGTCGTCCGGGCAGTATTGCGGCGGCATAACAATAACCGCCAAACTGCCTGAACGTTCAAGGTAGTTCATTCCGCCTTCCCCCTTGAAGGTGTATTCGTATGAATGCAACAATGTGGCGAAGTCCGGCGAAGAGGCCACATCAAGGAACGACACCTCGGCGACAATCTCCACCCCGTAACTGATATCCGCACCCCAGAGCGAGGGAATCCCGAGCATAAGCCACATTGCGGTGTTGCCCAGGGCCGCATCATTGCCGCCCAGCGAATAGACCCGCGCCTTTTTTAACGTTACCCTCATCAGGAGCGTTGCCTTCTTGCTACGGGACTCTTTTATCAGCGCCTTCTGGGAATTGTCCTTGGGCGAGATTCTCTCTATCTTCTTAAAGACATTATTGGCGCGGAAGACCTCAACCATCCTGATGGCCAGCGCCTTGGTATCCACCTCCATCAGCCGCTCGGTCTCTTCATCGGCAATCTTCTGCTTGGCTATCTGCGATTCAATCGGGGCCAGCGCCGCGTTATGCTCAAGGAGATTCATCGCCCTGATGCGCTGGAGCGTCTCCTGGTCTGTGGTTAGGACATCGGTCAGTTTCGTGGCCGAACATCCGCCGGACCATATTGCCAGAAACAACATTAAATAGTAGAGCCCGATTTTTATCCATATTTAATATTATACTTTTATAGATACAGAAAGTCAAGCCCAGCACCTACTTTATGTATCTTTTCTATGTTGTAAGAAAGTGTATAACATAAAGTAGGTGCGGGGTCAAGAAGATTTAACAAAATATTTAATACAAATATCAGATAGGTTTGGGGTGCCCCCCAACTCACCATATCCCCCGCCAGCAGGCAGGGTATCTCCCTGCATCATCGCCGGTATATCCCTGCATATCGCACACTATCCCCCGTCAGCACTTGGGGCATCTCCAGCCAGCACTTCCGGTATCTCCCAGCACATAATCCGGTATATCCCAGTGCACCGTGTGGTATATCCCGGCCGCATCAGGGGTATCTCCTGTCGGTTACAGTGGTATCTCCCATCGGCTTGCAGAGTATATCCTATCGGCTATAGGTATATATCCCAGCGTCATCACCATACCATCCCGTGGACAAGGGGGGTATATCCCTACCCTACCCCCAAGGGGGTATATAGGGTATATCCCCCTGGGTATACAGATTACCCTTATCCCCGGTAAAGATTATCCTTCCCCCTGGTAAAGATGATACCCCGGTCGGAAAAGAGTTGGATAAACTTTTATAGAAGCGCAAATCATTTAAAAGACCCCAAGCCAATCATTGCATCCCTGCCTGTCCTTCGGGCGCAGACAGGCGTTGTCGCATTGCCTCGGCCATTATGATGGCGGCCGAGTGGCTTAATGATAACGATGGCCACTCATCACTGTAGCAGGATGGCTTGCCATCCGAAACTTTAGCGCAGGATGGCATTGGGATGCGGAAGAATCCGTTGCATTGCTCCCGCACCGCGGCAGACAGCCCTCTTTTCTCGCCGCCCAGAGCAATGACGCACGGCACGGTAAAATCCATATCATAAAGCGTCCTTTTTGCCCCGGCTATCGCCCCATACATCCTCATCCCGGCACGGCTTAGACGGCCCAGGGTCTCTGACTCCTTCTCTATCTTCACCAGAGGCAGACGTTCGTACGCTCCGTATGACGTCCTTGAGAGCGTCAGGGCGTCAAAATTCCAGATGTGTTTCTTGAGAAGTATGGCATTTAAACCAAAAGCATACGCGGTCCGGATGATGAATCCCAGGTTCTGTTCATCCTCCACGCCTTCCAGCAGGAGCATCAGTGGATTAACTGATGCCCTCTTGATGTTGTCCATCAACTCTTCGGCCGAGGTCAAAGGCATAGGCGAGCAGACGGCAATCAATCCGCCGTGGGTCCGGCCTTTGGCCGCGGCGTCCAGTTCTTCAGGCGATACCTGCTTGACCGGGATATTCTGCTGTGCGGCCAGCGCCAGAACATCCGCGGTCTTGTCACGGTGCGCGCCCCAACTGACCATAATCAGTTCAATCTTCCGGCGGTGCGCCTTTAAGGCGGCCAGGATGGACTGCCGTCCTTCTAATTTCTCTTTCATACCGGTGTTATTTCAGCGTAACCACATCCCGTGCGCAGCGGAAGCCGATATAGTTGCTCCAGAACTGGCCCTGGTCTTTGGTTGAACCTGCCTGCCGGTCAGACAGGTCGGAACGTGAGGCGGGTGAGATGCCGTTCTTGCGGGCGGTCAGGCGTGCGCTGGTCACCGGACTTATCCAACTGCCGCCCCTGAAGGTATGGCCGATTCCGTTTTGCGGCCCTTTGGGATTGTCTGCTGAACGTATCTGGTAATACGTCGGGTCATAGTAATCCGCGCACCATTCGGACACATTGCCGGCCAGGTCAAAACATTCATAAGGCCCGACATCGGACGAATAACTGCCTACGGCCGCGGTCTTGCCCGGCCCGTCCTCGCCGGTATTGGCTTTGTTCGGCTGATAGGCGCTACCCCAAGGGAAGATTAATTGCTTATCCGAGCGGGCCAGTTTCTCCCATTCGGCCTCGGTCAGGAGGCGCTTCTTGGCCCATTTGGCATACGCCCAGGCATCTTTCCACGAAACCTGCACGACAGGATGATTGGGTATCGCCTCTATGCCTTCGCCGCTACCTTTGGGGTTTTTCCAGAAGGCATCCTTGACCTGTTCCAGGATACCGTCGTTATAGACCCAGCCGAATCCTTCCAACTCGGCGTCCGTAAGATGTTTGGTTTCTTCAACGAACCTGCGGAATTGTTCGTTGGTAATCTCAAACTTATCCGCATAATAGGCATTGATATTGACCTTTGCAGCCGGCTTCTCCTCTGGCGCCCCGTTGTCATCGCCCCTAGTAAATTCACCAGCCGGAACCAAGACCATTACCGAACCATCTGCGGTATTGGTAATCGCCGTGTATGCCGACAGAACCGCATCCCGTTGTTCGGACACCGGCGCTATGCCGTGGAAATCAAGGAACTCCTTCTCGGTCAACTCCTTTAACTGGTTGATTTCGATATGGTCGCCGGTGTACGCCTTGGCGGATTCCAACGTAGCATATGCCTCTTTGAACAATTGGTCTTTGCGCTGCTGGCTGGCTTTGGCGATGGTATCGCTGTAATTCTTCTGGCGAAGCGACTCAATATCCCTTAGGGTCTCGGCCCATTTGTCCTTTACCCGCTGGATGAACTGGTTGGCCTCGTTCACCTTGATAAAGTCGTCCAGCATCGCGGCCCGCTTTGCGAGATTGGATTCCCTGGCGCTGTCTGTAATCACCTTGTCCACGGCCATTTCCTCCTGGAGGATACGGGCGTCTTCAAGGAGTTTCTCAGCCAGAACCAGAATCTCGCTCGTGGAATAAAGCGCCTTGAATCGTGTATAGAGACGTTTCATCTCGCCCAGGTAATCGCCTTCGCGCGAGAGATACCAGAGGCGCATCTGGAGATAGGTTGCGGCCGGCGGGATGGCCTCGTCCTCCAATTCTATAAGGCGCTCGGTCTCCTTACGCGCGGCCGTAAAGTCGTTTAACTCCATATTCTGGATTATCAGATTGAACCTCTGCTGTTCCTTGGTCTTGGTCTCATCAATGGTCTTAAGGGTATCGGTTATCATTGCCTCAATCAGCCGGATTTTCTCATTGCGCTCGTCTATCCTCTTCTGGACCTCTTTCAGGAGCGTAACGGCCGGCGCATAGTCCTCTTTCTTGGTTAGAATCTCTTCAAGAACCTTCTTGCTATCGTCCCACTCGGATTTCTGGTAGAGTTCGTATGCCCTGGCATAGAGTTCCTTGACCTCTTTAAGAACCGGGTCTTCAGGCACGGCCGGGTCGTTCGCTGTGGTATTTTCCGGAGGCGTGATGTGCGTCATTGCATCGCCGGTTCCGCTTACCGGCATTTGGTTATCCGAGGCATTACGTGCCAGCCGCGGAGGCGGCTCGTGTTTTTTCCAGGGCTGCCAGATTCCCAGGACAGCCAGCACGACTACAGTGGATAAGACGCCGGCCGTAGCCAGGATTTTCTTCTTGCGTTTCCTGAAGATAATGGAACTCGGAGCGAGCATCGTGGCCTCGGCGCTTATCCCGGCGGTCCCGCCTCTGGCGGGATCTACCGTGGCGTGAACCAACGGCTTATTCTTCTCAAAGGCGTCCAGGTCTTCTATGAGTTTTCCCGGCGTGGCATAGCGCTTGGTCGGCTCCTTCTGGATGCATTTCATTATGATGGCTTCAAGCGCTGCCGGGAAATCCGCCTGGCTCTGGGAAATCATCATCGCCGTGTCGTAGATATGATGGCGAATCATACTCATAGCGCTCTCGCCTTCAAACGGAATCTTGCCTGTCGCCATCTCGTAAAGCACTATGCCCAGCGAATAAATATCCGACCTGATGTCGGCCACATTGCCCATACCCTGTTCGGGAGAAATATATTTGGGCGTGCCGATAACCGTGCCGACCATCGTGGCCTCGTGGTCGCCGCCCGTGGCCAACTTGGCTAAGCCGAAGTCCATGACCTTGACCTGAGTTTCTTTGATATTGATACCGGCCAGCATCATGCTGGCTGATTGCTCGGCCTTTTCCGAAGACGGCGAAATAATGGATGAACTGTATGAAACCATGATGTTGGCCGGTTTGATATCGCGGTGGACAATCTGGGCCGGGGAGTTCCAGGCGGCCTTAAGGGCCTTGGCAACCGATACGGCCACGTGGGTGATGTCCTCCACGTTAAAGATATGCTTCTTTTCAATCAGTTTGGAAAGAGGCGCGCCCTGGACGTATTCCATTATGAAATAATGTTCACCCTGGTATTCTCCGGCGCTGTAAACCTGGATGATGTGCTCTTCGGCTAATTTGGCCAGGCATTCGGCCTCGCGGCGGAACCGGCGGACGAAGTCCGCATCCGCGGTAAGTTCCTTCTTGAGGAACTTGATGGCCACAGGCCGGTTGAGCGAGACCTGCCGGCCGATATAGACATCGCCCCAGGCGCCCTTGCCCAACAATTTGGAGCGGTCCAGTTCAAAGTCGCCGGCGATTATTTCCACTGAACCGGTCCCGGCCGCCGCTTGATTGTTCTCTGGCATTCCCATATAAAAATATTCTTGCGGTTTAACCGCATCGGTCATTTACAGGGTTTTTATTTCCTTAATCAGTTCGCTGGCTATCTTTGATTCCGGTATTTTCCTGATTCGTTTTCCCTTTTTGAACAGAAACCCAAATCCCTTGCCGCCCGCAATGCCAACATCGCATTCCTCGGCCTCGCCGGGCCCGTTTACCACACAGCCCATAATGGCCACCCGTCCCTCTTTGATTTTCAGGGACGGCGTATTCTGCACCAGTTGTCTGACTCTTTCCGTTATCCGAACGATATCCATCTCGCACCGGCCGCAGGTCGGGCAGGAAATAATCTCCAGTCCGGTCCTGCGCAGTCCCAGCGACTGCAGAATCTTATAACCGATTTTCACCTCGTCGTGCGGCAGGCCGGTCACGGAAACCCGGAGCGTATCGCCGATGCCGTCCAGGAGCAGCCCGCCGATTCCGATGGCCGATTTGACCGCGGCATCATCTATAGTACCGCTGGCCGTTACGCCCAGATGCAGCGGATAATCGCATTTCCCGGCCACATCACGATAGGCCCTGACTGTCGTGACCACATCCGAACATTTTAACGAAATCATTATATCATTAAAATGTAATGACTGCAAATATTTTGCATACTCCAATGCGGATTCTGAAATGGCCTGCCAATCGCTGTTTGGAACGCTTTTTCCCCGCGCTATTTCGGCTCGCAGCGCCGATTTAAACCATCCTTTCACCGAACCGGAGTTGAGGCCTACCCTGATTGGAATCCCTGCCCGGCACGCCTTTCTTGCAATATCCGCTATTGCCCCGGCGTCCGTAATGTTGCCCGGATTGAGGCGCACCGAATCCACTCCCTGCTTTATGGATTCAAGAGCCAGTTTGGGATTGAAATGGATATCCGCCTCTATAGGAATGCGGATTCTTTTCTTTATCTGCGAAATGGCCTGGGCGGCCGGATGATTGGGAATAGCCAGGCGAATCACCTCGCACCCGAGTTCCTCCAGTTCCTTTATCTGCCTGACCGTAGCCGGTATATCGGCCGTATCGGTTTTGGTCATTGACTGGACCGAGACAGGCGCGTTGCCGCCAACCTTAACCCGGCCGATATAAACCGCCCTGGTCCTGCGTCTCTTGATATCTGGTTGCATAATAATAATTAAACATATTGCCTCTTAATTGGCAAGTTTTTTACTGGCTGTTAAACCTTTGGTTATTACAGCCAGTTATCCTGAGCGAAGCGAAGGACTACCGTGCGGGGTAAATTTACACATATTATTTGACAAAGCAATAATAAATCTTTTATTAAAAAGTAAGAAGTTTGTATTTAGAGAGGACTATTGTATGCCTAATCCGAAAAGGAAACATTCCAAGAGCCGGAAATGGACGCGCCGGGCGCATCAGGGTTTGAGTTCTCCCGCTGTCTCGCTCTGCCCGCGCTGCCACGTTGAGAAACTGCCGCACCGCATCTGCTCCAACTGCGGCTACTATAAAGGCAGCGCCGCTGTGAAACTATAGTCGGCGGTTGATTTGTCATGTGATTATACTGCCGACTATACTGGGCTGTATAATTGCTGATAAATCAACAGCCCAGTATAAAAGATATCTACTATGAGAATTGCCGTTGATGCTATGGGCGGAGACAATGCCCCCGAGGAAATCGTCAAGGGGGCGCTCCTGGTCGCGGGCTCGTTCCCTGATGCAACCATACTCCTGATAGGCGACAAGACGGCCATAGAAAAATGCGTTGGCTCAAATATCCCAAAGAACATAGAGATTGTCCATACCACGCAGGTTGTCGGGATGGACGAATCGCCGGTTGATGCCATCAGGCAGAAACCGGATTCATCACTGGTGAAGTGCTTTGCTTACGCCAAAAACGGAAAGGCCGACGCGGTGGTTTCAGCCGGCAATACCGGAGCGGCCGTGGCCGGCGCCACCATCTTCTGCGGGTTCCTACCCGGCATCAAACGCGCCGGTATCTCCATTCCACTGCCTACGGAAAAAGGCGCCGCCTACCTGATAGATGTCGGCGCCAATATATTCTGCCACCCGATCCACCTTCTGCAATACGGCATTATGGCCGCGGTCTACGCCAAATATATCAGGAAGGTGGAAAACCCCCGCGTGGGCCTGCTTAACATCGGCGAAGAGGACAGCAAGGGCAACGAGTTGGTCCAGCAGACCTGGACGTTGATGAAAAAGGCGCCAATAAACTTCATCGGCAATATTGAAGGCAACTACCTCTTCAAGGGAGATTGCGAGGTGATTGTCTGCGAGGGATTCGTGGGCAACGTCATCCTTAAAGTGGTTGAGGGCGCGGCCGAATTCCTGACCCGCAGTTTTATGGGCTCGCTGATGAAACTCAAGGACCAGATTCCGCAGTTTGAGGCGATGCTGCCCGGGCTGGAAAAGATAAAAAAGCAGTCCGATTATTCGGAATACGGCGGGGCAATGCTGATGGGCATTAACGGCGTCTGTATCATCTCCCACGGCCGCTCCAATGCCAAGGCCATTGCCAATGCAGTCAAGGTCGCGGTTGACTCGGTCAATAACCAGGTAAATCAGCATATTGTGGACGAACTCCACAAGACCAAACTAACCTGGTTTGATTTGTATAAGAGTTGGAAAACTCATAGATGATACGGTAATGATGAATTATGAGATATTAATTATGAATTCTCAATTCATAACTCATAATTTATAATTTATAATTCATAATTACTCCAGGAGGTAATACTATGAAAAAGGTTATACTCACCATCATTGTATTGGGTTACAGTGTTTTATCCGCAGGTTGCGCGGCGGCCTGGCTTGCAGGCGGAGCCGCGGTCGGAATCGGCGTTTATTCCTATATAAACGGCGAACTGGAACGGAAATACCCGGTCGGGCTTGACAAGGCCTGGCAGGCCTCCATCAGCGCTATGGAGCAACTGCAATTTACCAAGGAATCGTCCAACCGCGACGGCCTGGCCGGCCGGCTGGAAGCCAAACGCGCAGACGGTACCCCGATTACAATTACTTTTGAACTTATCTCCGATAAGGTTACTATGATAAAAGTTAGGGTCGGCACTTTCGGTGATAAGGAAATCTCCGAACGCATCCACGAACGTATCAAGGAAAATATGGGCCTGTCGGGGAAATAGCCCCGCTGGGGCCGGAGGCGGTAGATGCAGAACAGCGTTAGAAAAGAAATGATGCTGGGCGCGATATTCCTGGCCGCCATTGTCTTTCTGGTCTTTGTAACCGTCAGCATCTCAAAACTGAATCTCTTCTCTCATACCGCATATATCAAGGTCATATTTGATAACGTCAGCGGCCTGAAGCAAGGCGACCCGGTCCAGGTACTCGGGATGGATGCCGGCACGGTCTATAAGATGAAACTCCAGATTAATAACAAGGTCCGGGCGGTGCTGAAATTGGCCGAGCCGGTGGAAATACGCGAGGATTACAAGGTTACGGTTGAGGAATCCAGCGTCCTGGGCGGCAATTTCATTGAAATCAATCCGGGCACGCCCGGTAAGAAGGTCGTTGACCTCAGGGCGCCGCTAACCGGCGAGACATCCTCGGCCGGGCTGGATGCACTGGGCGAACTAATCAGGGAAAACAAGACCGAGGTCAGGGAATTCCTGAGCCAGGGCGCTAAAATAGTCAAGGACGCATCTGAAGGCAAAGGCACCCTGGGCAAACTTCTGGTTGACGAAACCCTCTACAACAATCTCAAGGATACATCAGAGTCATTAAAGAATATAAGCAAAAAGGTGGAGACAGGCGAGGGCAACCTGGGCAAGTTCCTCAATGACGACCAACTCTATACCGACCTCAAGGATTCGGTTGAGTCCCTGAAGAAAACCCTGAAACAGATTGAGTCCAACAAGGGCTTCCTTGGCAAACTCATCTACGACGAGAAACTCGCCCAGCAGGTCTCCGATGCCGGCGATTCGGTGGTAAAACTCCTTGAGCCCGCGGTCCGAACCAAGGTCTTCCTCGGCGTGGACGGCAAATTCTACCCTGAGTCAAAGTCAACTATCTCCGATGTCTCCCTCAGGATTGAACCGCGGGAGAGCAAGTATTTCCTCCTCGGCGCATCCATAATGTCGCTTGACAAGAACGGCGATGTCAGTTTTGACAAGCAGAGCGAAGACAAGGACCAGACCTTTATCAAGGCCAATGTCCAGGTTGCCTACCGGTTCTATGACAACCTTTTTACTTTCAGAACCGGGCTGATTGAAGGCAAATTCGGCGGCGCCATTGATTACGAGGAGCCGGTCGCAGAGAGTTTCATTACAAAAGTGGCCTTCAGTTTGGAGGCCCGGGACGGATACAACAGCGTAGAAGACGAAAAGATAGACGAAAACCTGCCCGCGGCAATGGTGCGCGCCTACGGCTCGGTAACGCTCTGGAACCATCTCAAGATTTATGTGGGGACCTCCCGGATTACCAGCGACACGCCTGAATTTATGACCGGCATCGCCTTTGAATATATGGACGAGGATATCAAGAGTTTCATAACTCTGCTGGGCTTATCCCGTTAAATTCCATAATGCCTACTACAAAAAATATCTTGGTTGTCCGCTTGGGCGGCATCGGCGATGTCACTATCATCACGCCCGCCCTGAAAGCGCTCAAAGAACTATATCCCCAAAGCCGGATTTCCCTGATGACCAACCGCAATTCGGCCGAGGTGGTGAGCGGCGCTCCGCCCTTATCAACTGAAGCGGGAGCGCCCTCGCCACAACAAATGGTGCGGGGCGCGCCTTATGTTGATGATATTATCGCCTTTACAGGCCTGTTCTCAACCCAATCCGTATTTGATTTCCTCAAACCCGCAGTTTTATATCAATTATTGCGACTGGTAATCCTGATGCTCAAGCAGGATTTTGATATATTCATATCGCTCCATAACATGGTCAGTTGGCCGGCCGTAGTCAAACCGTGGATATTGGCCATTCTCAGCCAAGCGCCGGTCCGGGCCGGATTCAATACCTGCAACCGGGGTTTTTTCCTGAATGTCAGGACGCCGGATGATTCCAACAAACACCTGATGCTCCGGTGCCTGGACGTAATAAAACAACTCGCTTCGCACAGTAAAATCAATTATACGCTTCAGCAACCTACCCCGGAGGTCTGGCTTAACGATAAAGACCTCAAATACGCCGACGACTTTATCGCCAGCAACAACATAAAGCCCACTGACTTCCTGGTCGGTATCCATCCGGGCGGCAATCCCCGGACCTATAAGACCCAGTGCTGGCCGGCGGAGAGATTCGCCCAGGTTGCCAATGCCGTTGCTGATAAATACGGCGCGCCCCGCCCTGTTCCTTGTGGCGAGGGCGCTCTCGCTCCAGTTGATAAGGGCGGAGCGCGTATCCTGCTGACCGGCGGTAAAAGCGACCGGCATATCATTGACAAAATCATTCCAATGTTAAAATGTCCGCCTGTCCTGTTGCCTGAAAACATCAGCGTAAAGCAACTGTCCGCCATCATCGGGCGCTGTAAACTCTTTATCAGTAACGATACCGGCCCGATGCATCTGGCCGTGGCGATGAAAGTACCAACCATCGGCATATTCGGAGGCGGAGATTTCGGAATCTACGGAAATTATCCCTCTGAGACGGGCTTTATCGCAGTGAGAAAAAACCTGCCCTGCTCGCCTTGCTATCATAAAATAAAATGCCCGACCCCGGAATGCCTTGATAAGATAACGGTTGAAGAAGTCCTGCAGGCAGTGGACAAACAATTAAGAATAATAAACAAAAATGGCTAAAGTAAAGGTCGTTCAAGTAATCACCCGTCTGATTAAAGGCGGCGCTCAAAAGGTATGCCTTGATATCGCCGAGGGCATTCCAAAGGACCGTTATGAAGTATTCCTGTTGAGCGGTCTTGAGACCGGGCTTGAGGGCTCGCTCTGGGACAAGGCCGGACAAATCTCCGGCATCAATATCAAGGTTATTCCTGAACTGGCGCGCGAGGTCTCGCCCCTGAATGACCTGCTCGCCCTCTTCCGGCTGTATTATTTCTTCCTAAAGACCGGTCCTGACATCGTGCATTGCCATACCTCCAAAGCCGGATTTATCGGGGTTCTGGCGGCATGGCTTGCAGACGTGACGGCGATTGTATTCTCGCCGCACGGGCATTTGTTTGCAACCGGTGCCAGGATTCCATCGGTCTCGCACAGCCCGATACGATTACGGATATTCTATTACCTGACCAAACTGGCCTACTCCCTGTCCACAAAGGTCGTTGCCCAGAATGCATCGGATATGAACGAACAGGTAAAACTGCGGCTGGCAACGGCGGATAAATTTGAGATTATCCATAACGCAGTAGAAATAAAACCCGCTCCTACTCATAAATCTGACAATAAAAAATATCCTATCTTGGCCACGCTCGGACGGCTGAGCGCTGAAAAAGGGCAGGTCTATCTCCTTGAAGCGCTCAAGTCAATCAGAAAGGAATTTCCCGATACTCAACTCCTGGTCATCGGAGACGGCGTATTACGCAAGGAATTAGAATCGTTTGTGGAAAAGGAAAATCTGGGCGGCGCGGTCCTGTTTACCGGGCTCTGCGATGAGCCGTCCGAACTGCTTAAGGACATTGACATTTTCGTCCTGCCTTCGCTCTATGAATCATTCGGCATTGCGCTCCTGGAAGCAATGGCCCTGAAGAAACCAACCATTGCCAGTAATGTCAATGGCATACCCGAGGTGGTGGCGGACGGCGAAACCGGCATCCTGGTTCCGCCGGCTAATCCTGAAGAATTGGCCGGGGCGATTATCA
>JBFMDM010000056.1:0-13697 GCA_040753835.1 Planctomycetota bacterium
TGAGAAACATCAAGCAAAAAGTAATAATGAATGCCCGCCCTCGTCCCTTTGGGACTTCGGCGGGTCAAAATCTCCGTAATTCACCACGTTCAAACGGAGAGTAAGAAAAGGAGTTATTTATGCCGAACAAACTGAAAATCTGGCTCAAGGCAATCCGGGCGCCGTTTTTCACGGCCACGATTATCCCGATTGTCCTGGGCGCGGTGGTTGCATGGGCGCAGTATGGCGCATTCCACTGGGGATATTTCGCCCTGACCTTAATCGGCGGGATATTCATCCATATTGGCGTGAACCTCTCCAACGACTATTTTGACCACCTTTCAGGCGATGACTGGAACAACAAAACGCCCACGCCATTCTCAGGCGGAAGCCGGGTCATCCAGGACGGAGTAATCAAGCCATACCAGATACTGACGGTGGCGCTGACCAGTTTTGCGCTTGGCTCGTTAATCGGCCTGTATTTTAACTATGTCCTGCCGGGCAATGTGATTCTATATATCGGGCTTGCCGGCGTGTTCCTGGGATTCTTTTATACCGGACGGCCCATCCAGATTGGCTACCGGGGTTTTGGCCTGGGCGAATTGGCCACAGGACTGGGCTTTGGCCCGCTGATGGTCGTGGGCAGTTATTATGTCCAGACCCAGCATTTGACGCCGATTCCGTTTTTAGTATCTGTGCCGGTGGCGCTCCTGATTGCATTGGTATTGTACATAAACGAATTCCCTGATTACGAGGCGGACAAGTCGGTCAACAAAAAGACCCTGCCGGTGATGATGGGCCGGGAAAGGGCCGCATACCTGTTTTACGGACTGCTCATGAGCACCTATCTCTATACCACCATCCTGGTGATTTTAGGGATAATACCGGTCTTCGGGCTGATTACCCTGTTGACATTCCCGCTGGCCGTGAAAATTATCATGGTGACAATGGCGCACAAGGACAAACCATTTGAACTCATCCCGGCCAACGCCTCAACAATAATGGTGCATCTTTCCTTCGGCGCAGGTCTGATAATTGCGTATGTGGTGGAAAGGTTGCTGTAATGAATACCCGCCAAAGGCGGGTCTAACGGGCTGATAACGCCACTAACAGCCCGTAAGAAAATAACCCCGCACCCATCCCTTGGACAGGTGCGGGGTCGAGGCAAATGATCCCGAATGATTTCGGGACCACCATCAATAAAGAAATCCTGTTTTCAACTCTCGGTATCACCAGGACTCCTTATTTATAATCTTACCACTTTACGGTCATCAACAAACTGACTGAATCATTATCAACCTTTGGGTTTGACGCGGTGTTTGATTCAGTGTTGGTCGTATAATCCAGTTTCACAACCGCATTATCCGAAAGCCGATGCCCGCCGCCGAATGACATCCGTGTGGTCTTGCCGATGTCGCCGGTGGTGACGCCTTCAACATCCTGGTCGTCATAGCCGTAACGGAACGCCACATACCACTTCTTATCAACATTGTAGATGCCATCCAGCATCACATGGCCGATAGTGGTCCGGTTGGCAACCGTGGTGTCTCCGTCTGTCACGCTGCCGTAAGCCAGGCGGAACACGGCCTTGGCATCGCTGAAAAGAGGCGCCTTTGTCGGCGTGAACTTCTGTGCGCCTTCCAGCATATCATAACGAAGGTTCAGTTCATAGCCCTTGATGTACCACGGACCGGTCGTATCGGTGCGCCCCATTAATGCCGATGTATCTCCGGTGCCACCCGGAAGCGTACCCGAGTCATACTGGGTCAGCGAGAAGTATAGCGGCATATTCTTCATCGTGCCCATTACCTTTAAGAGGTATGCCTTGGTATTGTTGGTGTCAGCAAAGCCGGATGTCGTGGAATTATCACTGCCGTTCATTATAGCCAATGCATAGCCCAGTGCAAACGGCAGGTTGATGGGCAGTTCCGACTGCCTGAATTCAATGCCCATATCATAACCGTTGACGATACCGCGTGAATTCTGAACTACGGAACTCTCTATCGGGTTGTCTGTCCAGGTCTCCTCGCCGTAGTTAATCTTTATCCGGCCGACATAGATATCCGGGTTGACCGTATCACTCTTGGCCAGATTCTTAACGACATTAGCCAGTTTAACATAGCCGTAATCTACGTTGCCGGCTACGCCATTGCTGAAACTCATTCTCAGCACGGCCGTGGTGTTCTCGTCAAATTGGCCGTTGATTCTGAATTTTGCGTCCGGAAGCCCGAAGGTGCCTGGATTGGCGTCTCCTCCGCCACCGTTGTCCATATAGCCGACAGCCATGCGGCTGCCCTTAAAATCAACCTTTACGTCCTCGGCCACTACCGGCAACGCTAAAAAGGCAATGGCTGCAATCACGCATAACAATGTTCTCATTAACAAATCTCCTAAAATTAATAATTTTAATCAGGATTAATGACGCCAGCCAACCGTTATCCACGATTATTCATAAACCTCTGCGCTGACGCGCAGAGTGTCTATTTTAAGGTAATCGGGATAACCCGCCGTAATGCTCTCACCCCTTATTCCATAAGGGATTGCGCGCATAACGGACATAATTCATAAAAGTTTATGAATTATTCGGGTTATGGAACAGGCGTCATCCCTGCCGCCTCGTGACAGGGGGGATTTATCCTTTTTACCCTTTGATACTCATCCTTTCCTTGAGTATAGGCCGAGACCCTATACCCGGACCATCACCTCCTTTCAGATAAGAAAGTGAGTATTCTGGACCTAATTCTGGAACTGGGCAACCATATATTGCTCGTCCCAGTTTACCATCACGGCATTCCTGGAAATATAATTCTGCCATTCGTCATAGGAAACGAACGGATGGGTCTTTTCTATCTCGCAGATTGTGGTTCGCAAAACACCGGGGATTTTACCGATTACTTCATCCACATATTTATGTATCTTGATGTCGTTCGGCGCCTGCAGGGAAAGTTGGATGCAATCACCGAAAAGGTGGCAGGTATAAGCCAGGTAGCCAACAGAAACCTCATCCGAAGGCATCCCGCCCTGATGGGCGAGGTTCGCCCCATTATGATGTTGGGGCGACAGTTCAGCCAGCGTATTATAGATTTCCGCCAGGCGCGGCGGGTATGTCTTTAAGGTAACCGTATACCTTTTCATCTGTCCGGCATTTTCAGGCAAGGGATAAAATACGGGTTTAAGCATATTAATCATCCAGGCGCCGGTCACACCATCCAGTTTTACCAGATGGTCGGTAATAAAATCGCCCAAAACATTGGCGTCAGCCACGTGGACGAACAAACTCACCTCGTTATAGTTACGGCGCTTGGAAAGATAAAGTATCCTCCCTTTTGTATTAAGCGCCGCCTGTAATTTATCCTTATTGAGCAGGACGTCGTTCCACAGCGCCTCCGGTTTTTCCTGGGCCTGGATTCGGATAATTACCAGCATAATTAATCATCCTCCTATCCGCGACATTACAACCAGTTCCTCGTTATGATGAACGGCCGGCTTAAGCATAGCGGCGCGGATAAAGGCATCAGGCAATTGCGAATTGCGCTGTCCCCTTCTCGCCTCGTCACCGCTTCGGCGGAGCGGGCGGGGGCAAGCATCGCCTGAATAGGCGTGAATTGCCAATGGCGAATTTGCCATTAAAATGGACTTAACATCCACAATATCGTTGGAAAGCAGGCAGGCCTTAAGACGGCCGTCTGCGGTAAGCCGAAGGCGGTTGCAGGAAGCGCAGAATGGTTCAGAAACCGGGCTGATAAAACCGACCAGGCCTTGGGCGTCTTCAAACCGGTAGTATCTTGCCGGGCCATATCCAATACTCTTCGGGGATGGCGCAAGATGTCCGGATGTTCTGATGGTTTCCATTATCTCCCCGGATGGAACGGTTGAATCATAAGAATCGTTCTGCCAAACTCCGCAGGGCATATGCTCAATAAATCTCACAGTCAGCGGCCTGTCAACCGTCAGCCGGACAAAATCCATTATCTCCCCGTCATTATAACCGCGCATTATCACGGTATTTAATTTGATGTTATTAAAACCATTACCAATCAAGGCGTTTATCCCGTCCCAGACCCGGTTAAAGCCGTCAACCCCGCTCAATTCGGCAAAACCCTGCCGTTTCAACGAATTTAAACTGACATTGATGCCGCCCAACCCGATGGCGTTCAGTTGCTGATGATAGCACAAAAGAAAAGACCCGTTCGTGGTAAGCGATACATATTCCACGCCGGGCGTCTTAACAAGCGTTTCCAGGAATCCGATAATCCCCGGCCGGCTCAGCGGCTCTCCGCCGGTAACCCTGAATCTGGTTATGCCCAATCCTACGGCGGCTTTGACCACCTGCATTATCTCTTCATAGGAAAGAATTTCTTCCCGGGGCAGGAGCGAGACACCTTCCGGCGGAACGCAATAAAGACACCTGAAATTACACCGGTCCGTAACGGAGATTCTAAGGTAATTCACCCTACGGCCGTGATTATCCTGTATCAAGTGATTATGATTATCCATATATTTATCGTATGGAATTTCAAAGGAGCGTCCCGACAGCACTAAACCCTTCGGGTTAAGTGCTGGACTGCGTTAGGCGATTACTGTAATACGACCCAGCACATAACTTATGTGCTGGATAAATTGCCCAGCCCCGTTCCAGCGGGGCGAGGCCTAACTGGCTTGGAATCCCTGTTTTCATCCCGGTCGCTCTCTCTCATTCCCTTCTTGAACTCATTAACCGAAGAGCCCAAACTCCTGGCCAGGGCCGGGATTTTATTGGCCCCGAAAAGCAGGACCAGGATTACGAGAATGACCACTAATTCCATTGTGCCAAGTCCAAACATATCAATAATCCTTTGTTTATTGTTATAATGCGGCGATTATCAGTTTTACCGAGGCGCCGCTCAGGACAATTGCCAGGATACGTTTCAGGGTCGGCGAGGAGAACCGCCTCGCGCCCAGATACGACCCGACTAACCCGCCACCGAAGGCAATGACAACATACGGCAACAGAACCTGAGGCAAGGCAATGGCCGCCTCTGTGTGAATAAAACGGGCCGAAAGGCCGGCCAGGGAATTGACCAGTATGAAAAACGCCGAGGTTGCCGCGGTCTGGCGGACATCGGCCCAGCCCATCAGGAGTATCACCGGGCTCAATATAATGCCGCCGCCTATTCCGATTATTCCGGACAGCAATCCGACGGCAATCCCGATTGCTCCGGCAATCCAGAATCCTGACCTGGCTATGCTTGAACCAGCCGGCTGACCGGAAAACCTGAATTCAAATACCAAACGAATAGCGATGAATAGAAGCGTTACTCCAAGCAACAACGAATATATCGGAGCAGGTATCTTAATCAGCCCGCCCAGGAAAGCGGCCGGGATTGAGGCGGCAATAAAAGGCAGGGCGAACCTGAATGAGAAATAACCGCATTTGTAGAAACTGTAAAAAGACAAGCCGGAAACAAGCACATTCAGAAGAAGGGCGCAGGCGGACATCTGCACCGGCGTAAAGGCCAGGAACGAAAGTATCAGAAGATACCCGGACGCCCCGCCGTGCCCGACCGAGGAATACAGCACAGCCACAATAAAGAAACTTAATCCTAAAACAATCGTCTTAAGTATTTCTTGTTCCATAAGATAAATAACAGGGGTGCTATGATATCATCGTAACACCCCTGTTTTGTGTTTCTCATGCCTTAACCAAACGCACCGGCGAATCATAGAAGCAGACGCTGCCGCCGACCAAATCCTGCAACGAGACATTCTTCAGATGCGGGTCAATCATCATTGCGGCATTGGCGTGAACGCCTTTACCACGATGCGGCTCGCCTTTGAGAACCTGCCCGTCAATCTCAGTATCATAAGCATTATATCCCCAGTTGCCATGCCCTAATGAGAATGCAACCACGCCCGCCCTGATGCCTTCTATCACCTTGGCCTTGCCGGACATCGGTATCTTGCGGAAATTGGGCAGGTCCCAGACGCCTTCTGGATTGGAGTCGCTCACCACCTTAACCGTATCGCCGTCATTAATACCCAAACGCTGGGCATCCCGGCTGTTAAGCAGAAAATGATTCTCAGGATGCAGTTCCAACAACCAAAGGTTGGTGGCGGTCCTGCTCTTGGTATGGAATATTTCCCGATAGGTAATCAGGTGCAGGTCGCCTTCTTTATGTTTGACCGGATTGCCGACAGAATCAACGATGGGCAAGTAGGTTGCCCCGCCGTAGAAATACTTGCCGGTCATAGAGTTCTTTATCTTGGCAATCTTTTCCGAATACATATTAATCAGTTTGCCGTATTTATTCTTCAACTGTTTGCCGTCAAATGCATCCTTGTAATCCTGGAACCTGCCGCCCCGGTTAAGGACATAAACAACCTTTTTCCAGTTCGGGCCGGCTATCTTCTGCCATCTTTCAGGGTCAAAGACGCTCTTAGGCAGGTGCTGCCTGGCTTTGAAGAATACTGCGACTTCCTCATCACTGGCATCAGGCACCGCGCCTGAACCATCCGCTTTCTCGCCAAAGGCGATATTGGCAACCATCCTGACATAGAAATCATCCGGTTTGGTCAACCCAACGCCTTTGTCCAGGCCGTCCGGACCGAATCCGGGCAGGCCCATCTTTTCTGCCACGGCCAACATAAACGATTCCAGGCAAATCGGCATCTCCTCACCAAAGACCTTAACCAAATCGGTTTGGGGCGGAATAGTCGGCTGGCGCACCGGCTGGACCTTCCAGGTAACTGATGGATGCGACCCATGGAATTCCCAACGTTCCAGATAGGAAATATCAGGAATAATGTAGTCGGCAAACATTGAACTTGTCCCAACCACGATATCCGATGCGACGAAAAGAGGCAGTTTGTTGACATTAGCCAGCGCCTGCAGGTTGACCTGACCGGCCGGCAGGGCATAGACCGGCGTGCCCATATAGAGTAACAATGCCTTAACCGGATACGGATAGGCATCTGCCACCGAAGGAAGTAATTCCTGATAGACATCCGTGGCGTGGGTGTGCCAAGGCCTCTTTGCCGGATAACCGGCAAACAGGGTCGTATCCTCATATTTAGCATGCCTCAATATATTAATGCCAAAGGGCTTGAGTTTATTGGGGTGAAGCGAACCAATGTTAAACGGTCCTTTGGCTTTGCCGCCGGTAATATCATAGGTTGACGCCACAGTAAAACCGCCCTGCCAGTCGTAATTACCAATCAGAAGATTCAGCGAATTCCAGGCCAGCACATTGTAAAAACCGTTGCTATGCTGTGAAACGCCGCGATGGATATCCGCGCAGGCCTGCTTGCCATAAGAAGTAAACTCCTTCGCCAATTCCTCAATATCCTTTGATGTTACATCGCATATCTTAGCCCATTCTTCAATGGTATATTTCTGTGATTCTTCAAGCAGGAGTTGCAACCCGGATTTTACGGCAACCCCGACTGACGGATGGGCCTGGTCCGGCTTTGTCTCTGGTGTCACGGTCGTATTAACCAACAAGTCGCCGTGAACTGCATTCTTCTCGTCTTCAGGGTCAAAAGGAACCGGCTTATTATCCCGTAGGACGATAAACGGGTCAAATTCATAGTTCACCGCTTCTTCTGTCCCGTCTTTCTTTTTAATGGTAACGGTTCTGGCTTCTTTGGGCAACCCAATATCAGATGCCCGCAGGAATTCAGCCGAATGCCCGTCTTTGATTTTAACCAGCCAACAGGCATTGGTCCAGTTCGGCTCTTTATCCTCCTTGGAAGCGGCTTTATTGGCGTTTTCCAGGTATTTCTTGTCATACTTGCTATTATCCAGCACCCAGCGAATCATTGCCAGCGCAAAAGCGCCCTCACTGCCCGGCTTGGCCGGCAGCCATTTCCATGCGTGGGCCGCGGTCTTGGAGAAACGGGGGTCTATCACCGCATATTTTAATCGTCCACTGGTAAGTCCGTCGGTGATTTTCGGCGCCCGGTATGGAGGACCGTAATTGGCCTCAAACGGCGAGGCGCCTACGAAGATTACAAACTTGGCATTCTGCAAATCGCACTGCCAGTAGAATTTCTTCTCACCACCCCAGTCCGCCTTTTTCTTGGCTTCGTCAAATGCATACTGGTATGACATTGCCTTGCCGGTAAAATAAAGCGACCCTTGGCAAACCGTGGTATGCCCGTGGAAGTTACCCGAACCCATCCCGCCCTTGACAAAGCGGTCAAAGAAATCCTGGCGTCCGGCCTTGAGTCGTCCATGTATCCAAATGAATTGGTTATTCTTTGGACCCATATCAGGATGTTCCGGGTCAATCAGGGTATGCAGGTAATCCTTAAATTTCTCCTTGAATTCGGATACTTTCTTGGATTTGTCCTCCGGTGTCTTGGCCTTCCAGATTTCGTCCTTGATAAACTTATCCATCTCGCCCATAACCTTGGAATCCTTAAGGGCCCAGAGGTCTTTTAACCCTTCCACAGTACGATTTTCCTCGCCCGGTACATTGGCAAATAGTTTACCGCCGTTAACGATTTCTTCCACTGCCTTATGGAAATCCATTGTCACCCATTTATTGGAGCCGCGCGGACCGGCCCGCTTAAGAATTTTCTTAAGGCGGTATTTATCATAGACGGTCATTATGCCGGCCTCGCCTTTGGGGCAAAGAGCGCCTTCCTGCGGCAAGGCATCGTTGAGCGATGTCTTGTAATCCAGATGCGGCGACTTGGTCCAGGGCGCATAAGGATTACCGACTATCTTGACCGCCTTGCCATCCCGAAGCATTATCTTGCTGGGGCAACCGGTATTGCATCCCAGGCAAACCGTATGGATATAATCCTCGGGTTTATGGTATTTGCCCACATCCGCATCCGGCGCGCCGGCCAATGCCTCTGATGCCGCGCCGGCTACCGCAGTTCCTACTGCCGCAACCGAGCCGACTTTTAAGGCCGTATTCATAAATTCACGCCTGGTTGATTTGACGTCCTGCTTGACATTACTCATATTATTTTCTCCTCTATTACATTTACATTAATGGAACATACTGTCCTGCCACAACCGTTACGTAACGCATTCCCCAGATGCCGATTAACACCAAAATGGACATTATGGTTAATACTCCGGCATTTCTGTTTAAACTGGGTATTAATAAAACAACAAACGGCAGAAGCATCCCCAATGTCACCTCCATAATCAGGAAACTATTCTTAAAAGGGCCTTCCATAAGCAGCGATGCGGCAATATTATTCTCAGGCGTGGAGTAATAAAGAAGCACCACATCCGAGAAAGCGATGAAAAGGTCTATGGCAATAAATATAGCCAGCAATTTGCCCAGTTCGTAAATAACCTCTTTCTCCACCTTGGGGAAAAACTTGTTCACCAAAGCGCTCTTGGCGAAAATACTTTCCTTGACAACCGCCAGGATAATCAACAATGCCGTGCCGGAAACCATTGCCGAAATCAGGAAGTAAACCGGCATTAGCGGCGTATTCCACAACGCAATGCCCTTTGCCAATGCCAGGATAAAACCCGTATAACCGTGGACCGCAATAGCTAACGGGATTCCAATGGTGCCGAATGTCTTTACCAGCGATTTATTATCCTTGTAGATAAAGAACAGGTATATCAGGCAGTTAATAGGGTAAAGCGTCAGAAGAATCGTGCCCCAGGTTACCGGAGATGCGAAATTGAACATATAAAACAGATGTATAAACCGCATCGGCTGAAGCAGGTCTATAACGAGAAATAGGGGCGCAATACTCAGAACCACCGGCGCCAGCACTGCGCCGATACGACCTACTGCCTTGAACCGCTCCACGCCAAAAACAAACGCCAACGTGGAGATAATAAACGATGCCGCACTAACGCCGGTCAGATAGAAATAGAACGCAATGTTCTTCTCCAGGTAAATCTCGTGCGGCGCGTTGTAGATTACCCTTGTTAATTCGTCCATATCAATCTCCCTTCTTACTCTCCGTTTGACCCCAGCGGGGGAATTACGGAGAGTTAGACCCGCCGGGTGTAAGAGCCAGTAACCCCTGAAGTATTACACTTCAGGGTAACTGGCTCTAACATTACAATGTCCCGACTTTTTTAATATTGTCCTTGAATTTATAGTTATAGGTCCGGTCTGCCCCGCATTTGTCCTTTAAGACGCTGTGGTTATCTGATACCTGGGCTTCGCTCAAGCCCATTTCCTTGGCAATACTGCGCCTGTAATACTTCATATATTTGAAGTCGGTCTTGTTTGCCTCCAATAACGCATAATCCAGGTTAAGATAGAAAACATGCGGCTTGGTATTCTGCTCCGGCTTCAGGACGTGGACCGGCTGGGTTCGGACAATCCGCGCCACCTCGCTCTTCGGGTCCAGAATATTCCCGAATATCCTGGACTTGCCGACGCAGGCGTCAACGCAAGCCGGCTGTAATCCGCGGTCCAGCCGGTGCACGCAGAAGGTGCATTTATCAGCCGTCTTGCGATACGGGTTGGGGAATCTCATATTATACGGGCAGGAAACCATGCAGTATTTACAGCCGATACAACGGTCGTAATCAACCAAGACCACGCCGTCCGGCCTTTGATAGGTTGCCTGGACCGGGCAGTTGCGGTTGCAGATGGGCGTCTCGCAATGGTTGCAAAGCATAGAGATAAAACCCCGGCCGACCTGCGGATATTGGCCTTTTTCCACATCCTTTATCCAGGTCCGGTTAAATCCCAGCGGCACATTATTTTCCTGCTTGCAGGCGATTACGCAAGCATTGCACCCGATGCACTTTTTCAGGTCAACCACCATTGCATAGCGCACCGTTGAGGATTTCTTGTCTCCGCCTGTTCCGGCAAATAATTTCAATGCCCACGGTAAACTGGCAAAGGTAACAAAGGTCAATCCGCCCCACTTTAGCATTTCCCGGCGCTCCACGGTTTTGTTTTTAGGTTCTTCCATAAATCGTCTCCTTCATTATTCTATTTTTATTCTATCGCTCCCTTTATCATAGTGAACTCTGTCACCGAATTATCCAAAAAAAATTATTCCCACTCACCCACGTCGCTATCCATCGGAGCGGACGGAGCCGGAAAATCATCCTTCCCTGACGTAACCGGGTTGCTCAAGTAATATGACAGCCGGGCCAATTCATTGGTAATATCAATATTCAATATCCTGACCGCCCGGGGCGCAAAGATAAAGGTCGGCGCAAAGTTGATAATCGCCTTGATACCCGCGTCAACCAGTATATTCACCACCTCATGGGCTGAATTAGCCGGAACCGCCACCACAGCCATTTTTATATTCTTATCCTGAATCTCATCCTTGAGCATCTTGATATCATTTATCTTCAGGCCCGCGCAGGTCTTGCCAATCTTCTCCGGGTCGTTGTCAAACAAATATGTTATCTTAAAACCCTGTGTTTTCAGACCCTGGTAAGAGAGCAAGGCCCGGCCGACATTCCCGACCCCCGCCAGAATAATCTCCCAGTCCCGGTCTATTCCCAGGATGTTCTTTATCTGCTGGCTTAATTCCTCTATCCGGTACCCCTTGCCTGGGGTCCCAAACTCGCCAAAATAGGTTAGGTCCTTCCTAATCTGGGCCGAGGCCGAACCGGTAAGTTTGGCTAATTCTTCAGAGGAAATGAAATCGGTCTGCCGTGATTCCAATAATGCCCTGTAATATAAGAAAAGCCGCTTTATTGTTTCCTTGGGTATCGTTAATACCGGCATTTACCCCTCCTCTGTTACCATATTTATAGCAAATACTATGCCAGTTTATGATAGTTAACTCTAAATTTCACAGTGATTAC
Source organism: Planctomycetota bacterium (assembly GCA_040753835.1). Classification (GTDB taxonomy): domain Bacteria; phylum Planctomycetota; class MHYJ01; order JACQXL01; family JACQXL01; genus JACRIK01. The sequence goes on from JBFMDM010000056.1 coordinate 11,726, forward strand.
TATAACTTAATGATAAATAAGGGGTAGTAAGTGATAAAAAATACAGATTATTGTGAATTGCTTCCCTAATTCAGGCGTATTTTCTGACGGAATACCGTCAATTGGCATATAATTGACGGAATTTGGTCAGTTTTGGAGTAAAATTGGGGTACTACCATACCCCCACACCCCCCTTTTCTTACTGGCTGGGGGGTATTCACTCTGGGGGACGGCGGGTATCAGTAAACGCTGGCTGGTCTTTCGGTAAGTCGGGGTGGGGTTTTCAGTAAGCGATATGGTGCCTTTCAGCAAGCCAGAGGGATAGTTTCGGTAACCGATGGTGGTGTAAAAACCCATCGCTACGGTGGCAAAAACTCAAGGATACTGGAGTATTGGTTAAGCGAGACCGGGGTATTCGGCAAGGGATACCGGGGTATTCGGTAAGACCTATAGGGCTATTGGCAACCCGACGGGGGGCAATGGGGTTCTCAAGCAAAATATTGTTATTGTTTCAGTCGTTCCACTCGCTCGCGCAGGGTGGTTCTGGGTATGCCGAGGATTTCAGCGGCCCTGGTCTGGTTTCCGTCCGCCTTCTTGAGCGCCCAGTCAATGACGTCCCGCTCCACCTTGCTCAACATCTGGTTGAGATTAAGATGCCCCTGTTCTTTTAAGGCGATTATTTTTGATATCACGATGTTTTCAGGGAGGTGCTCTATGCCAAAATTACCGCCCTTATTAACCAGGGTCATCTGCTCAATCACATTCTGCAGTTCCCTGACATTGCCGGGCCAGTCATAGTCCATCAGGTATTTCATTACATCTGGAGAAGCATTTTTCCATAATACCGCCTTGTCAGGCGCATACTTATTCAGGAAATGCTCCACTAAAAATGGGATATCATCCTTGCGGTCCCTTAAAGGCGGCAGATTGATGGTCATCACGCTCAGACGGTAAAACAAATCAGGCCTGACCTTTTTCTGGTCAACCAGTTCCTTCAGGTTATGCTTGGATGCGGCAATGATGCGAACATCGCTTTCCATAAGTTTTTCGCCGCCGACCCGTTCAAATTTCTTTTCCTCTATAGCCCGCAAGAGTTTAACCTGTAATTCATAAGGTATATCATCCACCTCGTCCAGAAAGAGCGTGCCGGTATGGGCCAGTTCAAATCGGCCTCTTCTGGTCTTTATGGCGCTGGTAAATGCGCCGGCCTCGTGGCCGAAGAGTTCGCTCTCCAGGAGTTCCTTGCTGAGCGCCGCGCAACTTACCTTGATAAACGGCTTATCGCGCCGCGGGCTGTTGTAATGTATGGCCAGGGCCGCCATCTCCTTGCCTGTGCCGGTCTCGCCCTGAATCAAGGCCGTGCTGTTGGTCGGCGCCACCGTCTGAATCCTGTCAAATACCTCCTGCATCACGGCTGACTTGCCGACCAGATTGTCAAACCGGTATCTGGTCTGGAGGGCCGCCTTGAGCGCTGTATTCTCCCGGGACTGGTTCCGGTACTCCATTGCGTGCTCTAACTTGACAGAGAGTTCTTCAATAGAAAACGGCTTGGTGATATAGTCAAAAGCCCCTTCACGCATTGATTTCACCGCATCTTCAACCCTGGCATAGGCCGTCATCAGGATTACCATAATTTCCGGATACTTGACTTTGGCCTGCTTTAGGAATTCCAGGCCGTCCATCTGGGGCATTTTAATATCGGAGAGAATTACATCATACAGGTCGCCCTTGCTTTCAAGTTCCCGAAGGGCCGAGACCGCATCCTTGCAAATATCAACCTCATAACCCTCTGAAACCAGTTGCGCCTGGATGGATACCCGCTCTATCTCTTCGTCATCAACAACTAATATTCTGCCTATCATAAACTATTGATACTCACATTGTTAATGTCCTAGTTGTATAGGTAGTTTAGTCGCATGGATAAACGACGCCAAAATGTTTTGGGTATTACTAATCCGTTTAGTTTCTCGGCGAACACGGATACCCAGTTTCC
>JBFMDM010000057.1:0-13609 GCA_040753835.1 Planctomycetota bacterium
TTGAGAAACTCTCAGACCCCTTAAAGGCGTCCGACTGGGTGGCCAGCCGCCTGACGGATAAGTCCTACTGCGTCTGGTTCGTGGAGGACGGACAACTGAAACTGGAAACCCAAATCTACACGGCGTAGATAATATGCACCGCAGAGACGCAGAGAACGCAGAAGTCCTTGTGGACTTTGTGCACTTTGCGTCCTTTGCGGTGAAAAAGAAAGCGAGATTTATATGGCAAGAATACTTTATGACCGTCTTAACGAGATAAAGAACAAACACCTCAACCCGCAATCGGTCACGGGCGATAAAGTGGCTCCTAACGCCATTGAGGAAAAACACCTTAAAGACGGCTCGGTTACCAGGCGCAAGATTGCCGATGGTATGATTGGCACGGATGAACTGGCTAACTCGGCCGTTACCAGGGAAAAACTGGCCGAGAAATCGGTCACCAGCGAAAAATTGGTTGACCAGTCCGTAACCAATGAGAAACTCTCAGATGGAAGCGTGACCACGGCCAAAATAGCCGATGGCGCGATTACCACGGCTAAAATCCGGGATGGCGCAATCACCCGTGAAAAGGTCGCAGACCAGAGCGTCCGAACAGAAGATTTGGTGGACGGCGCAGTAACCAATGCCAAACTCGCGGCTAATTCGGTTACCGCAGCCAAGATTGCAGCCAATGCGGTCGGCTCGTCAGAGATTGCACCTAATGCAGTTGGCTATTCGGAAATTGCGAACCAGTCCTTAGAGCCGCGCTCCATCAAGACCTTATCCGGCGCACCACCCACACCAGGTCAAGTGCCGGTCTATGACGAGACCGGTCCAAATTACTGGTGGTTCAAGTGGGCGAGTGTGGCAACAAGGCCGCTTGTGCCGCCAGTTACGAGTGACGAGATACAAGATGCGAGCGTAACTCAAGCCAAACTCGCACCCGGCGTGGGCGGGGACCGCTTCGTATTCGGCACTCTTCTCACCGGCTTTTCCTCGGCAGACGTGCTGTATCTGACCAATGTTAGCGCGGATATCCCTTACACACCCTTTGACCTGTCCCCTTGGGTTCCAGAAGGCGCAAAGGCAGTGCTGGTGCAATTGGGGATGTTCAACCAGGCATTTGCCACGGGCCGGGCATTCTTCCGGGTCCGGACTAATTCCGAACAGCGCGATGCCCTGGGCGTGGGGCTGGTGCCGGGCGCGAGTTCCCAAGTGGCCAATCAGGGGATTGTGCCGCTAACCAGCGCGAGAAGCATAGAGTACGCGCTTGAGAGCGTGGGCGGACCGTGGAATGCGGCTCTAACTCTGTGGATTACCGTGGTTGGATACATTGTATAGGTTGCAAAAGTTACAAAGGTTACCAGGAAACTCATAAACCTGTCCCTCACGGGATTCGCTGCTGTTTTCCCGTAGGGATTCGCAGGGCAATGCTTTATGCTATTTGCTCGTTCACCTTTGTATTTATTTGTGGTTGCAATTTCTTGACAGAAGCGGGGTTTTTGGTAAAACGCCTGCAGAACCTTGAAAAACCGGACCGGCCATTATAGCCGGTCCCAAACAAAGGAGGCAATATGGCGGACAACGTGTCTGATAAAAAGCGGTTGGTAGCCCTCCTGCTGTGCTTCTTCCTGGGCGGGTTCGGCGCACACAGGTTTTACGTGGGCAAAATCGGGACCGGCATTCTGACCATTGTTACCCTGTTCGGATTCATGGGTATCTGGCCCCTGATAGATATGATACTGATTATCGTGGGGTCGTTCAAGGACAAGGATGGCCGGAAACTGGAGCAGTGGTAATCAGGTAATATCGGCATAAAGACCAATTGGAAGAGGGGGTGTTATCGCAAGATAACGCCCCTTTTTTCTTATCCAAACTCATATTCTTGCCGATATACTATAGATTGACATCGGTGTTAGAGAGTGTTAATTTACCCCCACACCAATGCATTGGTGTGGGGGTATATGTACGACTTTAAGGCAATAGAATCCAAGTGGCGCAAATACTGGGAAGAACAGGGCGTGTATAAGACGCCTGTTGAGCCAGACCCAAGGAAGAAATTCTATCTGCTGGAGATGTTCGCCTATCCGTCCGGCGACCTGCACATCGGCCATTTCCGCAACTACACGGTGGGCGACGCCTTTTGGCGCTACCAGAAGATGAAGGGTTCGGACCTCCTGCACCCCTTCGGCTGGGACGCCTTTGGCCTGCCGGCCGAGGAGGCGGCCATCAAGCAGAAACTCCACCCGCGCGACTGGACCGGCAAGAACATCAGCACCTCGCGCCAGACCCTGAAAGACCTGGCCATCAGTTACGACTGGGACCGCGAGGTCATCACCTATACGCCCGAATATTACAAGTGGACCCAGTGGGTTTTCCTGCAATTATACAAGAAAGGCCTGGCTTACCAGGCCGACTCATCCGTCAACTGGTGCCCGTCCTGCAAGACCGTCCTGGCCAACGAGCAGGTGGACAGCGAGAACAAATGCTGGCGCTGCCATTCCGAAGTCGCCAAGCGCAACCTCAGGCAGTGGTTCTTCAAGATTACCGCCTACGCCCAGAAACTCCTGGACGGCATAGACAAGTTAGAGCATTGGCCCGAGAACATCAAGGCAATGCAGAGATACTGGATAGGACGGAGCGAAGGGGTAGAAATAGAGTTCAAGGTTCAAGGTTCAAAGTCCAATGTATCGGTATTTACAACAAGACCGGACACCATCTACGGCGTGACCTTTATGGCCATCGCGCCCGAGCATCCGCTGGTCAGCCAACTCACCACGTCAGAACAAAAGAGTCGGGTTGAGGAATACGTTAAAAAGGCCGCGGCCAAGACCGAGATAGACCGGGCGGCCACGGGCGAAAAGGACGGCGTTTTCACCGGCAGTTTCGCCGTCAATCCCCTGTCCGGCGAGCAGGTCCAACTCTGGGTCGCGGACTACGTGTTGCTCCACTACGGCACCGGCGTGGTTATGGGCGTTCCGGCCCACGACCAGCGCGATTTCCTTTTCGCCAAAAAGTATAATATACCGGTCAAGGTGGTAATAAGACCAGCAGACCGACAGACCGACAGACCGGCAGACCAGATGACTGAAGCGTTTACCGATGAAGGCACAATGGTCAACAGCGGCTCGTTTAACGGTCTTGTCTCCACCGAGGGTATCAGGAAGATAAGCGAGCACATAGAAAAGCAGAGGTTAGGCACGCGCAAGACCTATTACCGCCTAAAGGACTGGCTTCTGTCGCGCCAGCGCTATTGGGGCGCGCCTATCCCGATGGTTCACTGCCCAAAGTGCGGCGTCCAGCCCGTGCCGGAAAAGGACCTGCCTGTGCTGCTTCCTGAGGTCAAGGACTATATCCCCAAGGGCCGTTCGCCCTTGGCTGACGAGCCGTCATTTATAAATACAAAGTGCCCAAAATGCAACGGTCCGACCCAGCGCGACCCGGATACAATGGATACTTTTGTTTGCTCCTCCTGGTATCACCTGCGCTACGCCGACCCGCGCAATGACAAGGAACCCTTTGGCAAAGATGCGGTGAACAAGTGGTTGCCTGTGGACTTGTATATCGGCGGGGCTGAGCACGCCTGCGGGCATCTGATATATTTCCGGTTCATCACCAAGGTCCTCTGCGACCTGGGCTATCTGAAATTTGACGAGCCGGTCAGGCGGCTCTTTAACCACGGAATGGTCCTGGACGAGAAAGGCGAGGTAATGTCCAAGTCCAAAGGCAACGTCACCTCACCCCGCGAGATAATGGAGGAATACGGCGTGGACGCGGGCCGGGTGGCGATGTTCTTTGCCGCGCCGAGCGAGGCGGAAATCCTCTGGAGCAAAAACGGCCTGGTCGGCGCCCAGCGCTTTCTTAACCGGGTCTATCAACTGGTCAGCGGAATCGCCACCCTGCCAAACGACGACGTCAGGGACACCCGCAGAATCGCCTCGCTGTCCGAGATGGAGGAACTCTACTGCCGCAAGCACCGGACCATCAAGCAGGTGACCGAGGATATTGAAGCCCTGCATTACAACACGGCCTTAAGCGCTCTGATGGAACTGGTTAACCACATCTATGAAATCAAGACGTTGCTCAAGCACCCGACCCGCGCGGCTGACTATGCAGCGTTCAAGGGCATCATCAGGAAGACGGCCGAACGGGTCGTCCTGTTACTCTCGCCTCTAGCCCCGCACCTCTGCGAGGAGATGTGGCAGATGCTGGGCAACAAGGAAAGCGTGCTGAAGGCGCCTTGGCCGCAGTATAATCCCTCGGCCCTGAAGTTAAAGCAGGTGGAACTGGCCGTGCAGATAAACGGTAAGGTCCGCTCGCGCATCACGGTTCCGACCGATTCAGCCGAAGAGGATGTCAAGAAGGTTGCCTTGGCCGACGAAAAGGTAAAGGAGATGCTCAAAGGCGCCGCGCCTAAAAAGGTCATCGTTATCCCGGGACGGCTGGTGAATATTGTGTCCTAACCGACGCTATTTATTAGCCGGAGACGTTTCCAGCAGCGCTTTTACTTCAGGCGGAAGCACAATCGGAGCGACCTTGTTATAGTCCGAGTTGGTTACTTCTATTTCGTATTTTATCCTGGCCGTCTTCGGTTCGCTTTCGCGGTCACTGCGGTGTTCTTCCGGCTTGCCGGGAGGCGCTTTGGGGTCAGTTGGTTCTTCCTCGTCCTCAATGTCGGCGCCGGGCATACCGGGAATATCGCCGCTCAACGTGGCTTCCATATTGAGAGCAGCCCGGGAAACGAAAAAGGTGCCTTTTTCCACCCACATTTTTAACGAGGCATTGCTGAATTTAATATCCATTCCCTGCAGCATAGGATTGTTTTGTTTGGAGAGTATTTCGTTAAAGGCCTCGGCCTTGACAGACGCCCCGATAAGATAACAAGGTATATCCAGTATTTTTTCCTCGCCGGCAAAGACGGCGTCTTGTATGTGCTCGCCGTATACCTTGCGCTGGATTTGTTCCAAAGACATCATCATCTCTCTTTGGTCCGGAGGTAAGCGCGTCCACTTCCCGGTCATAGGGTCAAGCATAACTACATTCTTGCCGTCTGAATACGTCTCAAAACGCATGCCCATAACCTCGCCGTTTGAGTAGGTGATATCGCCGGATTTACTGATATCAAATACAAAACTCAATTTCATCCCCAGCATTTCCACGTCCATCTGCATTTCCGAAGAAACGCTTTTGGCATTGAGCGAGTTTTCCGATGCCTGCTTAAGAATGCCCTGGGCGTCGGTCGGCGCCGGCGTCTTGGGTGCTTCTTTTGTAACCGGCGCAGGCGCCGGCGCGGCTATCGGCGCGGTTCCGGATTTGCATCCAGTGAATAACACTGCGGATGCAACCAGGGCGCATAACGGCAGATAATGCTTCATACTTAATCCTTTCAGGGCGCTAAAAGCGCCATACGACAGATTAGGTTATTTTTCCCATCCTATATCCCTGTGGGACTTCGGAAGGGTTCTATATATACAAACACTTTGCTTGTATAACAAGAATATCTTTTGGTATTCCGTAGTTTTAACGAAGGATACCTTCTTTAGGAGAGGAAGGTTCAGCCATAAAGTATTTCCTGGTGATGCGGCCGGCCAGGTACGCGGCCCGTCCGGCCTCGCAGGCCTGTTTCATCGCCCGGGCCATCAGCGCCGGGTCTTTAGCCAAAGCAATGCCGGTATTGAGCAGGACGCCGTCCGCGCCTAATTCCATTGCGACCGCCACATCCGAGGCCGTGCCCACGCCGGCATCTACAATCACCGGCACCTTCAGACGGCTGATGATTATCTGGATATTCATCGGGTTGGTCAGGCCCAGGCCTGAGCCGATAGGCGCGCCCAAAGGCATAACGCAGGCCGCGCCGGCATCCTGCAGGCGCAGGGCCGTAATCAGGTCGTCCGAAGTGTAAGGCAGGACAGTAAAACCCTCTTTGACCAGCGTTTTGGTTGCTTCTATCAGCCCGCTTAAATCCGGATAGAGCGTCTTTTCGTCTCCGATGACCTCAAGTTTAATCATATCAGACAATCCCACCTCGCGGGCCAGCCGCGCGGTCCGGACCGCCTCGCCCACGTTGTAGCACCCGGCTGTGTTGGGCAGAATCTTGTACTTCATGGGGTCAATGTAGTCCAGCAACGACTCCTTGGATTTGTCGGTAAGATTCACCCGCCGGACCGCAACCGTGACGCAGTCCGTGCCGGACGCCTCAAGGGCTTCTTTCATCAACTGGAAGGTCGGATATTTGCCGGTGCCGACAAACAGACGCGACTTAAACTCGTATTTGCCGATTTTTAACATTTTATCCATAATTAATCTGGGAAATCTGTGTAAGCTGTGGTTACCCGCCGCCCACAAATGATATTATTTCAACTTTATCGCCTTCTTTAAGGCATCTATTATCATACTCGTTTTTGGGAAGGATGGCAAGATTTAATTCCACTGCCACGGTCTCGGATTTCAGTTTCAGGAAATCCAACAGTTCCTTAACCGTGGAGTTGTTTTTGATATCGCGGGCGTCGCCATTCAGGGTAATCTTCATTTTGAGGAGGTCGTTTTAAGATTCTTGTTAACGATATCGGAAAAGCGGCTCAATGCCTCAGCCAGTTTATCCGGACGCTTGCCGCCGGCCTGGGCCATGTCCTTGCGCCCGCCACCGCTGCCTTCTATCAACGGGGCAATCTCCTTAATCAGGGCTACGGCATTGAAATCATCCCGGCATATTTTGGGCGTCATCATCAAAATCAGGTTGGCTTTATTATCCGTGGCGGTTCCCAAAAGCGTAATGACCGTCTCGCCGCTGTTCCTTAAATGGTCCGCAATAATACGCAGGTCTTCCACGGACTTGTTCTCCAGGACTTCAACCGCGAGTTTGATTCCGGCGCCCCCGGTCGGGATATGGGTCGCCCGCTCAAGAAACGCCTTGGCGATTTCCTTGTTCTCCTGTTTTTGGTACTGCGCCAGTTGCGCCTGGGCCTGTTCCAGTTTTTCAGCCAGTTGCTTAATTTTCTGCGGCACCTGGTGCGTGGCGGCCTGCAATAACTGGGCGCTGTGGTTGAGCGTCTTTTCCAGTTCGTAGGTGTATTTGAACGCCTCCCGGCCGGTTGCGGCCTCAATCCGGCGCAGGCCGGAACCGATAGACGATTCCGAAACAATCCTGAAATAACCGATTTCGCCGGTCTGTTTTATATGCGAGCCGCCGCATAATTCCCGGCTGTAGTCGCCGATACTCAGGACCCGGACCGTATCGCCGTATTTCTCGCTGAAAAGCGCCATTGCCCCGAGCTTCTTGGCTTCCTCCAGCGCCATTATCTTAACGAACACTCCGGCGTTCCCGCGGATGCACTGGTTGACCACCTCCTCTATTGCCGCCAGTTCATTATTAGACGGCGCCTTGTTTAAGGAGTAGTCAAATCTCAGCCGCTCCGGCTGGACCAGCGAGCCGGACTGTTCCACAGTCGATCCGATGACGTTTCTTAGCGCATAATGCAACAGGTGCGTGGCCGTGTGGTTGCAGGCAATCGCCTGCCGGCGCTCGGCGTTGACCTCGGCCCGGATTTTCATACCGGATTTTATGGCGCCTTTCTTGAGCCGGCCGATATGGAGGATGTATTTCTCCATCTTCTGCGCGTCGGAAATCTCTATCTCAGCATCGGCGCTCTTGAACCAGCCGGCGTCGCCGACCTGGCCGCCCGATTCGCCGTAGAACGGAGTCCGGTCGGTTATAATGACAATGTCCTTATTGGGCGTGTCCCACTGGATTTTTTCCTGGGTGGTTTTACCGGATTCAGGCGCCGGGTATTCCTGCATCAGTTTGCCGTCAACCAGTATGGCCTCAATGGTAACATCCGACGCGAGCGCCTCGTCGCCGGTATAAACGGTTTCCTTGAGGATATTCCTGATTTCATCAATCTCAGAGCGGGCGAAGATTTCCGAGGCAATCTTTGAGCCGGCCCGGGAAAGTTGCTTCTGCTCGGCCAGGGCTTTTTCGTATCCGGCAATATCAAGTTTTAAGCCCTTTTCATGCAGGATGGACTCGGTCAGGTCTATCGGGAACCCGTAGGTGTCGTATAACTTAAACGCCTCATCGCCGGGAAACATCTTGTTGTCTGCCGATTTTAGTTTGGTTACGATTTCATCCAGCAGTTTGATGCCCGACTCCACGGTCTCCAGGAATTTCTCCTCCTCGGCCTTGATGACCCGGGCGATGTGGGTGTGCTTTTCCTTCAATTCCGGGTATGCCTGGCCCATAATTTCTACCACGGCCGGAACGAGTTTATAAAGGAAGGGTTTTTTCATTCCAAGATTGATGCCGTCCCGGACCGCCCTTCTCAGGATGCGGCGCTCTACATAACCGCGTCCTTCATTGGAAGGCGAGACGCCATCCGCCACCAGGAACACCAAAGTCCGGCTATGGTCGGCAATCCGCTTAATGCGCGCGCCCTCTTCGGTAGAGCCGGAATACTCCACCTTGATTATGTCAACAATATGCCTGATTAGATGTTTGAATATATCGGTCTCGAAGTTGGAGACAACGCCCTGCATTACGGCCGTAATGCGCTCCAGGCCCATTCCGGTATCAATGTTCTTCTTCTTCAGCGGGACCAGTTTGCCCTTATCCTGCCGGTCGAATTCCATAAAGACCAGGTTCCAGATTTCCACAAAGCGGTTACAATCGCAGGCCACCGAGCAGGTGGGCAATCCACATCCGTACTTCTCGCCGAAGTCATAGAAGATTTCCGAGCAGGGCCCGCAGGGGCCGTTCGGGCCTTCACTGGGCGCATTGGCCGGCCAGAAATTATTGTCCTCGCCGAAACGGTGAATCCGCTCGGCCGGCAGTTTGATTTCCCTGCTCCAGATGTCATAGGCCTGCCGGTCGTCCTCATAGACGCTGACGCTCAGTTTCTCAGGCGGTATCTTCAGTTTCTGGGTCAGGAATTCCCATGCGAAATGGATGGCCTTCTTCTTGAAATAATCCCCGAATGAAAAGTTGCCCAGCATCTCAAAGAAAGTGTGGTGGGCCGAGGTCCGGCCGACCCGCTCAATATCCACGGTACGCAGGCATTTTTGGGACGAGCAGGCCCGGGGCGCGGGCGGCACGGTTGCGCCCAGAAAATAATTCTTGAACTGGTTCATCCCGGCGCCGGTAAACAACAGCGATGGGTCTCCGGAAGAGGGAACCAGCGAATCGCTCGGAACGATTATATGGCCATTATCCTTGAAGAACTCCAAGAATAAACTTCTTATCTCGTCTAATTTCATTACCAGAATAGCCCCGAAAGCATTCGGGGCAATGGCCGTTGGGTTCGCAGTCCCGCTGGGACGAGAACTCTACGGATGGTTATCCCGATTGCCTTATTCTAACAGGCGCTCTGCGCCATATCTATAAATCATCGGGGTTACGTTATTGTATCAACCCGTGGTGTTTCTTGATCTCGGTTTCTATCTCGGCGGCAATCTTGGGGTTTTCCTTGAGGAACTCCTTGGCTTTTTCCCGGCCCTGGCCGATGCGTTCCTTCTTGTATTCCAGCCAGGCGCCGCTCTTGTCCACGATGCCGGCATTGACGCCGAGATCTATCAGGTCGCCCTCGCGCGAGATGCCGCTGGCGTGCATCAAGTCAAATTCGGCCTTCTTAAAAGGCGGGGCAACCTTGTTTTTCACCACGCTTACCTTGACGTGCGTGCCGATGGGTTCCTCGCTGGTATTCTTGAGCGTGCCGATTTTGCGCACGTCCAGCCGGACCGAGGAATAGAATTTTAAAGCCCGTCCGCCCGGAGTGGTTTCCGGATTGCCCCATGAGATTCCGATTTTCTCGCGCAACTGGTTGGTGAAAATCACGCAGGTCTGGCTCTTGCTGATGGCACTGGTGAGTTTTCTCAGCGCCTGGGACATCAGCCGGGCCTGAAGCCCGACTACAGGGTCGCCCATCCCGCCTTCCAGTTCGGACTTGGTCACCAGGGCCGCAACCGAATCCAGCACGATGACGTCCATCGCGTTGCTCCGGACCAGCGTCTCCACGGTCTCCAGGGCCTGCTCGCCGCTGTCCGGCTGGGAAATCAGGAGCGTATCCATATTTACGCCGATATTCTGGGCGTAGGTCGGGTCCATAGCGTGTTCCACGTCAATGAATGCGGCCGTGCCGCCGGACTTCTGCGCGCTGGCCACGATATGCAGGCACAACGTGGTCTTGCCGGATGCCTCCGGTCCAAAGACCTCTACGATTCTGCCGCGGGGAACACCGCGCCCGCCCAGGGCGATGTCCAAACTCAAGGCGCCGGTGGGAATGCTCGGAACATCGGATTTATATCCGGAGCCCAGGCGCATTATCGCGCCCTTGCCATACGTCTTTTCCAATTGCGAAATCGCCTGTTGTAACGCCTCAAGTTTCTTGTTATCCCCCTTTTCTTTTACCTCCGGCTTTTTGGTCGTTGTTTCTGCCATATATTTATACCTCTCTTTCCCCCGACATTACGGCGAGGAGTAAAGCCCGATTTCCAGTGATATCGGGACGTTTTGTTTAGTTTATCATTTACCTATCCCAAAATCACGAATATTCGTATAAATTGGCCCCTCGGGCGTCAGAGTGCTTTTGAGCAGGGACACCTTTTTCACCTTCTGAACCCCGAAACTTTCTATCGCATATTCATTCAGCAGGGCTTGGAACCCGTCGCTATACTTGGGTAATTTATTACGTCCCAGGGTAATATGGGCCGAGAACTTATGGTCGTCCGGCTGGAAATCAATATTCAACAACTCCTTTTCCAGCGCATTGTAGAGTTTCTCAAGCGTATTGCTGCTGTCCACGGCGCGCACCCAGACCACCTTGGGATGCCTTTCCACCGGAAAGGCGCCGATGCCCTTCAACTCCAATTCAAAGGCCGGGAAGTTCTCAACCACGGAGACGGCCTTGGTTAATTCCGGCAGTTTCTCATCCTCCACCTCGCCCAGAAAGCGCAGGGTCAGGTGGATATTATCCGGCTCCACCAGTTTGACATCCGGCTGTAACTTCTGCAGGGCGGATTGGACATCAGCAAGTTTCTTCCGTATCGCTTTATCAAGTGTAATTGCAATAAATAATCGCATCTCTGGCGGTTCTATATCTGTTCCAGGACTATCTTGTGGTCCATCAGGTTTATCTCCTTAATTCGGGCGGTAACAGATTTCTCCTCTCCCAGGATGCTTTGCAGGAGCACCTTATTACCCTCCGGCCTAACCATGCTGACGGATTCCAGAAAGAGTTCTTCCCTGCCGTTCTTAATGAGATAAGCATTGGACTCGCACATAATCAGAATATTCATATGACCGTTATCCTTGCAGGCCACCCGTGGTGGCCGAAAGGATTACGGCGGATTATCCCGCCACATTAAATACAATATATGACAGGGCGGGATATCAAACACGCAGTTAAATAAATATCTCTTGCGGGGTCAAGCAAAAAGGATTGACAAATCCGCGCGATATTGATATCAATAACTTTATGAACATCGGCACGACCGAACTGATAGTAATCCTGATTCTGGGCCTGTTTTTATACGGCAAGCGCCTGCCGGAAATCACCCGAGCCCTGGGACGGGGTTACCGCGCCTTTAAGGAAAATATTAACGGCATTAAGAACGACCTGACCAGACAGGTTGTTGATATTGCCAAAGAAGTTGAAATAAAAGAAGCGAATAAAATCTATCCGTTCGGACAGGCCGCCGCCACTGAAACAAAAGAAGACAATCCCGCAGTCAAAAGCGGGGATAACCTGGCCGGATAAATCACATCTTCTCCAGCGGCGTGATGCCCAGCAATAACAGGCCCTTATTGAAGATCTCTTTCAGCCGTTGCACCAGGACAATCCGCGCCCCGGTAAGTTCTTTGTTATCAGAGATGACCCGATGGATTTGATAAAACTTATTAAAGAGCGAGGCCAGGGAAAGCAGGTAATTGCTCAGGATTGAGGGCTCGTTTTCCAGCGCGGCCTGGCGCACAATGTCAGGATAGTCCTTCATGGTCTTGATAAGGATGGTTTCCTCTGGAGAGGATAGCAATTCATATTTTGGACTCGGAATTTGGGATGTGGGGTTTGATTGGCCGTATTTCACCATGATGCTGGCCAATCGTGTGTGGGTGTATTGCAGATACGGTCCGGTCTCGCCGTCAAAGGTCAGGACCTGTTCCCAGTCAAAGTCCACGTCCTTGATGCGCTTGTTCTTAAGGTCGTTAAATATGATAGCGCCGATGCCGACCGCCCTGGCAACGCCTTTGATTTCTTCCGGAGTCACCTTGTTAGCCAGTTCAGCGCTCCGCTGTTTCATCAGCGTCTCAGAGCGTTCTATGGCCTGATTGAGCACGTCCTCCAATAATATAGTAGTTCCCTTGCGGGTGGACATCTTCTCCCGGCCTTCGGCTGTCTTGAACCGGACCAGGCCGAAGTCCACGTGCACGCAGCCCTTGGCCCATTCGTATCCCATCAGTTCCAGGACCTTGAAGACCTGCCGGAAATGAAGTTTCTGGTCCGAGCCGACCACGTAAATCAGTTTGCCGAATTGGTATTTCTCGTAACGTTTGATGGCCGCGGCGATATCGCGGGCCGCATAGAGCGTGGCGCCGTCGCTCTTGCGCAACAGGCAGGGCGGCATATTGTATTTGTCCAGTTTGACCACCAGCGCGCCCTCGCTGATTTCGGCCATGCCCTTTTTTTCTATGGAGATGATGGTCTCGGCAAGATACTTATTGGTCTCGGCCTCGCCTGAATACTCGTCAAAGGACACACCCAGCAAATTATAAATCCGCTTGAATTCGCCGATGCTCTCATTCCTAAACCGGCTGAAAATAGCCAGGTTCTCCGGGTTTCTGTCTTCTAATTTCTTGAACTCCTCGCGGGCCCTGTCCATTAATTTGGGGTCGGTCTTGGCCTTTTCATTATAATCCACATACCGTTGCACCAGAAGATTGGTGGTTGGATTCTTATAAGCATCAGGATTCTCCTTATAATTCGAGATAAGCATTCCGAACTGGGTGCCCCAGTCGCCCAGATAGTTTATGCCAATGCATTTATATCCCAGGGCCGAGTAAATCTTGTAGAGAGCGTTGCCGATGACCGTGGAGCGCAGGTGCCCGATGCCGAACGGCTTGGCAATATTGGGCGAGGAGTAATCAATTACCACGGTTTTTCCGGCGCCGTCCGCAGGAAGCTGTAGTTCCGCCTTCAGGGCTATTTCAGCAACCCTGGCATTGTTAAGGAAGAGGTTGACATAGCCGTTGACTACGTTGACCTTTTCTATCAGTCCGGTTGGCTTGATAAGGGCGGCGATTTCCTCGGCTGCCTGTTGGGGCGACTTCTTTTGTTCCTTGGCCATGCGGAAACAGGCTAGGGAATAATCGCCCAGTTCCGGCCGGGCCGGGCGCTCCAGCGAGGCCGCCACACAATCTATCGGCAGCCGCGCCTGCTCCGATACTGCATTGATTATCTCCTGCTTGATACTGCTCATAGCAAATACCTTACCACAAAGACACAAAGACACCAAGGAAATTCGGAGTTCTTAGAGCGCCTAACAAAATGAGATTGCCACGCCCTGACAGGCTCGCAATGACAACTTCCAATGCCTGTCATTGCGAGGAGCGGAGCGACGAAGCAATCTCATCACCATTATAATA
>JBFMDM010000058.1:0-8898 GCA_040753835.1 Planctomycetota bacterium
ATATAGAGGTGCTGCTGGTTGTTGAACCACATAATTCCGCGGATCAGCCGGCATATACCTGCCGTCATAACTGGTAAGAAGAGAACCGGTATTAACCGGGTAAACAGCGCTGCCGGTATATCCGCCAAAGATACACATCTGGCTTCCGGTCCAGATGGCAGTATGTCCGCTTCTGGCCACAGGTGTATAAGACGCCGGGTAAGTGAATTCATACCAAGCGTTATTGGAGGCATACCAGATTCCGCCCGTATCAAGGGTATTGCCGCCGGAGTTTATGCCGCCCCAGATAAAGAGCCGTTGATTTTGCTCGTCCCAAACGCCGGTATGACCGCCTATAACCCGTAATGGCGAAAAAAGAACCTCGCCGGCTCTTGCTGTAGGCGCTTGAATTGTCCTGTCAAAATACACATCTCGTAATACCCAATTACCATTTTCCCAATAATATGCTCTATAATAATACGAATTAGTGCTCGTCAAAGGCATAGAACTCCACGTATCAGTACTGAAATCATATCGCCCTCCTGTATTCTGATACTCATATTGGTCCGGGTCATAATCAAACCGATATGTGTAACCGCCCCAGATAATCATCTGATTTAGCCCAGGCGACCAGACGGCAATATGGTTACTTCTTGAAATAGGCGCATTAGTTGAATCAAGCAGGGGGGTCCATGTATCATTAACCGGGTTATACCTTGCCCCATCCATAAGGAAATTAGTATCGGAATTCCTGCCGCCCCAGATGACCATTTCACTGCCGGTCCAGACAGCGGTATGTCCGGTTCTGCTGGACGGCGCGCCGATGTCATTAATATAATCCCATTCATCCAGTGTCGGGTTATAACGGACGCCGTCTTCAAAATAGGTGGCAGTGCTTCCTGATACAACATAACCGCCCCAGATAAGCATCTCCGTGCCTGTCCAAACCGCTGTATGCCCTGTTCTTCCTTCAATCATACTGACGCTGTTGTTTGAATTCGGTTTCCAGGGCGAGGTGGTGGAGTCAACCACCATCGCGTACGGCGCATTGGTGGCTATGGTCTCGCCGAAAGAGTTCTTTGCAATAACCCGCCAGTAATACGTGCCGATGTCAGGCAGGGCGTCTATGGTCAGGGTGAAAGCCGTGGAATTCCTGGCAATATCCGTGGCGCTATAGACAAATAGGTTAGACGTTGAGAAATAAGCGGTGTTGGTCACCACCTCTATCTCATATCCCGTCTCGCCCACGCTGTCATTCCAGGTAAGAATTGGCGTATATGAAGGGATGATTGAATTGTTTAATGGGAAAGTGATATTAAACGGGTCAGGTTCAGTGCTGGGCTGGAAAGTATCAAAGACGCTGTAAAAGACGGTCTCATATGGCTCAACATTACTCGCCATAGTGGACCCAAAGTCATTGACTGCGGTTACCCGCCAGTAATAAGTCCGCCTCCACGAAAGAATTGACGACGGTACCTTATAGGTATTGGTTATTCCAACCGGAACGCTATATACAATCGGAGACGCAAAGGTCGGCTCATCGTCCAATTCCACAGTATAACCCGTGGCATTGGCCGCATAGACCCAGGTCAGGGTCGGCGTTAAGGCCACTTCAACCGTTCCGCTCACCGGCGTGCTTAACGTAAATGCCCCAGGAGGCGCACCGGCTGTGAATTGGAACGGCGAACCGCTCGCCGTGGTTGTCCCCGAAGCATTCCGGGCTATTACCTGCCAATAATACAGCGTGTTTCCAACCAATGTCCCGCCCGGAATAGTCACCGCTGTAGCGCTGGATGAAATTGAAGCATTCTCATAGATTA
The DNA here is from genome assembly GCA_040753835.1 of Planctomycetota bacterium. Taxonomy (GTDB): domain Bacteria; phylum Planctomycetota; class MHYJ01; order JACQXL01; family JACQXL01; genus JACRIK01. Next base: position 1,800 of record JBFMDM010000058.1, read on the forward strand.
TTGTTGAAGGAGTAAACGTGGATGCGGTTGATACCTGCAGTGTATAACCGTCAACTATCGTAGATGGCGACCACATAAACACCGGCGTCAGGGTATAGGTAATCACGCCGTTCTGCGGCTGTAACAGGTTAAATGCAGTCGGATAGACCTGCGTGGTAAGATTAAACGGGCCGTTGCTGGCCAGGGTCTGTCCCTGTCCCTGGTCATTGGTGGCAATCACGCGCCAGTAATAGGTCCGGGCCGTCTCCAATATCCCGTCCGGTATCCGGAATGAGGTCGTACTGGAGGTAATGGCCGAATTCTCATATACAAAGGTGGCGAAAGAGAGAACATTGCTTATCTGCAATGTATAGGTGGTAACATAAGTGGAACTGGTCCAAGTAAAAGTCGGCGCCAGTGAATCCTGGATGATACTGTCATTATTGGGCGAGACCAGGTAAAAACTCAAGGGCGCTGTGCTCGGACTGAAGGAATACGGGGCGTTGGTCGCCATCTGCTGGCCGTAGGCATTCACCGCGGTTATCCGCCACCAATAAGTCACCCCCATTTCCAGGGCATTTTGAGGTATCGTAAATAATGTCTCGGTGATTCCCCTGTTCTCGTAGCGGTAGGGTTCTATAAAGGTCATATCATCGTCAATCTGCAGGTAGTATGTAGTAGCCCGGCTTGACGGGCCCCATTCAAGGGTTGGAGTAAGCGACCCCATTATACTTCCCGAGATGGGCATTGACAAACTAAAACTGCCCGGTGTTACATTAACCGAGAAAAGCAGTGGCGCATTATCGGCCCGGCGCATGGTTGTATCTGTGGTGTATTCATTGGCCGCGGACACGCTCCATAAATAACTCTGTCCGCTGGACAGAATTCCACTCGGCAGGTTAAACGAGGTGGTCAGGATATTGACGTTTTCATACACCAATGAAGAGGTGCTGGTTGCGGTAATCTGCAGGACATAGTAGGTCGCCCGGTCTGAAACGCTCCAGGTAAAGGTAGGGGTAACGGTGGTAAAGACAGTGTCGGTTACCGGTGTGGACAGGTTAAATGGGCGCGGACCGACATCAACGAAAAACCTGTACGGAGCATTGGCCGCGGTGGTGGTCAGCGGCGTATCATAAGATATGGCTATCACCCGCCACCAATACGATTGCTGGTTAACCAGCCCGCCGCTTATGGTATACGAGGTTGGAGTAATCCCGACAATGGTTGCCGGGCTGGCAAAACTTAAATCCGTTGATATCTGCAGGGTGTATTCATTTGCCAACTCGGATGTTGTCCAGCTGAATGTCGGCGTCAATACATCAATCGTGGTTCCGGAAATAACGCTGGACAGGGTAAAAGTGCGTGGTTTTACATCGGTCGTAAAAGATAACGGCGCATTGGCGGCAGTCCTGGTAACGCCGGTGGTGTTGTTGGCAATTACCCGCCACCAGTAGGCCTGGCCGTCAGAAAGCCGCCCGGGCGGCAGGGTATATGACGTGGTGGTAATCGCCGGGAATTGCATTGGTGTGGGGGGAAAACTGGCTGATGTTGAAACCTCCAGGGTATATTCGGTAGCCAGAGTGGATGTGGACCAGGAAAAAGTCGGGGTTAAACTGTTAATCACGGTGGCGCTTATAGGCGACGACTGGTTAAATGACTGCGGCGTAATATCAACCGAAAATGAATATGGCGGAGCGGTATTGGTTGCGGATATTTCGCCTACGGTATTGACGGCTACTGCGATCCAATAATAAGTGTCGCCATTCTGGAGAACCCCGCCCGGCACGGCAAAAGACGTATCTGTTATGCCGCTGTAATTCAAGACAGGCGAACTATAATCTGTACTTAATGATATCACCACGCGGTAAGAAGTGGCTTGGGTTGCCCCGGTCCAGGAAAGGGTTGGCGTGATGGTCTGCTGTGTGCTCCCTATAGACGGAGCGGAAAGAAGGAAAGAGCCCGGAACGCCGACCACAAAGAATGAAGCCGGAGCATTTGCCGCGGTCGTTTCACCGCCTGCAGTGGCAAAGGCGGTAACGCGCCAGTAATACGTCACCCCATTGGTCAATGTACCGGGAGAAACCTGGTAGGTAGTGGTTACCCCCACACTGGTTTCATATATCAAAGGAGGATTAAAAGTATTGTCAGTATCTATCTGGATTGTGTAGCCGTTTGCTCTGGCTGATTCGGACCAGATAAGTATCGGAGTCGTGGTGTATATCGTCTCGCTGGGAGGTATCGGAGACAATAAGTTAAACTGTTCCGGCACAATGGTTGTATTGAAAGTGAACGGCGAGTTTGACGCTATTGTTGATGTCCCGGTGTCCCGGTCCACCGCAATCACGCGCCAATAGTATGTCGTGCCCTGTTGCAATGTGCCGGCGCCGACCTGGTAAGCCGTTGCATTACGGGAGATGTTGGTATTCTGGAAAACCGGCGTGCCTGTAAAATACGCATTGGTATAAATCTGCAGGGTATATGAAGTCAAATCAACCGGGAAGGCGCTCCAGGTAAAGGTCGGCTGTAGCGTCGTTGTCGTAGAGCCGTTAGTCGGTTGTAGCAATAGGAATTGCCCGCTGCTGCCGCCTATCATCCTCACCTGGCTTTGCGTGCCTATGCACCCACCGCCCTGGCCGAATCCGCCTATGCCGAACGAAGCCACTAATATCAATAATGTAAACCATACTAATCTATTATGCCTTACCATACAATCCTCCTTACTATAAATAATGACAATAGAGGGGTATTTTTTAGCCCAAACTGCCAAACAAGTCAAGATAAATTATATAAATTTATATAATTACCCTGACAAAATACCCCCTTTCTTTCCGGCTAATTATACCCCGCCTGGCGAAGAAGGTTGCAGTTTATCTAATGCCGAATTATCCTTGACTTAGCGCATAATAATGCTATATTAACCGGCATGAAAGAGGCCGATTTGCACGCTATCGGAGCAAGGATAAAATCGCTCAGGCGGAAAGTCCATCTCTGGTTCCTTATAGACGGCCTGAGCCGGCTATTTATCATCCTTTTCCTCTATCTGGCCCTCACCTTCTGGATTGATTACACCATCCGCGACCTGCCCGTCCCTTTGCGGCTATGCCTCCTGGCCGCCGCGGTTATTATAACCATCCTGCTATTAATAAAGAAAACCATCATCCCTGTCCTGCGGCTGAACAAAATACCAAACGACGCCCTGGTTCTCCTGATAGAAAAACAGTTCCCGTCCCTGAAGGAACGGCTGATTAACCTCTGGCAGTTGCCGAACAACGTCTTAACCCAACAACTAACCGGCGAAATTACGCCGCTTTCCCAATCATTTGATTTCTCTGAAATCCTGTTCCCTCACCGCTCACGTAAACTGCTTCTGGGCGCACTGGCGCTGTTGTTTCTTTCTATTATATCTGTCACCTTCTACCCGTCTGAATTAGGCATCTGGAGTAAGCGCCTCATGGGCGGCAATATCAGTTGGCCCAAACGCACCCTGCTGGCTGTAAAGGTATCGCCTGACTATACCATTGCCAAAGGCCAGAATCTTTCCGTCATTGCCTGGCCTGAAAAAGGCCCGCGCCTGAGCGCCGTCTATATCAAAACTGCCTCGCCCCAGGAAGCACCAGGCAATTGGGAACGTATGATTATGACCCAAGCCAAAGGCCAAAAGACAGAATTCCGGTATGACTTCCCCAAGGTGCGCTCCTCCTTCCGCTTTATGCTCAAGGGCGGCGACGACCAGACCGAATGGACCGAGATTAAGGTGCTTGATGCGCCCTCTCTGGAAAAAATATCCGTCAGTTATGCTTATCCGCCCTATACCGGACTGGAAAACAAGGCCGAACCAGGCGGTAATATCAAGGCCCCGGCCGGAACAATCGCAACCATTAACGCCTCAGCCAACTCTCAACTCCAGTCCGCCTCAATAATGCTTGACTCAACGCCCCTGCCCCTGACTTTAGCCAACAATGTCTCCATCTCCGCCACGTTGACCGTGGACAAAGACGCCAAATATTCGCTCAACCTCGTCAGTACCAACGGCCTCAAGAACCTTGAGCCCTTTGAATACACCGTCAAATCAATCCCGGACAGCCATCCAACCATAAAGGTCATTGACCCGACCGGCGAGATCCAATATGTAACCGCTGACGCAACTGTTCCGCTCAAGGCAATCGCCAGCGACGACTACGGCCTTACAGACGCCCGGATTGTTTATGTCGCGACACTGCCTGAATCGGAAAGTATCATCACCACTGCTTACCAGACATTTTACCGTTATGACGGGCCGCTCTCCAATAAAATAGAATTAGCCGCCGCCCTGGACCTGGCGCCATTGAACCTCAAGGAGAATTCGTATCTAATACTGAATTTTACCGCCACTGATAATTGCGGCGTAAACCAATACCCTTCCTCTGCCGCCCCGAGTCCCCTCGGGGTCGGAATTCATTCCCTCCAAACCACCACATCTTCGGATTATTCCCTTGTCATCATCAGCAAACCCCAGATGGCTAAACGAGTGGAAGAATCCATAATGCAACTCAAGGACGACCTCAAGAAAACCGCCCAGATACAGGAAGCGGCTCGCGAGGCGCGGGAAATCCAGCCATCCCTCTCCAACCAGCGCCGGGTCACCCAGAATCTCAATAACGCATCATCAATGCTTTCCAGTATCCTCAAGGATATAGATATAAACAAACTCTTCTCGTCCGATACGGGCGACAAACTCTCCTCGGTCCAGGATGCCATCAACAAACTGGCCAGCGACAAATCCCCGGCCGTCCAGCAGTCGCTGGAAAAGACAGCCGCCACCAAAGACGCTAAGGACGACGAAACGGCCCGCGCTGAGGCGCAGCCAAAACAGAAGGAAATCGCGGACGACCTCAAGTCCGCCCTCAACACCCTGGAGGAATGGGAAGATTACCAGGAAGTCGTAAACAATGTGCGCGACCTCCTGTCCGAAACCAATAATCTCTCTGAACGGATAAAGAAACCCCTCTCGGACGAGCCCTCGTCCAGAGAGATGGAAAAGGACCGGCTTAACGAACAGGCCCGTAACCTTAAGAAGGAATCAGACAATCTTACCAAAAAGATGGCCCGCGTGGCGGATAAACTCAAGGACTCGCACCCGTATTACTCGGACAAACTCAAAACCGGACTGGAAAAACTCCAGGCCGGCGATAACCTGAATAACAATCTCCTTTCCCTGCTCTCCAATCTTTCATCATCATTATCCGGACAGGTGCTCAAGGATACGGAAAATATCCAGAAAACCCTGGCCGCCCTGCTGGATTTCCTGGAAGACCGGGTCAGCCCTGAGGAACTCCAGAAGAAACTGGCCGAACTGAAGAAGATGCTGGAGAAGGTCAACGAACTCAGGAACGCCGAGGAGAAAATAAAGGACGCCACCGCCGGGGTATTGGACCCGACCGGACAGATATCAGCCGCGGCCCAAGAACTGGATTCGCTCCTGCTCGACCAAAAAGCCCTGAATGAGGTGACTGAAAAGGCGCTGGCCGAAGTCCCAGCCGAAAAACTATCAGACATAATGATGAAACTGGCTGAGGAGCAACAGGCATTGCAGGACCAGGCCAAAGAACTGGCCGACCGCCTGGCCCAGGCAAATTCACAACTAAAACCGTCTAATCCGGACGTCCAGGAGACAAACAAATCACTGCAATCATCCGCCGATAAAATGTCCCAGGCCAACCGGAAAATGGCCCAGCCCCAGCAAGGCCAAAAATCCGATATCCAGAATCAGCAATCGGCCTCCCTCCAAGACCTCCGCCAGGCACGGGAGTCACTCAAGAAATTCCTCAACCGCCAATTAACCGAAGAGGAAAAGCGCAAACTGGAACGGTTGGCCCAGCGCCAGAAGGAACTGAAAGAGGAAACCGAAAAGGCCGCTAAAGAATCCGATAAAGATTCTCAGGAAACACTCCAGAGCGCTGCCCAGAAGATGTCCCAGGCGCAGAACAACCTCTCCAACTCCAAGCCCCAGGACGCCGAGTAAAACGAGCAGGCCGCCCTGGAGTAACTGGAACGACTCTACGAGATGCTGGCCAACAAGATAGACGAACTGGAACAGCGCCAGAAACAGGACCAACTGGAAAAACTGCACACGATGCTGAAAAATATCCTTAGCCCGCAGGCCGATATCAATATCCAAACATCGGATATCTTAGACAAACCGGATTTGAACCGCGAGGATATGCTGACCCTGAAGAAACTGTCCTCGGAACAACTGAAACTCTCAGACAACGCCCTGGAAATCAAGAAGAAACTGGATGCGGAAAAATCCCAGACCTTTTCCTGGATGCTCGGCAGCATCCGCGATGATATGCAAACCTCAGCCAAACTGCTGGCCGGGCCCACGTCCAAAGACGAAGCCGATTATATCCAAGAAGTTCAGGCCGATATCATCAGGAAAGGCCGGGAACTGCTGGCCGCGCTTAAGAACGAAATGAATAACCGCAAGCCGCTCCAGGCCGAAGGCCAAGGCCAGGAAATGGAAGAAGATGACAAATTAATCTCTCTGTATGCCGAACTGAAAATGGCCAAGACCCTGCAGGAGGAAATCATCTCCAGGACCGCGGCGCTTAAAAAAGAACTGCTCAAAGACCCGGATAATCCCGACCCGGCCGTGAATGCCCTGCTCCAGCGCCTGGCATCTGAACAGGGCCATCTGGCTGAGATGATTAAAGAACTGACCAAACTAATCAAGGAGAAACGAACAAAACATCAAAAACCCTGATTTATTATGAAACTAAATTATATTGTATTTATTCTTTGTGTCCCTCGCCCCGTTAGAAGCGTTCAGAAGCGCGTGATTGGACTCCTAATTTTATTTCTTCTCTTGGCTGTGTTCGCTTCTAACGGGGTAAATGTCTTTGTGGCAAATGCATTCTCCGAAGACGAGGACATCGACGACATCATAGACGACCTGGACAAGGAACTGAAACCCGTTCCCGTAGAGGAAAAAATAGATGTCATTGATACCCTCAACAAGGTCTCTGACCTGATGGAATCAGCCGAAGACCGGCTCTCATCCGCCGGCAACTGGCCTGCCTCGCCGTCCCGGGCCGCCGGGACCGCGGGGCGGGGCGCGCCCAACGCGGCCGGCGGGGCACCA
>JBFMDM010000058.1:8908-13437 GCA_040753835.1 Planctomycetota bacterium
CCGTCCCGACGTTAGGTCGGGACGAGGCTCGCCAAAGGCGGCAGGCGGGACTACTCCTGCCACCGGTACAGATACCGCCCCCGCAGAGAAAAGGCAGCAGGAAGCCCTTGATGAACTGAACAAACTCTTTGACCAAATCAATAAACTCCAATCAGAGGCCAGCCAAAACCTGAAAAAGGTAGTGGACTCGGCTGTGGTTATGAAACCCAAAGGCAGCGGCAAACAGCACAAACCCCAGCCCCAGAGCCGCAAGCCCAAACAAAAACCCCAGCCCAAAGACCAATCCAACCAAGGCCCGGCGCCCCGGGCCTACGACGCCAAGGGCGACCTGCCCGACCCTTATACCCCGCGTAAATCAGACGCCAAGAAATGGGGCAACCTGCCGCCCAAACTCCGCGACGAGATTATCCAGTCCGCCCAGGAGGAATTCCTGCCCGAATACCAGGAACGCCTGTCCCGCTACTACAAAATCCTGGCCGGCGAGGAATAAACACATACTTAACCACAAAGGACACCCCGAAAGCATTCGGGGTGCTCTTTGTGGTGAAATTATTTGACTTTCGCCCCGCCCTTTCTATAATCCTAAATTTCCTATACATGGTTTAATCGGCTAAATCCGTTTAATCCCGTTGTTGCAATTATATATGAAAAAATTAGCCCTGATTGCCTTAGGCGGTAACGCCTTACTCAAGACCGGCGAGAAAGGCACCATCAGCGAACTGGAGCGCAATGCGGCCGAGACCTGCCGCTTTCTCTTACCGCTCATCAAGCAGGACTGGCAAATCGTCATCACCCACGGCAACGGCCCGCAGGTCGGCGCTACCCTCATCCAACACGAAGCAGCCAAGGACCTGGTACCGGCTATGCCTCTGGATGTCTGCGTATCTGAGACCCAGGGCTCGCTCGGCTATATCTTCCAGCAGGCAATCCTGAACGAACTCCGGCGCAATAAAATAGAACGCTATGTGGTGACCATGGTGACACAAGTCGTGGTGGACAGCAAGGACAAGGCATTCAAAGAACCCACCAAACCCATCGGGCCATTCTATAATAAAGAACAAGCCGAGGCGCTGAAGAAGGAAAAGAAATGGGTGATGCTTGAGGACTCCGGCCGCGGTTTTCGCCGGGTTGTGCCTTCGCCCACCCCGGTCAAGATTATCCAGCGCATCATGATAAAGGAACTGGCCCAGAGCGGCCATATCGTCATTGCCGTCGGCGGCGGCGGCATCCCCATCTACAAAAAGGCCGATAATGACTACGAAGGCATAGAAGCGGTCATTGACAAGGACCTGGCTTCCAGCATCCTGGCCGCTGAAATCAAGGCCGGCGTGTTCATCATCCTGACCACCGTACCTAAGGTCTATATCAACTTCGGGAAATCCAATCAGCAGGGCATCGTCCGGATGACCGTGTCACAGGCCAAAAAATATCTGGATGAAAACCAGTTCGGCACCGGCAGTATGAAACCCAAGATAGAATCGGCTATAAACTACCTGACCAGATATGACGGCAGGGTTATCATCACCTCGCCGGAATATTTAGCGGACGCCCTTGACCAAAAAGCCGGCACGACCATAATATCCGATATTAAAAAGAAAGAAGCCGACGGTAACCTGTTATTGGACTTCACCATGTAACCAAATACGGGAAACACGAATAAAGGCGAATGGTACCCCGACCCCGAAGGCATTCGGGGCGGGGTGTGATTAGTTCTTATTCGTGCTATTCGTGTTCGTATTGATTTGTATTAAGAATAGGAGTGTATTATGAAGAAACTATCCCTCAAAGGCCGACACCTGCTGTCCATCAGCGACCTGTCCATCCCGGAAATAGAACTCATCCTCAAGACCGCCCGAACCATCAAGAAGAACCCCAAGAAATTCGCCTCGGCCCTGAAAGGCAAGAACCTCGGAATGATATTCCAAAAGCCATCCACCCGGACCCGGGTCTCGTTTGAAGTGGCGATGTATCAACTGGGCGGCCAGGCCCTCAACCTAACCTCCAACGAACTCCAGTTAAAGCGGGGCGAGACCGTGGCAGACACAGCCCGGGTCTTATCGCGCTTCCTGGACGCTATGACCGCCCGGGTCTTCTCGCACAACGACGTCCTGGAACTGGCCAAATACGGCACCATTCCGGTCATCAACGCCCTGTCCGACTACGAACACCCCTGCCAGGCCCTGGCCGATGTCCTGACCATCCTGGAGCATAAAAAGACGGTTAAGAATCTGAAAATCACCTACATCGGTGACGGCAACAATGTGGCCCATTCGCTGGTCCTGGCCGTGGTCAAATTAGGCGGCTATATCCAGGTCGCCACGCCCAAGGGTTACGAGATGCAGGATTCGCTCATCCAGACAGCCCATAAAATCTGTAAACAGACCGGCGGCAAGCTGGTGGTCTCGCACGACCCTCAAGCCACGGCTGACCAAGCCGACGTCATCTACGCCGATGTCTGGACCAGCATGGGCCAGGAAGAGGAGCACAAAAAGCGCCTGGCCGATTTCCAGGGCTTCCAGATTAATTCCGACCTGCTGACCCGGGCCAAGAAGGATTGCATTGTCATGCACTGCCTGCCGGCCCATCGGGGCGAGGAGATTACCGACGAGGTGGTGGACGGCCCGAACTCGGTTGTTTGGGACCAGGCCGAGAACCGCCTCCACGCCCAAAAGGCGCTGTTGTATTTGGTGCTAAAATAGCGACCACAGATAGACACAGATAAACACGGATAGATACTGATAGAAACCACAGATTTCACAGATTGCACAGATGTTTTTAATAATCGGTGAAATCGGCGTAATCTGTAGTTGCATTTTAGATATTTAGTATGCTCCTATTTGAACCAAGACGTGTAAGTAATCTTGAAGTTAAGAATCATTTAGTCCGTTCGGCCACGGCCGAGCGATTAGTGGACAAATCCGGCGCAGTCACCGACGACCTGGTCGCCCTGTACAAGCGCCTGGCCCAGGCAGAGGTCGGCACCATCATTACCGGCTACACATCTATCCATCCCCGGGGCCGGTCCGGCTGGCAGATGATGTCAGCCGACCACAACGACTTTATCAAAGGCCTGCAACGGCTGACTAAGGCGGTCCACGAATACGAAGCCCGGATTCTGGTCCAGCTCTGCCACAGCGGCCGCTATGCGCCTTCTATATTAATCAACGCCCGTCCCCTGGCTGTCTCGGTTACGCCGGAAGACATCAAAGGCGACTTCCCGCCGGCCGAGGCGACCGACAAGGAAATAGAAGAGGTGATAAACGCCTTTGCCGAGGCATCGGTACGGGCCCGGGAGGCCGGGTTTGACGCAGTCCAGATTCACGCGGCCCACGGCTATCTGGTGTCCCAGTTCCTGTCCCCGGCTATGAATAAGCGGACCGACCAATGGGGCGGCAGTGTGGAAAACCGAGCCCGATTCCTGATGGAAACCATCAAGCGCATCCGTCAAAAGGTCGGCGCTGACTATCCAATCTGGCTGAAACTGAATTGTGAAGATTTTGTAGAGGGTGGTCTTACTTTGGCCGACTCCATATCTACAATCAAAAATCTAAAATCCAACAATGCCCTGCCGGACGCCATTGAAATCAGCGGCGGATGCGCCTTTCCCCAGGTCATCAGGAAGGACATCCTCTCTCCGGACAAAGAGGCATATTTCCTGCCCCAGGCCCGGCAATTCCGCAAGGAGTTTCCGAATCTGCCACTCATATTGGTAGGCGGCCTGCGCACCAGGGACGTGATGGAAAAGGTATTGGCAGAGGAAAAGATTGACCTGGTCTCGCTGAGCCGTCCGTTTATCCGGAATCCGTCATTCGGGCTGGAACTCAAAAAAGGCGGGAAACAATCCGACTGCATCTCCTGCAACCTCTGCCTCGGCGCCAAAAAAGAACCGGTCAAATGCCGGGCCACGGAGGATGCTATTGCCAAGGTTTTAGGTTCTATTTAAACCCTATCCCCTCAAGGGGAGAAGGCAGGGTGAGGGACATCATGCAACCTTTGCAACTACGAAGCGACAACGTAGTCCCACGTAGTCGCAACGCTCGCCTCGCTCCAGCGAGAGCGGAGCGGGCCGAAGGGCGGCGATAATTTCGGGGCCTCAGCGGGATTGTAACCTTTGTAGTCGGCTGTTGATTTATTAGTTGATTATACAGCCGACTATGCTGGGCTGTATAACTATTGTTAAATCAACAGCCCAGTATAACCGTTGTAACCTCGTGTAACTTACACCACATACCCTACCACATAAGTGTTAAATGTGACGCTCACATTTCCGCTTACATCCGTGAACGAGTACTCAAAACTCCCTGCCACGATAGGCACAATGACCATACCACCGAAGACCTGTCCGACCTGGATTGGGCTTGCGGTAATCGCATAACATTCTTGTTGCGTGGCGTCACGGCGCAGGCGGCAGTTTATCCAGCCCGGCGGCGGAACCGGAATACTCATCTGCACCAATTCAATCTGCATAATCAATGCCGTGGCTTCAGGCGGGATAGCCGGATTAGGCGCCGAGGGCTGCCAGACCTGAT
>JBFMDM010000059.1:0-13252 GCA_040753835.1 Planctomycetota bacterium
CCTTCCGAAGAAGGGCAATGGCGTGTAATCTGCGCTTTTCTAATACTGTGGCTGTTCCGATTGGTCTCATGTAACATATATCGTCAATTTCCTCTTAGGACTTTAGCAAAGTGAGTATCAATAGTTTTTCCATCTTATTTACTGAACTTTGCCAGTTAAATTGCTGAGCCATCTTATAACCGTTCTCGGAAATCCTGGTCAGGAATGCCTGGTCGGACAGAAGTTTAATAACGTTCTCAGCCAGCGCTTCGGGATTTTTTATGGGTGAGACCAGGGCGGTTTGGTTATGTATGGCGTATTCCCTGCAGCCGCCGTTATCAGTGGTTGCCAGGGCTGTCTTACAGGCCATCGCCTCCAGGGGTGGCAGAGGCACGCCTTCATACCAACTCGGACAGATGAAGACATCGCAGGAACTGTATATCTCACGCAGTTTCTGCTGAGGCGGATTATGGCGGTATTCCACATCGGACGATTTTAGTTCAGTAGGCCTGCGGTGCCTGACGCCAAAGAGAACCAGTTTGGCATCAGGAATGGATTTCCTGACCAGTTCAAATGCCTTCAAGCCATCATTAAAGCCCTTTAAGGCGGCCGTATGATGAAGCATTCCAATTCTCTTTGTACCGTAGGTCTTTTTGACCGGGAAAAACTGGCTCTGATTGATGCCATTTGGGATATAATCACCTTTTTGCCCATATTCATCCATAAGCCGTTGCTGTAACCAGCGGGAAGTAACAATCTTATGTAATGGAAATGAAATCGTCTCTCTGGCTTTAGGTGTATCATCAATCACTCCCTCAACTGGCAGATGCTGGATGAGATGGAATTTTTTACCGCGGGAAAAACTGCAGTTATTCAAAAGGCGGGCAGTTTGCCAGGTCGTTGCAAAGATAACGTCGGCTTCAGGGATATATTTTTCGTCCCAGCGCCGGACAAACTTCAGGTTGACTCCCTTTAAATCAACCCACCGAACCGTCTTGATAAAACGCTGGATAAAATTACGTAAAAACGGGTAACGGCGGTCCCGGTAGATAAGATTCACGCGGTGTTTCCGTTCGCTTAATCGTCTGGCATATTCACAGATAATCCGCACGCCGCCGCTTACGGTTAAATGCGGAGACAGAAAGGTTATTCGCATATTATTCCTTTTCTAATATCGTATGCACTTCCCAATTCTTAAAAGGGATAATCTTAAGTAATTTTTCACCACGGGGTTGATTACTGTTAATAAACCATTCCAGAAATCTGTCAAAGAAAGAGGATTTTTGGCGTGATATTTTAAGCCGAGAAGAAATAAACTTAAAATAGAAATCGTAATAATACGAATGAGTATGTCTCTTGTCATAATATTTAAATGTCCGACAGGTGAAATAGCGGCAATGAGTAGGGTCTCTAAAGGCACCCTCGCTGAAACAATGTGGCACTCTAATCATCAGTTTGCCGCCTGGTTTTAAGATGCGATAAATTTCCCTCATTACTGCGGTTAAGTCACTGATATGTTCCAGAGTTGCGGAGCAATATATTTCCTCCACCGAATCGCTTTCTATCATCGGCATTCCCTGCTGGATATCGCAGACAATATCCACGCCGGGCAGTTTACGTATATCAACGCCGATATAGCCGTTCTTTTTGTAATTACCGCAGCCAATATCCAATTTCATTGGTTTTTTACTCCTTTGATGATTTCCGCCAGTTTCTGCGCATTGACATTGACCGAATAGCCCTGTTCCACGGTCTGCCGGGCTGCCACGCCCAAGCGCAGTCTTAACGCACTATCTTCTATTAACCGAGTGAGTTTGTCAAACCATTCGTTATCATTTCCGGCCAGAAACCCATTGACGCCATCACTGATAATCTCGTTATTCACGCCCACTGCCGAGGCCACGGCCGAAACTCCGGACGCCATATATTGTAGAAGTTTGGTGGCGCACTTGCCACGCGACCAGGAATCGTCAGGCAAAGGAGCCAGGCCGATATCAAAACTCAGCACATCCTGCGCCTCGTCTACCTCGGACCACTGCTTTTTGATTATCGGCATTTTATCACTATCAAAAAAGGCGTTGCAGACGATTTTCAGCGAGACGTTCTTGTGCATCCCGGCTATCCGATCCAGGACCGGCTGGAGTTTCTTCAGAAACACCAGCGACTTGTCGCCCCCTATCCAGCCCAAAATTATCCCGACGTTTGCCTCCTGGTGCTGCTTGACCTGATACTTGTCCGTATCAACCGCGGTGGGCAGTATCCAGATGTTCTTATTATGCGGCTCGGCAAACGATTTCAGGTAAGAATTACCGGCAATAATGACGTCGCATCGTTTAACCATGGATATAAAATGCCTTATCCGATGGGGCGAATCCGGATTCGGATGCCTGGAACTGTTGAACATGACCGCATCGTCAAAATCGTAGATAATTTTAACGCCATTGGCCTTGAGGCGCTTGAGCCAAAATTTGTGCACCCGTTTCTTCTGGAAGAATACGACATTAAATTCCTTGGCTTTTTGTAACAGGCACCACCATTCCAGAAGCCCGGACGGAAACGGAATTACCTCAGTTTCTATGTCGGAATCTTTGAGACGCCCGAGATATTGGATGACCCTGAGCCGTGTAGCCGGGTGATTGCCAGATCGAACAACAAACAATATCCTCATAAGATTGCATTATTTCTGGAGTGCTTTCCTGGAGTCCTTAATCAATTTCCTGGCCTCGCCGGCCCTGGGATAATTAGGGTTTAGTTTCAGGACCGTCTCGCCGTCTCTGATTGCCGCGGCATACCGGCCTGACCTAAAATAGACGTTAGCCCGATTGAAGTATAAATCGGCGCTTATCGGCGTTATCGCTATCGCTTTGCTGAAATCGGCAATGGCGCGGTCAAACTCTCCGCTGTCCATATGGATAAGCCCGCGCTGGTTATACGGCTCAATGTCATTGGGGTTTAATTCTATTGCCGCGCTGAAATCATTAAGAGCCAGTTCCTTTTCGCCCTTGTCTTTATAAAGTCGCCCGCGCTGTTTATAGACCGTCCCGTAACCGGGCTTGAGTTTCAATGCCTTGTTAAAATCATCCAGCGCCGGCTCGTATTGGCCGCTTTTATAATAGGCCTCGCCCCGGTTGCAATATAATGCCGCATCGGCCGGATACAGCGATATGGCCCGGCTGAAATCGCTTATCGCCAGGTCAAACTGGTTCCGGCCCAGATAAATAACTCCTCTCATATTGTGGGCCGACGTGTCATTGGGGTTCAGTTTTATCACCATATTAAAATCATCAAAGGCCTGGTCGTTCTTGCCCGTCTCAAAATAGGCCTGCCCGCGCCTTTTATAAACAATCAGATAATCGGGCTTGAGTTCGCTTTCGCGGTCTCTGCGGAGTTCTATGGCCCGGGTATAATCGGCGATGGCCTGCGGGAAATCCTTTTTCCGGTAATGCGTCTCCCCGCGGTTTGAGTATGCCTCGGCGCAATCCGGATTGAGTTCTATGACCTTGTTATAATCGGCCATGGCCCGGTTATAATTATTCCGGTAAAAATAAACATTGCCGCGACCTAAATACGCCTCCACGTAGTCCGGCTTTAGTTCTATGGCCCGGTTGTAGTCGGCCTCAGCCCCCTCAAAATTGAGCAGGGCATAATAGACGCAGGCCCGGTGGTAATACAGCGAGGCGTCATTCGGAGTCGCCGATATGGCACGGCTGAAATCGTCAATCGCCTGGCTATGATTACCCCCGGCCGCATACACCAGCCCGCGCCGGCAATAGGTGTAGGTGTCTTTTGGGTTTAACCTGACGGCCTCGTCCGCATCGCGCAGGAACAGTTCGTTCTTGCCCTGGTTATAATAAACAAAAGCCCGGCCGCTATAAGCGTCCGCATAATCCGGCTTAAGTTCTATGGCCCGGGTATAATCGGCCAGCCCCTGTCCGTAGTCGGCGCTCCTGAAGCAATAAATATCCGCGCGATATTTGTACGCCTCGGCATTATCCGGTTTTATCTCTATCGCCTTTGTCAGGTCGGCGAGCGCCCGCTCATCGTCGCCCTTGTCGGAAAAGACGCTCCCGCGCTCCACCCAGGCATCTACATAATCCGGCTTTATCTCTATCGCTTTTGTAAGATCTGCGATGGCCCGCTCCTTGTCGTCTTTTCTGCGGTAAGTCCCGCCCCGCTCGTAGTATGCAAACGCCGTGTTAAAGTTCAGTTCTATAGCCCGGGTATAATCGGCGATGGCCTCGTCCGGCATACCCTTGCTGACGTACAGCCAGGCCCGGTAATAGTATGCCTCGCCCGAATCCCGGTTAAGTTCCAACACCTTGGTGTAATCGCTGATGGCGCGGTCAAAATCGTTCATCCTGATGAAAATATGCCCGCGCTCAAGATGGGACTCTATCTCGCCCGGTTTGAGTTCAAGCGCCTTAGTCCAGTCGGCCGCCGCCTGCTTCAGGTTGCCCATTATAGAATAGACGTTTGCCCGCTGCACGTAAAACAAGACGCTGGCCGGGTTTAATCTTATCGCCTCGTTCCAGTCCGCCAGCGCCAGGTTGTAATTGCCCTTGTTGAAATACAAATAGGCGCGCTGGGAGTAGGTATTGCTGTCCGCTTTGAGTTCTATGGATTTGTTATAGTCGGCCAGCGCCTTGTCGTTAAGCCCCTGCCTGCGGTAAATATCGCCCCGGTCCCGGTAAATCTCCGCATAATCCGGCCTGAGTTCTATGGCCCGGGTATAATCCTCTGTGGCCCGGCTGAACTCGCCCTTGTAGGAAAGAACTATTCCCCACTCATAATACGACAGGGCGTCGTTGGCCCTGAGCTCTATCGCGCGGGTATAATCGGCAATGGACTTGTCCGTCTCTCCGCTCTTGAAATAAGTGAATCCGCGATGGTAATAGCCATCCGCCAGGTCCGGATAAAGTTGTATGGCCCGGTTAAAATCATCCAGGGCCGCCGGGAAATTGCCGGCATCCATTTCAATCAGGCCCCGCGCGTAATAGCCGTAATAACTCTCGGGCGCCAGTTCCGCCACCTTCCTGAAATCTGGTATCGCCCCGGACTTGTCCCCGCGGATATCGGAGGTGATATACCCTCTTTCATAATAGGAAAGCGCCAGCCCGGGATTGGCCTCTATCGCCCGGCTGAACGACTCAAACGCCCGGTTATAATCCAGTTTTTCATACTTATAAATATACCCCATCTCCTGCCAGGCCCCGGCGAATGACGGGTCGGTCTCTATGGCCTTTTGGCATATCCTTATCTTCTCGTCCGGGCTGACCTTGCCGATTCTCAGTGCGTCCATCATCTTCCGGGCCGCATTCCGCTTTTCTTTATATTCCCCGCAGGACTTTAATAAATCCCGGATTTCCCGGTCACCGGCCGAAAGCGCCAGTATCTTGTTGCACAATACCACGGTTGCCTCGTAATCCTTTGCCGCGAACGAACTCCGCGCCTGGCCGCGGTAGATATCCACCTGGCGCCGGGTATTGGCTGATGAGACCAACAGCCCGGCGGCTACGGCCAGCAATATTGCCGCGGCTCCGAGCGCCGTTAAACTCACGGCCTTGTTGCGTCTGGCCTTGCGAATCAGTTTGGTTATCCGCCCGATGGGCCGGGCGCTGATTGCCTCGCCCTCAAAGAACCGCTTGAAATCATCCACTAATTCTTGGGCCGTCTGGTAGCGCCGGGTCTGCTCTTTCTCCAGGCACTTGAGGCAGATGGTCTCCAGGTCGCGGTGCAGGTTTCGCACCACGCTGGTCGGCGAGACCGGGTCCTTGTTTATCACCCGGTTCAGCACCTGGTAAAGGTCGTCTCCCTCAAAGGGCGATGCGCCGGTCAAACTATGGTATAACGTGGCGCCCAGCGAAAAGACGTCGCTCCGCGCGTCCACCTTGTCTTTCTCGCCCCGGGCCTGCTCCGGCGCCATATAGTCCGGCGTGCCCAGGATACTCCCGCTTAAGGTCAGCGAGCGCTCAAGCCCGCTCTGCTCCTTGGCCAGCCCGAAGTCGGTCAGGAACGGCCGGCCGTTCTTGTCTATTAGGATATTGGACGGCTTAATGTCGCGGTGGACGATACCCTCTGAATGGGCGTAATGCAGGGCCGAGGCAATCTGGCAGATTATCTCTGCCGCGCCCCGCGGCGTTAACTTGTTGCCCCTGATTAAGTCCTCCATTGACCCGCTCTCCACGTATTCCATTGTGAAATAATGGTATCTCCCCTGTGTGCCGACCTCATAGATTTGAACGATATTCGGATGTTTTAGTTTGGCCGAGGTCCTGACCTCGCGGATAAACCGGCCCGTTGCCTCTATGCCCTCCAGGGCCATAATCTTCAGCGCCACCTTGCGGTTCAGGACCGGGTCGTTGGCCAGATACACCGTGCCCATCCCGCCCTGGCCTAATTTCTTTTCTATGTGATACCGGCCGAATACCTCGCCGATTCCGTCTTCTGCGCCCTGCCCGGCAACAGCAGGCCCTTCCACCTCTGATAACAAAACCGTCCGCACCGGTTCATTAGCAGATAGGTCCAGGCAACCAGTCCAGGGCTTGACAAACGGATGCTCCTTCAGTTGCGCTATCTGTTCAGGGGATGTGTTGCGGAATTGGACTATTTCCGAACTCTCCCACCAGGCGCGGAAATCCTCCGCGCTCTGGAATTCCCTTATGTTAAGGTGTTCTATGCCTGTCGACATAGGACTTATATAACATCCAAATGTTAATTAATCAAGAAAACAGTAATCTCTGCCACCAAGGCACCAAGACACCAAGTGGATCTCTTCTATTAAACCTTCCCGTTGTGGGCGTATACTGCCTCGCCCGGTAGTGGTAGGTGCTGGATTCGTTGTCCCACTCCCGGCCGGTAAACCTGTAACGATTGCTCACTTGCTCACTGGCTGATAGGGATTCGCCAAAACCGTAATAATCATACGAGTTAACCACAGATTGCGCAGATGACACGAGATTGCGGATACTTCCTAAGCCGTCCTGGATGTAGTGGGAAGCAAGCAGTGGACTATAGACAGTAGTCGGTGAATTGTGTTTCTTAATTGGCTTAAGGGCTATCATCAGAATTGATTATAATCTCCAAAACCCGATAGCGCAAGAATTACTTATTTGAATCCAGTATGCGGAGCCGCCGCGGAGTCCCGCTGGATAGCGGGGCTGTCCCCAGATTCTAAGATTCTACAGCCAGTGGGAAGTGTCCCGCTCAACTCTGAACTCCTCCAGATTTAAGATAATTAATTAGCGGTATCAGATTCCAGTAATTTATTAATTATACTAATTAACTTCTTGATTTTTTTCAGGTGAACTAACTGGGTAATCCCAATTAGGGATATAAAAAGTAATCCAAAAATCCTGGTTATTGTTAATGATATAAAGGGGTTATTTACGGTAAGGCCATTTATTTCTATAGTTGGCGATCTTAAAGCAAATTGCCAATGTTCGTCAAAAATCGCAAATAGAACAATGCCTAATGATGATATCACACCCATAATTATAAAACCAATGAATAGAGCAATCTGAAATAGCAGTTTTTTGCCTTTGTAAGCGCCAAGAAGTTTTTTTTCTTTATCATCTAAGGCATACATAATAAAATCTCCTTGTTGAAAACAACAGTATTACTGGTTATATTTTTGTCTTTTTACTCACCTTGTAACTCCTCAAGTTCCTTTTGTTTCTGTTCTATTTTCTTATCAATCTCATCTTTTTCCGCTTGAGAAGTTGCATGCTCCCTTTGTTCTACTAGTTTATCTATTTCCTTTTGTAAGGTATTCATCTTAATACCCGGTAACTCTTTTAGTGGATCTGTAACTTCTCTAGCTTTGTCAACAGGGGTTGCAGCTTCATGTTCAAGTATACCCACTCCTATTCCAGCTATAATAGCCCCAGCCCCAATACCAACAATTGAAGGTGCTGTAGCTACAGCTACTGTGACGCCTATACCTACTAGTATCCACCCAGTCGCCTCTTCTGCAAATCCCATCAACTGATACATTGACTCATCCGGCGGCTTGCTGTAGTCAATTATATACGGCAGGGTCTGCGCCATTGACGGCTGGGGATTATCATAATCCGGGAAATACGGCAGAGTCGTTGCCCCGCCTCCGACATCCTGCGGCCATTTTGCAACCCAGCCCCAGGGGTCAATCCAGTTTACAGGATTGCTTCCACAGTAACTGTAAATATTTAGACCGCCCCTATACCCAATCGGGTCGCGCTGGGTGAATCTGCCACTGGCCGGATTGTACTGTCTTGTTCTATAATAATAGGTTTGTGATTCATTGTCCCATTCCCGGCCGGTAAATTTGAAGCGGTTGGGCAGGTCAGTACCTGTTTCCGATAGCATTTCACCAAATGCGTTATACTGGTAGTTTTTCTTTAAGACCTGTGAGGTACTTATCAGATTGCTGACCGAGCCGAGGCCGTCGTGCATATAGTAGAATGTTTGCCAACTACCGTCCACAAGACGGTTTACATAGAGATTATCATCCAAAAATGGTGTAATGTAGGTGGCGATTAAATTATTTGAACTGTTGTAATCCGCTATTGAGTTTGGACCATCGTAGACATAACGTTCAAACGTTCCACCGACCTGCTTACCCGTACGTCGGTTTAATGTATCATAAATATATATCGCATTATTGGCCGAATTCTGATAGTCAGTATATGCAGTCTGCCTATTCTCAAAATCATAACCCCATGTCCAAATATTAGCCCCTTGCGTCTTGGTTATCATATTCCCATTGCTATCATATTGGTAGGTATTTGTCAAGGCAAGAGACGTGTCTGAGATTAATTGGTTTGCATCATTGTATTGGTAATTGGTCAGAACACTGTTTTTGGTCTGGGTAAGGCGATTACCAACCTTGTCATAAGTCCAGGAGATTGAGTAAGGCGTAGAGCCCGTGCGAACCTCATTGGTAAGTTGATAAATGGAATTATAGGTATAAGTAACAACGTCGCCGCCATAAAGGGCCATTGTCTTGCGGTTACCAACCTTGTCGTGGGTATAGGTGAAAGACGATGCGATGATATTATGTGCTGTCCAGCGCTTGTTCACGACTGAAGTCAACCATCGGGTAGTCGTATTATATCCATATTGGGTAAATGCATTATTGCCATAAGTAAGTTGAGTTCTTAAACCCAAGGCATTATAATAATAAGTCCCGACTGCAGCAGAGTTTCGTTTGACGGTCTTTAACCGTTTGGCCTTGTCATAGGTATAAGCCACTGATTCCACAGATGTATTCATTGATGAGCGCAGACCGTCCTCGTAATAGGAGTAACCAATTACCTTGGCTGGCGTATAAGTATTATCAGTCGTGGTAATCAGGCGATTGAGGTCATCATACTGGTTGACAGTATTGGTATAGTTATCCTGAACGGTCAGAACATTTGAATTGGCGTCATAGGTATAAGCCACTGATTCTACAGACGGATAGGTTTTGCCGGCCAGCCGGTTGTTGGCATCATAGGTGTAACTTATCGTGTTTCCGTTTGCGTCCGTTTTGGCGGTTAAATTCCCGTTGCCGTCATACCAATAGGTTGTGGTATTTGTTCCGCTGAAGCCCGGCAGGGTTGTGGTTTTCAGCAGGTGATTTTTATAGTACGTGTAATAGGTATATATCGGCGCAGTATCGCGGTAATAGGTGATAGAAGTACGCAAGCCATCCAAATCATACTCGTATTCTGTAGCATAGCCCAAGGCATTGATAACCGTATTCAGCCATCCGGCTTTGTTATACCGGTATTCGGTATAATACTGCGGATTGGTGGCCAGTCCCTCGGCATCATAGACCTTCAGAACCTGCCCGCGCTGGTTGTATTCGTATTTGGTGGCATATGCTATATCATTAATGTAGGGCTTGATATAAGTCAGGCGTCCGGCATTATCATATTCGGAATAGGTTGTAGTTGCCAGTGTCGTGCCGTAAGCGGACGTTACCACTGTCTGACGTCCTAAACTATCATATCCACAGGCAATACGTTCATTTAGACCAGATGGATCTGCGGTAACAAGCACCCAGCGGTTTTTATTATCATACTGTATTTCTGTTATTAACCCTACGGGGTCTGTTATATTTATTCTGTCATTCGGCAGGTCATAAGCAAAGACCGTCTGCGGATGCGCGTTAATCGAGGTGTTAATCACCCTGTCTGCCTTGTCATAGCCATAATAACGATAATTTGCTGATTCTGAACCATTTACCGTTCCGCTTTGGTCATTGTCATACCATGGGCCAATGATTTGAACAACTCTATTTGTTTTGTCATAAACATAGACAGTAGTTATATTTGCCTCAGGTGTGCGAATACTTTTCAGGCGCCTTAATTCGTCATAACTATAAGATGCGATATTGTTTCTGGCATCTTTAAGAGTTGTTAATAGCCCTACCGCATTATAGCCATAGGTTATCACATTGTTTTCAGGCCCGATTGTTGAATCCAAGCGGTCTAAAACCGTGTAAGTGTATGTAGTGGTATGGCCCATCGGGTCTATGATATTGGTAACATTGCCGGTAGTATCGTAATAATAATAGGTATAGGCATAACCGGTATCAGTAATCTGGTTTTTGGCGTACTCCACCCAGCCATTGGGATAATAAAAATATTCTGTGGTCGCACCTTCAGAGTCAGTGGCCTTTTGCACCGTGTTGTCAGGATAATAATCAAAGGTAGAGGTAATGTTTAGTGTTCCGGTGCCGTAATCAACAGTGCTTATTTTTAACCGGCCAAATCCGTCATAATCGTATTTGCTAACAATATTTTTTAGTCCATAATCATCAGTCCGGTAAGTGAGTTCGTCTGTCAGATTATAATTAAATTTGGTAATCACCCCATACGAGTCAGTGATATAAGTAACATTACCGCGGCTGTCATACTGGTATGAGGTATATGGACCTTTTGGGTTATTGGCAGTATATGGCTTATAGGCAGTTCCAACCCAGCCCACGATATTATTCAGGTATTCGGAGGTAATGTTCAAACCGGACGGGTCAACTATTTTCTTCCAGACATAACCATAGGTGTCATAGTGGTATTCGGTCAGGATATTTATTCCAAGCGGGTCTTTGGTCTCGGTAGAGAGACGACCATCAAGGTCGTAGGTATAATCGGTCCGTTGCTCTACAGACGTTCCAACGGTTTCTATTTTCCGCGTCATATTGCCTGACGCATCGTATGTATATGAAGTGGTGACGCCGAGCGCATCTATTATAGCGGTGGCCAGATATGGATTAGCCGAATCGCCATATTGATAGAGCGTGGTATAACCCAATGCATCAGTAATACAAGTCAAATTTCCTATGGGATCATATTCGTAAGAAGTGGATATATTTCTGGCATTGGTCCTGGTCAGGACATTGCGATTATCATCAAGAACGATGTTGTAGGTGTATCCAGATTCGTCTGTTTTATTGTCCCATGATGTAAGATCATAATTATATGTGGCTATAAAAGCATTGCCGTCATAGTTTGTAATGGTGGTTTGGTTGTTTATCGTATCGTATCCAAAAGTGCTGGTATAAGAAGTTCCGTTAATATAGCGGGTTACGCTGGTAACCTTGTTATCGACAGCGCCATAACTAAATCCAACCATTCCGTCAGATGTACTTGCTATAGGACTTAAGACGGTTTCCACAAGATTAGTCCCGGTCTTGTAGGTAAATGACCAGGTCGCATTGCCCGGACTGGAGAAAGAGGTTAGTAAGCCGTTGGTGTAATAGATATTGCTGGTGTTGCCGGCTGGGTCGGTAATAGTACTAATGAGTCCAACGCTATACCCTATGGTAATATCCCGTGAGGTACGGCCATTGGGCGCAAGACGAATCGTGGTCAAATCACTGCCGGTATATAATAAGGTAACCAGGTTATTATTGCGGTCTTTTATCTCGCTAAGATGCCCTTGGCCGTTAAAGGTCAGTTGGGTCTTGTCTCTTTGGGTCAGGATGAATTCTGAGCCGGTATCGGTTACCACTGAATAACTGCCATACACGGATAGCGACTCAAAGACATTGTCGTTATTGGTGTCCTGATAGAAGGTGCGCCGGCCATCTGATGCAATATATATAATGGTATTTGCCTGGCGGGTGATGCACTGGTTAAAGGTGTGGGTCCAGTTCGGGCCTAACGGCCTGATGTTATCAGGCCAGTCGTATTCCACATCCAAACTGTTATAATAGAGAGTGAAATTAGAGAGTAAGTCGTTAGTTGGGATAATACGGGTCAACTGGTAATCAAGATTGAGGTTACCACTACCTACATCAACCACTGATGACCTGACGGAAGTTTTACTATCTTTACCAGTATTCTCTACTAACATATAAGAAGGAACTGTGCCTTCGTGCATATCCTCGTGGGTTGAAAGAGTATCGGTAAATGCATAAGGCGGCCAGCCGTGCGCGCCGCCGATAGAACGGCCCTTAGCGTAGTAATGATGAACCGAGGCAGTCCGGGTTACGATGACGCTGAATTCCAGCGGTGCAAAACCATTGCCAGCCACATAAACATCGTCCTCGTATAGGGCCCACTGGGTGCAAAAAGCCGTTGGGTCAAGGGACTTGCCTTGAATATGAACAGGAAATTGCTCGCCCGGCACGGTAAGAAGCGGCACGGTCAGGGTGATGACAAACTCGTTAGGGATGTCCTCCCTGACTGTAACCTGCTGGCCGGAATAAGCAAAGACACTCGTCTGCGCCAGGGTAATAAGCAGGAAAGTTAATCCGATGATTCCGAGGTTTCTCGTGATGCGTCTGATGATTTGCATATCAACCTCCTCTGGCGCCGAAGCGCCATGGCGACCTAATGGCGCCACTTTCCGCCCCGAATGTTGGGGGCAGATGCTGTTGGCCGGTTAATCAGAAAGTGCGCACTCAATGATGCAATGCCAACAGATTCGCTTGCGTTCACTGCAAGCAGTATAATTGTTTACTATTATAAAATCCAATCGTATGATGTCAAGGAAAATCAACGCAAAAGTTAGTCCCGCAATGCTGCGGGATAATTCTGGCGCCCTGGCGCCGTAAACGAACAGAGAGAGAGGGGGGGGCGGTGGGGGGTAGGGTGGGGGGACACCCATCTTGGCCCAAAAAGACAGACCTGCCCTGGCTGACAGACAGAGACCCTTAGACCAAGAGACAGGTTACCACGAGTCAAAAGACAGTCCTGCTTGGGCCAAAAGACACCCTTCTTCAATCCAAGAGACACCCCCGTTATCAGCAAAAGACAGTCCATTCCCAGCCAAGAGACAGAGCGGTAAACGCCGGAAGACAGTCCTG
>JBFMDM010000060.1:0-12886 GCA_040753835.1 Planctomycetota bacterium
GCGGATTTGGTTGGTCGCATCCTGCACAGACACGGCCTCAACCTCGCCGGCTACCTTCTTACCGGACTGGTCAACCCCGACATAGGCGAATCTTGGCATATAAAATTACCTCCCACTACGAATTACGCCCTGTGCGCAGCACTGGTCGGGAGCACCCACTGGAGCGCACCGGGTACATCTCCGAATTACGAATAATTCGTAAACTTGTCCCGTTGCTCCACGCGACTTGTCCGGTCGTATGACGGGATGCCGCATGGCGCCGTAACGGGATGACGGAGCATTCATTAAAACAACATTATCTGATAACTAATGTCAATTTAATTGGGTGCCAATCCAGCACATACTTTGTATTATGAGGTAAGTGCGGGGTCAACCCCGTTAGAGATAGGTCGGGGCGCTAACGGCGCCGCGACCGTCGCATAGCGCTAAAACTTTCTTGGCTATCTATCAGAACGCTGATTCCTCTGTATTGTCGGTGAGTTTACAAAGCATCTCTAACGGGGTCAATAAAATCTGTCGTATAAATTAAAAAGTAATCGGGGTAATCAGGGGACATAAACTAATTTCCTTCCGCGCATATCTGTGTTTATCTGTGGTCGCATTTCCGGAATATTTTTCAGATTCCACTTGTTTTTTAGTTTCCGATGGGTATATTATTATGGACGGGACAGAGTTTAAGCCATGGTCGTCTTTGTGTCCCCTCCCGCTTTATCGTGGTTTAACTACCAGTATTCCAGGCCAGCCGAACCGTGCCGGCCTGCCGTCAGTCGGACATTGAGGCAGGTCAATGCCCCCAAGCGTCCCGCATCGTTCTTTGTGGCGAGGGCGCTCGCGCTCCAGTGGATATGGGCGGAGCGGGCCGGTCCTTGGCCGAGTTAGAAAAAGAGCATATCCAGTCCGTCTATCATGAATGCCGGTATAATAAGAAACGCACCGCCCGGATATTGCGTGTCTCGTTGAATTGCCTCAAGGGTAAGTTTAAGAAATACCATATCCCTGACCCGTCAAATATTGATGGGTAGTTGCCGAATAGGGCAATGGCCCAAACCGGGCCGACCATATTTTATTTTCACCCAATTCCGTCTGCATCAAAGAGTTATAAATATTCCGCCAACATTTCCGCAGTTCCCATCCATTATGGCACAATAATTGCTTGTTAGTAAGCCGGGAGAGTTATAAGGAGTTCCTTGGAAGTTAGAAGGAATTCCTTGGAAGTTAGTAGGAATTCCTTGGAAGTTAGTAGGAATTCCCTGGAAGTTAAAAGGAATTCCCTGGAAGTTAAAAGGAATTCCTTGGGAGTTAAAAGGAGTTCCTATAGAGTCGTAAGGATATTCTGATAAGACCGCAGGTAATCCTACTAAGAGTGATAAAGCCAAAGGAGCATAACAAGGCGCACAACTTAGTGTCTTGGTGCTTTTGTGGCAAAATGAAGGCCCGCCTGCGTCCCTTCGGCCTGCCTGCCGGTCATGCCAAAGGCAGATCCGCCTCTGGCTGGACAGGCAGGCAGGTTCGTGGCTGTCTTAACCCGACTCTAACCCAGATAAAAACTATCGGGATAAGACCCAGTAACGGACTTTTGCCTCTACGCGTCAAAAGTCCTAACTGGCTCTAAGATTTTTTCGTATTTTTCTTGCGTTAATTTCAATGTGATTATAATGTTGCTCCATTGTTATTTGGTATATTTGCTGCTTAGAATACGGTAGGGTTTATGCTATTTGATTTTGCGGCGATTTTGGTGTTCATCCTGCTTGCAATCCTTTGTGTATTTTTCACTTTGGTGTTTTCCTGGATAGTCCGGCCGAGCAAGCCCACGCCTGAAAAGGCATCCACCTACGAGTGCGGCGAACTGCCGGCCGGAGACGCCTGGATTAAGTTTAATATCCACTTCTATGTGATTGCGCTCATTTTCATTATCTTTGAGGTGGAAATACTCGTGCTTTTCCCCTGGGCCGTGGTGTTTAACAGTATTGGAATGACCGGGTTCGTTGAAATGGCGGTCTTTGTCGGCATCCTGACGCTCGGCCTGGCTTATATCTGGAAAAAGGGCGATTTGGACTGGGTGCCCGCCAAAGGCGGGTCCGCCTCCGGCGGAAAAGATATTGCGGTTATGGAAAAAAAGAAGGATTAAGATGGGCTTGATAGAGAACCGTTTTAACAAGAATTTCATCGTAACGAGCGCGGATTATTTCATCAACTGGGGCCGGGCCAATTCGCTCTGGCCGGTGTCTTTCGGCCTGGCCTGCTGCGCCATAGAGATGATGGCGACAGGAATGGCCCGTTACGACATCGCCCGCTTCGGCGCCGAGGCGTTCCGCCCATCTCCCCGGCAGGCAGACCTGATGATTGTTGCCGGCACCATCTCCCACAAGATGGCCTCGCGGGTCAAACTGATATACGAGCAGATGTCCGAGCCGAAATACGTGATGGCGATGGGCTCCTGCGCCTGCAGCGGCGGGCCGTTTGTCAAGAATTCATACTCGGTCCTCAAGGGCGCGGATTTGATTATCCCGGTTGATGTCTATATCCCCGGCTGTCCGCCCAGGCCCGAGGCGTTGCTGGAAGGGCTGATGAAACTGCAGAAACAGATAAGGCGGAGAACCATCGCAAAGAAATGACGAAATATGAATGCAAGCGAGATATTTGAAAAGTTAAAGGCCAGGTCCAGGGAGGATATAGAATTTCAGGACAGCCCGCTTCTGCCGTTTATTAAGGTCAAGCCGGATTCCATCCGGAATGTGGCTGATATCCTACGTAATAACACGGATTTCAGGTTTGATTCGCTGATGTGCCTGACTACCGTTGATAATCCAACCAATTTTACAATCGTTTATCTGCTTTATTCAATGAAGCATTCGCATAAAATCACGTTGAAGGTTGAGACGCCCAAGGATAATGCGGTTGTGCCAAGCGTGGAGAAGGTCTGGAGCGCGGCCAACTGGTTTGAGCGCGAGGTCTATGACCTCTTTGGCGTTAGGTTTGAAGGGCATAGCAACTTAGTGCGGATTATGCTGCCGGACGACTGGGAAGGGCATCCGCTAAAGAAAGATTACCAGTATCCGGCGACTTATCGCGGAGTAGTACTATAAATGATTGACTCGCTGAAATTGGACCAGGCAACGACCATCGTCAAGGGCGCGGCAGAGCGCCTGGAAGAGGTGGTGATTGGCGAAGAGATGCTGATTAATATGGGGCCGCAGCATCCTTCCACCCACGGCGTCTTAAACAAGGTCCTGAAGACGGACGGCGAAATCATCAGCGAGGTGTTCCCGCAAATCGGATACCTGCACCGCGGACTGGAAAAGATGGCCGAGAAACTGAATTACCACCAGTTTATGCCGTACACGGACCGGATTGACTATCTTTCGGCGATGAACTGCAATTTTGCCTATTGCTTAGCCGTGGAGAAACTGGGCGCAATAGAAGTTCCCAAGCGGGCCGAGTATATCAGGGTGATAATGGCCGAGTTGAACCGGATTGCCACGCATCTGGTCTTTATGGGCACGATGGGGCTGGAGACCGGCGCCTGGACGCCCATTGTTTACGGCTTCAGGGAAAGGGAAGAGATATTGGATTTGTTTGAGATGACCTGCGGCCAGCGGCTTACCTATAATTATATGCGCATCGGCGGCGTCTCGGACGACCTGCCGGGGGGTTTTGTGGATAAGGCGCGCAGATTCTGCGATGCGCTGGAAAAGAAACTCGTGGAGTATAATAACCTGCTTTCATACAACCAGATATTTATTGACCGGATGGCCAATATCGGGGTACTGCCGGCTGATTTGGCGATTGACTACGGCGTGACCGGTCCGCCTTTGAGGGGTTCGGGCGTGAAATGGGACCTGCGCAAGAACGAGCCGTATTCGGTCTATCCGGAACTGGAGTTTGATATCCCAACCGGCAAAGGAGAACAGGGCAGGGTCGGGGACGCCTGGGACCGGTATATGGTCCGGATGCACGAGATGGAGCAGAGTATCAGGATTGTCCGCCAGGCGCTGGATAAACTGCCGCCCGGCGACATCCGCGCCAAGGTCGGCCGGGTCTTCAAGCCGGCGGCCGGCGAGGTCTATGTCCGCTCGGAAAACCCGCGCGGCGAGCTGGGATTTTATATAGTAAGCGACGGCTCGGCTAATCCGTACCGGCTGAAGATTCGCACCGCATCGTTCAACAACCTCAGCGCGGTGCCGCCTATCAGCAAGGGCACGATGATTTCCGATTTTGTCCTGTCGCTGGGCAGTTTTGATATTGTTTTGCCGGAAGTGGACAGATAATTAATGCTGAAAGAATATATTGACGCCATAAAGTTGTTTGCCGAGCAGAACCTGCCGGTAATAAACGTGCCAGTGGAACTGTGGTATACTGTGTGGCTGTTTATATTCGGCGGCGTAGTGTTGGGTGGAATGATGATGTTCGCCGGGCTGGCCGCTTATGCGGAGCGCCGGGTGGCCGGGTTCCTGCAGAGCCGGCTGGGTCCGAACCGGGTTGGCCCGCAGGGGTTGTTGCAGTTTATGGCAGACGGCATCAAACTGGTGCTGAAGGAGGACCTGATACCGGCCGCGGCTGATAAGATGCTCTTCAAGATTGCGCCGTATGTGCTGTTTATCGGGACGCTGGGTGTCTTTGCGGCCCTGCCTTTCAGCAAGTACGTCGGCATAACAAACCTGAACCTCGGGCTTCTTTATATCCTGGCCATTTCCAGTTTGGTGGTTATCGGAATTATTATGGCCGGCTGGAGCAGCGGGAACAAGTGGTCGCTTCTGGGCGGGATGCGCTCGGCCGCGCAGATTATCAGTTATGAGATTCCCATCGGCATCTGCTTCCTTACTATTATAATGATTGCCGGCACGATGAATATGAACGACATCATCAGGTTGCAGGAGGGCAGTGTCATCAACTGGTTCGTCTTCAGATATCCGCCGTTCACGATGATTATCTTCCTGATATATTTCATCGCCTCAATGGCCGAGGTCAACCGCACGCCCTTTGATATCCCGGAGGCGGAATCGGAAATCGTGGGCGGCTACCATACTGAATACAGCGGGATGCGGTTTGCCTTCTTTTATATGGGCGAATACGGGAATATGTTCGCGGTCAGCGCCATTGCCTCCATATTATTCCTGGGCGGCTGGCAGAGTCCGCTGCCGTTCTTTATACTGAATGAGTTGTTCGGCGATTATGCGGTTTTGACCGCGATAGAGGGCTTTGGCTGGTTCCTGGCCAAGGCGCTGTCTTTCGTTTTCCTGATGATGTGGCTGCGCTGGACCCTGCCCCGTTACCGGGTGGACCAGTTGATGGCCCTGTGCTGGAAGGTGCTTCTGCCGATTTCGCTGGCCTGTATGCTGGTGGTCGGCGTTTGGATGGCGTTATGATAGTGTCCTTCGTGGCGCTTTTGGCTCCACTACGGAACACTTAAGTAGATATAGTTGGCGCTACGGGATGTTTTAATTGAGCCATTCCGTAGCACGAAGGGCGTAGGATGGTAAGATATTTTAAGTCAATCTTTACCGGCCTGTGGACGGTCCTGGTCGGGATGGGTATTACGATAAAATACTTCTTTTCCAGGAAGGCGACGATGCAGTATCCAGAGGAGCGCTGGCCGATGCCGGAACGTTTCCGCGGGATGGTCAAGTGCGATACGGCCAAGTGTATCTCCTGTATGTATTGCGTCAATATCTGCCCGGTAAGTTTGATTAAACTGGAGAGCGTCAAGGTTGACGTGCCGGCCAAGGTCATCAATCTTGAAGGCAAGGAAGTGAAGCGCCTGAAGGACGTGACCAAGTTTGAGATGGATATTTCCACTTGCATATTCTGCGGCTTGTGCACCGAGGGTTGCCCGACCGGCGCAATACATATGAGCAAGGATTACGAGTTGTCCTGTTACAGCCGCAAGGATATGGTTTACGAATATGCGCCCAAGACACAGGCGCAATCCCGCACATAAACTATGTGCTGGATAAGGGGCAGTAAAGTTCGCTTTACTCCTAACTGCCCCTAAGGAGCGAAGTAATGGTATTCGGTGATTTGATTTATCAGTTGATTTTCTACTGTCTCGCCGCGCTGGTGCTTGGTTCGGCCCTGGTCGTGGCGATGTCGCGCAATATCGTGTATAGCGCCTTTGCACTGCTGCTGACCTTCTTCAGCGTGGCCGGAATATACGTGTTCCTTTCGGCACAGTTCCTGGCCGTGGCCCAGGTGGTGATTTACGTGGGCGGCATCCTGGTCCTGATTCTCTTTGCGGTGATGCTGACCAACCGGATAAAGGACGTGAACCTGTCCAATCCGTCTATTCCCCCGTATATTGCGGCTCCGCTGGCGCTGGTGATATTTGCCGGGCTGGTCTGGATGATTACCAACACCCCCTGGAACTCAGTAGGGCTCCAGGAGGTTGGGACGATAAACGACATTGGGAATGTTCTGATGGGCAAATACCTGTTGGCCTTTGAGGTTGCGGCCGTGTTGTTGCTGGGCGCTTTGCTCGGCGCGGCTTATTTAGCAAGAAGGATTAAGAATTGATGATACCGTTACAGCATTATCTGATATTGAGCGCGGCGTTGTTCTGTCTGGGGCTGTATATCGTGCTGGTGCGCAAGAATGCCGTGGCCATATTGATGGGCATTGAACTCATCCTCAATGCGGCCAGCATCGCTTTTGTGGCGTTCTCGCGCTTTATCACGCCTTACGGGGCTGGCGGCATCGGCGGCCTGGTCGTTCCAGGCGCTCCGGCGGTGGGCGGGCAGACGTTCGTTATCTTCGTCATCATTATAGCGGTCTGCGAGGCGGCCGTGGCGCTGGCGATTATACTTAACATCTACCAGAATTTCCGGACCGTGGATACGGACCAGACCAAGGGATTAAAAGGTTAGTAATATGGAAAATTATCTTTGGCTGATACCGGTCTTGCCGGCCTGCGGGGCGGCAATCCTGCTGATTATCGGCCGGTTTCTGCCCAAGGCGCTGGTGAGCATCTTGGCCTGCGGAACGATTTTTACCTCGTTTATACTGTCGGTTATTACCTTTATCCAGTTGATGGGACTGCCCGCGGACCATCGCGTTATCCACCATGTGGCCTATACCTGGCTTCAGTCCGGGTCGTTTAAGGCGCAGGCCGCATTCCTGCTGGACCCGCTTTCTATTGTTATGCTGCTGGTGGTTACTGGAGTGGGTTTCCTGATACACGTCTATTCGGTCGGTTATATGGCGGATGACAAGCGCTACTCGCGTTATTTCGGGTTCCTCAACCTCTTCGTATTTGCGATGCTGCTGTTGGTATCAGGCGATAACCTGCTGATGATGTTCATCGGTTGGGAAGGCGTGGGGTTGTGCTCGTATCTCTTAATCGGATTCTGGTTTGAGAAGACGGCCAATGCCGTGGCCGGTATGAAAGCGTTCATCGTCAACCGCATCGGCGACTTCGGATTCGTGCTCGGCGTGTTTTTGCTGTTTTGGTCCGTTGGCATGATTGATTTCAAGGGGTTGAAGGATGCAATCCATGCCAACCCGAATCTGATTTCTTCGGCAACCGCCACGGCGATAGGCATCCTGCTCTTTATCGGCGCCTGCGGCAAGTCCGCCCAAATACCGTTATATGTCTGGCTGCCGGACGCAATGGCCGGCCCGACCCCGGTCTCGGCTCTAATCCACGCGGCCACGATGGTCACGGCCGGCGTCTATATGATTGCCCGGATGAATTTTGTCTATGTCCTTTCGCCGACCGCGATGATGGTGGTGGCGATTGTGGGCGTGGGCACGGCGCTGTTCGCCGGCACCATCGGCCTGTTCCAGAAGGACATCAAGAAGGTCCTGGCCTATTCCACCATCAGCCAGTTGGGCTATATGTTCCTGGGGGTGGGGGTGGGCGCATTCGCGGCCGGCATTTTCCACCTGATGACCCACGCATTCTTCAAGGCCTTGCTCTTTATGGGCTCGGGCAGCGTCATTCACGGCACCGGCGGCGAGCAGGATATTGAGAAGATGGGCGGCTTGAAGAAATATATGCCGGTTACTTTCTGGACATTTTTTGTCGGCACGTTGGCAATTGCCGGAATTCCCGGACTTTCCGGGTTCTTCAGCAAGGATGAGATTCTCTGGAAGGCGTTTTCATCCACGCACGGGCACTGGGTCTTGTGGCTGGTCGGACTGATTGCGGCCGGATGCACCTCGTTCTATATGTTCCGCCTGTTGTTCAAGACGTTCTTCGGCAAGAACTATTCGGAACTGGCGCATCCTGTCCATGAGCAGGAGCCGTCCGGCATTCCGGTTTGCTGTGATGATAAGAATGATGCGCACAACAGCCGCGGTCATGGCGGCCATGGAGCCCATAAAGGCCCGGCGCACGAGTCGCCTTGGATTATGACCGTGCCGCTGATAATACTGGCCGTGCTGTCGGTTATCGGCGGTTATGTGGGTATCCCGGCTGTCATCGGTGGCGGAAACCATATTGAGCATTTTATGGAGCCGGTATTTAGCGCGCATCAGGAAGCGGCTGTTACCCATGAAGGCGCGCCGGCCGAGCATCATGGCCCGGGCCACGGCACGGAATTATTGCTGATGGTTGTTTCGGTATTGGTGGCGCTGGCAGGTATCAGCACGGCATATTATTTCTATATGGTCAAACCGCATCTGCCCAGGCAGATGGCTGAGAAATTCGCCATTATCTACAAACTGGTATTCAATAAGTACTACGTGGATGAGATTTACCAGAAGGTATTCGTTAATAACCTTCTGCGGCTCAATAATATCCTGGCCTATAAGATTGACCTGGGCATTATTGACTGGATTGTCAATATCACCGGCTTGGGCGCGGTAAAGGTGTCAGAAGGCAGCGGATGGACCGACCTCACCTTTGTAGACGGGGCGGTTAACGGCACGGCTACGACCGTATTGACCGGAGGCAAGGTTGCCAGAGTCCCGCAGACCGGAAAACTGAAACACTATCTCACCTGGGCTGTGGCCGGCGCGGTGGTGGTGATTGCCGGATTGTGGTTGTTATTATAATTATAAAAATTCCCCGTTAAGAGGGGAGTTATCGTAAAAGGAGAACGATTTATGATTTCAAACTATCTCTTAACGCTCTTGATTTTCCTGCCGATGATGGCCGTGCCGGTTATCCTGTTCCTGCCGGCCAATGCGCACAAGGCCATCCGCGGGACCACGGTCTTTTTTACCGCAGTCCAACTGGCGTTGACGATTTATCTTTTGGCTATCTATAACACCGCAACCGCTGATTTCCAGTTCATTGAGAAATGCAGTTGGATACCCGCTTTTAACATAGAATACCATCTGGGTGTGGACGGCCTGAGCATCCTGATGGTGCTCCTGACTCCGCTTATCTGCTTTGTCGGCATATTCGCTTCGTGGAATATCACCAAAGGCGTCAAGGGTTATTTTATCCTCTACCAGATATTGAACACGGGAATGATGGGCGTATTCTGCGCCTTGGATTTCTTCCTGTTCTACGTATTCTGGGAAGTGACGCTCCTGCCGATGTATTTCCTTATCGGCATCTGGGGCGGCCCGCGCAAGGAATATGCGGCTATCAAGTTCTTCCTTTACACCTTGTTCGGAAGCGTCCTGATGCTGTTAGTGATGCTGGGTCTGTATTTTTCCACCACGCCGCATACGTTCTCTATACCTGAATTAATCAAGGTCAGCAGCACCTTCAAGGGCACGGCCTGGTTTATCGCCTTTATCGGGCTTTACATCGCCTTTGCCATCAAGGTGCCGGCATTTCCTTTCCACACGTGGTTGCCTGACGCGCATACCGAGGCGCCGACCGCTATCAGCGTCATCTTGGCAGGCATCCTCCTGAAGATGGGCGTGTACGGCATAATCAGGATTTCTTTGCCCATCCTGCCCGACGCCGGGCATAATTTCTCTTATATAATGGCGCTTATCGGCGTGGTTAATATAGTTTACGGCGCGCTTTGCACGATGGCGCAGAAGGACCTTAAGCGGATGATTGCATATTCCAGCATCAGCCATATGGGATTTTGCCTGCTGGGTATTGCCGCGGCCAGTTTTCCGGGCGTGGCATCGGATAGCGCCCAGCCGGCCATGGTTGGCGCGGTTCTGCAGATGTTC
Organism: Planctomycetota bacterium; assembly: GCA_040753835.1. Lineage (GTDB taxonomy): Bacteria > Planctomycetota > MHYJ01 > JACQXL01 > JACQXL01 > JACRIK01. The sequence goes on from JBFMDM010000060.1 coordinate 10,078, forward strand.
AATCACGGTTGCATCAGCGGGATGCTTTTCTTGATTGCAGGCGTGATTTACGATAGGGCGCATCACCGCGATATTAACGGATTCGGAGGTCTGGCCAGCCGGATGCCGCTCTATGCCGGGATGACCACCTTTGCATTCTTCGCCTCAATGGGCCTGCCGGGCCTGAGCGGTTTTATTAGCGAGATTATGGTGTTCCTGGGCGGATTCAAGGTCTATCAGACCCTGACTATTATTTCGGTCTCAGGCGTAGTCCTGACCGCCGGTTACTTCCTCTGGGCGATGCAGAGGATGTTCCTCGGACCGCTGAACGAGAAATACAAGGAACTGCCTGAGATAAATTTCAGGGAGATGTTTACCTTGGTAGCGCTGGGCTGGATTGTCCTGTTACTCGGCGTCTACCCGATGCCGGCGATTAACCTGATTAGTGAATCTATTAAGAATCTGATTACGTTGATTAAGTAACTATGAGTAACCTTGAGAGTTTAAGGTATTTCCTGCCTGAACTGGTCCTGGCCGGCGGGGTGGTGTTTATCGTCCTGTTTGACTTGGTGACCTCGTTCAGGAAGGCAGTGCCGTATCTGGTGCTCTGGATACTGGCCGTGGCTTTCTTTATCTCTGCCAATATGCTCTCCCAGGGTGTGGACCAGTCCTTGTTTTCCGCCATAGGCGGATCCGCCTCGGGCGGAGAGGGGCTTATACGGCTGAACGGTTTTACCTTGTTCTTCAAACTGCTCTTTATCGCGGCCACCTTCCTGACTGTGCTGTTCTCGCTGGCGCGTGAAGAAAAGCACCATACGATTGAATATTATTCCCTGCTTCTCATTTCCACGCTCGGCTTGTTCCTGCTGGCCTCGGCCAATGACCTGCTGATGATTTATCTCGGATTGGAAACAGTGAGCATTTGTTCCTATCTGCTGGTTGCATCGCCCAAGGGAATCCTGAAGTCATCCGAAGCCGGCCTGAAATACGTCATCTACGGTGCCATTGCCTCTGGCATAATGATTTTCGGCATGGCGTTTCTATACGGGCTTTATGGGACGTTCTCCCTGCCGGATCTGGCGGCTGCGGTTGCCAATACTCCGAAATTTGGTTCTGGCATTCTTACCTTGAGCGCGGCGTTATTTATGGTTTTTGTCGGATTCGCCTACAAGATAGCGGCCGTGCCGGTCCATATGTGGTGTCCGGACGTGTATGAGGGCGCGCCGACAGAAATCACCGCCTTCCTGTCCGTGGCGCCCAAGGCGGCCGGGTTTGCCATCATCATCCGTTTCTTCTTTACGTTATTCACACTGCTTCCGGGTATTCCCAATTCCATTGAGTTCATTGGTTCCTGGCAGACCATCTTGGCTGTTATTGCGGTATTGACAATGACAATCGGCAACCTCGCGGCCTTGCATCAGACCAATCTAAAGCGGCTCCTGGCCTATTCCAGCATCGCACATGCCGGTTATATCCTGATGGGACTGGTTATCCTGACCGACAGCGGCCGACAGGCAATAGTGCTCTATCTGCCGATTTATCTCTTTATGAATATGGGCGCGTTCTTCGTGGTCCATGTCGTCGAACGCCTGACCAGTAAAGTGGATATCCAGGAGTATGAAGGCCTGGGCTGGCGCTTGCCGTTCCTTGGGATAATGATGTCAATTTTCCTGTTCTCTCTGGTCGGGCTTCCGCCGCTGGCCGGGTTCATCGGCAAACTCTATCTCTTTGCCGCAGTCATAAATGCCAAATGCTATGTTCTGGCTGTATTAGGCGTAATGAACGGCGTGGTCTCGCTCTATTACTATGCGCGCATAGTCAAAGCCATGTGGCTGAAAATACCTGAAGCGGATTCTACACTATCCGCTATACGCTATACGCTTTTTGATACCATCCTGCTCATCATCTTCGTCCTTCCTGTGCTGCTCCTTGGCGTCTGGTGGACCCCGTTGGTAGAGGTTATCAACAAGGCACTCGGAATGTAGGTAGCAAATAGGAACTAATCATTCACTTCAGTACTGGATACCGCGTACATAAACAAGAATAGCCTGGTATTGTGGCTGCCTTTTATAGGTGTGGGTTAATCTCCAAGAAAAAGGGCAGACGGTTTATTAGACCTATCTGCCCTTAATGGTTTCCCTACGGGATATGTTGCTGTCCCTAACAGCAACTAATAGACTTACAGAAAATTAATATCTGTCTCTATTTCCGCCGCGGTATCCGCCGCCGCCACCGCCGTAGCCGCCGCCCTGTCTCGGGCCGCCTTCGCGTTTCGGCCTGGCTTCGTCAACCTTTACATTCCGGCCATCTATGTTCGCATTGTTCATTGCCTCTTTTGCCTTCTGCGCCTCGGCATCAGAGCCCATTTCTACAAAGCCGAATCCTTTACCCTGGATGATGGTAACGGACACGACATTTCCGTGGGCGGCAAAGGCGCTCTTAAGAACGTCCTCTGTGGTCTGGTAGTTCAGATTGCCCACATACAACTTGCTCCCCATTTCAGCACTCCTTGTTTCTGTTTCGAAATTAATCTATTGGCACTAAACCAATAGAACTGGTATCATTAGATATATTATCGTAATATAATGCAACAAAAATGACTAAAATTATTAAAAAAATAAATTGTATGGTACGAGTCGCCAGAATAATGAAAATGGTGCGAACAATGCCGTATTCGCCGGCACGGTAGCGCTTATAAGAGTTTTGTCTTGTTGATGACCAGTTTGAATTCGCAGCCCAGTCGTTTGGCCGCCTTTTGGCAGGCCATCATCCGGGTCAGGAATATCTCAAAATACTCCATCACCTTGGAGACGCGGTTGTCAATGGATAT
>JBFMDM010000061.1:0-12776 GCA_040753835.1 Planctomycetota bacterium
GTTATATAGGGGTGTTCTCCGACCCGTCCGAACCGGGCTCATCCGGACGGATGATTCATCGGAACACCCCTTAACTGTTTAAAGGGATTGTTAGTGAAATCCCTTACGGATAGAAATAAGCAAAATGCATAAAAGACGGGTTGTTATCACCGGCTTGGGCGGCATCACCGCTTTGGGCCATAACGCAGAGGATACCTGGAAGGCATTGCTGGCCGGCAAAAGCGGAGCGGCCAAGATAACCGCCTTTGACACCACCGGATTTGACGTCAATTTCGCCCACGAAGTCAAGAACTTCAAGGTAGAGGACTACCTGCCGGCGCCCCAGGCCAAGCGACTGGACCGCTTTGCCCAGTTTGGGCTCGTCTCGGCCATCCAGGCCGTCAAGGATTCAGGTATTGACTTTAGCAGGGAAGACCTGCCCCGAATCGGCTGCATTATCGGCTCCGGCATCGGCGGGTTCACTGAATTTGAGGAACAGCACAGCAGATTAATCCAGAAGGGACCCTCAAGGGTCTCTCCTTTTACCATCCCCAAGGTGATGATGAACTCCGCAGCCGGCCAGGTAGCCATCCATTTTGGGCTAAAAGGCCCGAATTTCGCCGTGGCCTCGGCCTGCGCCGCCTCCAACCATGCGCTCGGCCTGGCCTTCAAGACCATCCAGATGGGAATGGCGGACGTGATTGTGGCCGGCGGCGCTGAGGCGGCCATTACCGGACTGGGTATGTCCGGATTCGCCTCGCTTAAGGCGCTCTCCACCCGCAACGATGCGCCGGAAAAGGCATCCCGTCCCTTTGAAAAGAACCGGGACGGCTTTGTTATGGGCGAGGGCTCGGGCGTATTCATATTTGAGGAACTTGAACGCGCCAAGGCCAGAGGCGCGAAAATCTACGCCGAGATGCTCGGTTTCGGGATGAACGACGACGGCTATCACATCACTGCGCCTGACCCCGAAGGGGTCGGCGCAATGACCACGATGAAACTGGCACTGGACGATGCCGACATTAAGCCCGAACAGGTCTCATACATCAACGCCCACGGCACATCAACGGCCTATAACGACCTGACCGAGACCAAAGCCATAAAGAAATTATTCGGCGAGCACGCAAGAAAACTGGCTATCAGTTCCACCAAGTCAATGATAGGTCACTTATTGGGCGGCTCCGGCGCGGCCGAACTCCTGGCCGTGGTGATGAGCATCCGGGACAATATGGTCCATCCGACCATCAACTACGAGACGCCTGACCCTGAGTGCGACCTGGACTACGTGCCCAACCAGTCGCGCAAGATGGAGGTCAATGTGGTCCTCTCCAACTCCTTCGGATTCGGCGGGCATAATGCCACCCTCTGCGTAGGCAAATACCGCTCCTAACCTGCTCATCCCAATATTGTCGGGAAACTTATTCCTCTGTAAACGCCTGGACCTTCTGGTTGAGTTCACTCTTAATCTGGCGCTGTTTCTCGCTCGTTTCACGTATCGTATTGTCCAGTTTCTCGAGCCGTTCCTCAATCCTGGTCAGCCGTTCCAGATACTCGGCCCGCTTCTCGCTTTCCTTGGGATTATTGGTATTGAGTATCTGCATATTCTTGCGGTAGCGCTCCTGGTCGTTGACCAGTTTCTCGCTCTCCTTTTTGGCCTCCTGAATCACCCGCTCATACTCGGCGATGCTGTTCATATAGCCGACCACGTCCTTCAATAATCCCTTGGCCTTGCCGGAGAGATAGCCCTGCTCCAGATAGAACCGAATCTGGTCCAGGGACTGGTTCTGGACATAGACCTGCGATGCCACCTCTTGCTGTTCGGTTACCTTGAATTCCAGGGTTTTGCCGGCCCCCAATTCCATCTTGAACCTGTAGTACCCGGCTACCTCTTCCTCTGGCTTGGCCGTATCAATCAATGTATATCCGCCTGTCTTGGGATGGTCTATATAGAAGACAAATCCCTTGGGGCTCTTGTTGATGCATTTATAGGCCGTTTCCTTGACCAGGAACTGTCTCAGGACCATCACGCCGTTAACGAAACTGGCCTTGTGGATGGGCTTGTATTCGTCCTTGCCTGTAACCTCTATACTGCATCCGGCCTCTATGGCAAAGGGGACTATTTCCTTCATCCCGGGCTGGAGCGATTGCTTGAGCAGTCCCTCGCCTACGGCGGTTGACCCTTCAAAGAGGTTGACCGGACCGGTCTCCAAAGTGAGTTTGGATGAGTTGGTCAAATAGAAGGCGTTCATCAGTTTAGGCGAGATTGAGCCGCGGTAATAGAGAATCTTGGAGCCGTCCACGAACTCGGTGACGATGGGAACCATGGCCGCCTGGCGCCGGCCTACGCTGATGGGCGACTTGGATTCGTAGGCGAATAGCTCGCCGATTTGCACGCCCGAGGCAATGGAACTGACTGACTTGGCCAGCATAGTGGACATTGAAGGAGCCGGCGCACCCGGAAGTGCCGGCGCATTTCTTTTGGCCTTCGCTTCTCCGCGGGCTGCTCCACGACTACCGCCCACACCAATAACCTCGTAAAGTCCATCATCCTTCTCGTCCATATATCCTGCTGAAAGTTTCATATCGCCTTGGGCAAACTTATCCATGGCGATTAATCCGCTGACCAGCGGGATGATGCTGGCCAGGTTTATGACCGGCCTTTGGGGATAATACGAGGTGTATAAATCCAGTTTGAATGAGATGGGATTTCCGGCCATGAAGGAGATGTTGACATCCTTCCAATCCTCGTCCGTCGGGTTTTCCATAATTGCCCAGCCCTGGAGATAGGGTTTGGCCGCTGGCTCCTCAGCCAGGATGAGCCGATACGAGGTCTTCCAGATGGGCATCTCGATGAGATAGCCGATTTGAATATTGCGCTCCCCCTTGCCCGCGGTCTGGATGCGCACCTGCTTACGGTCCGTGTATTTGGAGTTCTTGTAAATGTCCAGGATGCGTTGGAGGTCTTCCTGGATGCGCGCGTCCAGTATCTTCATTGACGAGACGTCAAAGAGGTTGAAGGGCTGGATGGCGCCGTCTTCCCTGAGCAGAACCACCTTAAAGGCGGTCAGGACCGAATCGTCCGATTTCTGGCTGACCGGTTCTATGCCCAGGATACTGCCCCGGGCCGTTTCAGTGCCGACCTTGATTTCCACCTTGACGCCCTTTAGTTGGGTCACGAACTGGGTCAGGGCCGAGCCCTCAGGCACACGAATCAAAATGTTTTCCAGTTGCTTGTCTATCGGGTCCTTGGAATCGTAGCCGATGGAGGCAATCCGGCAGTCCTTGCCGTAGTCAATGGCATAGAGCGAGGTCAGAAGGTCCTGCATCTGGTCGGTCTTGAAGTCCAGGGTCACGGTTGCGTCGTCCCTGATTTTGCCGACCCGCTTAAAATAGCCCATGCCGTGTTTGTAGAGCACGATTTTCTTCACGGGCGGCGGGGTTTCCTTTTCCCGATCCGCCGGGGTCTGGGCGCTCGCCATCGCGGATGTCAGCGCAATGGCTATCACCATTGTGGCCAGTATCTTTTTCAGTGTCATATGAACTCCTTTCTTACTCGCTGTTAAAGTTTACTTGTTACAGCGAGTTAGGCCCCGCCGTAGTCCCGGAGGGACGAAGGCGGGTATTCATTATTCTTACTTCTTCCTCATCTTATATTCCTGCACGCCCTGGTCCGGGCTGAAGGTCTCGTTATAGAACGCCGGGTCGGAGTTCTTGGGCACCGAGACCGTAAAGACAAAGGTCAGTTTCTTCGTCTCCTTTGGTTTCAGGTCGAACTTCCACTTGAGTTTGCCGTCCTTACCATTTTCCACGGGCTGTTCCGAGCACTGGCCCAATTCCACGGTGATGTCCTGATTCTGGCTGACCGGAATCTGGTCCACCAGGGTGATAATGCTATTCTCTTTCTTATAATTTTCTAGTTCAATAATAAAGGAATAAGTGATGCGTTTGGACGAACCCCAGAAGCCCGGGCCTTTCTCCTCTCTTTCCTCCAGTTTGCGCTTGACCCGAATATTCTCGTCCACGGTCAGGGTCAGTTCAAACTCCTCGTCCGGCAGGATGCTGGAGGTCTGGGACGAGCCGATGAAGTCGCTGCCCATAAAGACGTTGATGGTGCCTTGTAGTATGGGCGTGGCCATCTTGTTGGTGCCCAGGGCCCTGAGATAGACGTAGGGGCTGATTTTGGGCGTGGTGATATACTCAAAACGCACGGGCAGTTTGCTGGTCCAGAGCGAGGTGCGGTGCGGCGCGCCGTCGGATTGAATGTCCACCCGCTTGGGCGTGTGGAAAACGACCGAACTGAAACTGCCGGCCACGTCCGAAGACAGGTATTGATTCATCACCATCTTGTCCAGGTCGGTTCTTCGCGCGTCTTCCTTTAATGTTCCTGCGAAGGTTGTTCCTTGCGGCATTGGTTGTTGCGCAACAATATTTTGCCTATTAAATTGTGCGGCATCATTAGAAGCCAATACCTGATAATTAATATCCTTCTGCGTCATTTGCCTTTCTCTTCTTAATTCAGTATACCTGCCCATAACCTCAACATTGTGGGGCAGGTTGACGTAGCAGGGCGGGAGTTCGGGCAGCCAGCCCTGAAGCGCGGGCCGGGCCGTGGAGAACGAGAGCAGGACGTTCATCCAGTCCTCGCCGCTGTTCTGGGTGACCACGCCGTAGGCAATCATCTCCATCTCCTTGGCCTCGGTAAACACCCGGATATCGTAACTGGCCTGCCAGTTGACCCCGAAATTGATGTAGGAAAGCGCCAGGCCATAGTCGCCGTCCTTCAGGACCTCGATATTCACCTTGACCGATTTCTTCTGGGGGATGGTGTTCTGATAGATGCCGAGTTTGGACAGTTCGTTATTAACTATCACCATCTTCTTGTTGGTCTCGCGGCGGTTCAGGTCTTCCTTCATCATCGCATCGGTATTGGCGCGCAGTTTGGAGGTATAGTATTTGAGCATCTCTTCGTAGTCCTTGACGGCCAGGCGCGGCTCAATCGCGCCCTCCTTGCCTGATGCGGACGGATGGGTGGCCGAGCGCAGGAATGCGTCCTTGGCCGCGTTGAGATAGTCGCGCTCTGTCTGTAATAACTTCACGTTGTCGTCAATGACGCGCAGGGCATCCTGCATTGACTGCAACTGGTCCTGTAGGGCGCGGATTTTGTCTTCAGGCGGCCGTTCCAACTGGTATGTCTTGATGTCCAGGCCGATGACCTTGAGATTGTCCGGGTCGCTTGAGGCGACGCGCACTGACTCGTTCTGGAGCGCCATAGGCAGGTCCTTGATGGCGATTTCGTAGATGCCCTTGGCGAGCGTCCCGGTCTTGACCTCGCGCGTGACCAAAGCCCGATCCGGATAGACCGTGACCCGGTCAATCTTGGAAGTCAGGTCCAGGTTCTTAGTGGTTTCCGCGCTCAGATTGCTGAGCATCGCGCTCAAGCCCATAATCAGGGCCAGCGCCAGACGGTATGCCGTTTTCATAATAAAACCCTCCGAACCACAGATGAACGCAGATAAACACTGTTAAATCTGCACAACCTGTGGTTTATGTTATCCTAAATATTATACATAAATTACTTATTCTTTTCCTCAAATCTAACACCTTTTCTTGCCGCCGATTTCCGGAACAGTAATCCCCTTGTTACCGGCCGAAACAACTGCATCCGAACATTATTTAAGAGAAGAATTTTCCGGTTTCGGCAAGGCCGGCGGCTCGCGGTGGAAAATCGAAAGATATCCTTTGGGCACCTGCAAGGCCAAAAGGGCCGCGCCGGTGGAATAGTATTTTGTCTCCCGATCGCCGTTACCAGCCATCCATCCTCTCGATTCCCAGGCGCCTTCCTGACCCTGCCATTTGATCAGTTTTTCCGGGGCCGTGGCCAACCAGGTCGCAGCCAGTGGCTTTGACTTGCCGTATTCCTCGCTAATAAGGGTCATGGACATCATGGCGTAAAAATGGCCGTAGTAAGGAAAATCGGAGCTGGAAATGCCGTCCGGGCCGGTTTTTTCCATGAACTCCAGCCCGTTCATCAGCACCGGATAGTCCAATTTATTCATCAGGGCCAGGGTGGACAACGCCCCGGCTGAACCGGCCTGCATTGATGTGGTATCCGAACTGTTATCCATCTGGTAGTCGAATCCGCCGTCTTTATTCTGGCATTTTTTCAGGTATTCAAAGCCCTTCTCAATCACCGCCTGGTTGATATCAATGCCGTAATTGGCGGCCGAGCGCATCGCCTGGACCGCACAGACCGTGGTAGAACCCTCGTGTTGATTCGGCGAATTGGATTCATACCACCACCCGCCTGATAAGCTTTGGCTTCTCTCAATTTCCCGGACGGCCTTTTCTATCTCGGCTTTTAGCGCCTGTGCATCAATGCCATCTGGTTTCTTGGGTGCCAGTAAAAGCTTGCCATAGAATTCCGACAGGAACAGGGTCCCGAATCCCTGCCCGTGAATCCAGGTATGGCCCTGTTTCGGGAATCTGCCGTCCTTAATGCTTTTAATCATGTAACCATACGCTTTTAATAAGGCGTCAGTATAGACCGAATCAAACGGGTTCTCATCATGGGCCAGAAATGACAGGCCGGCAATCGCCGTAACGGCGATGGAATAGGAACTTTGCCAGGAACCGTCCGATGATTGTTTCTTTACCAGATAGGTAAAACCGGAGTCAACAACTTCCTTCACGGTTTTTGGCTTGGCTGGGGCGCTTTCTTCGGCCTTGTCTTTAGCCATAATCCCGCCAACGCTCAACCCAAGAAACAGCAAGACCAGCGCAATGCGGCATATCGTTTTCATATAATCTCCTTACTGGCTGTTAGACCGAAAGTCGTTATCAGCCAGTTATCCCAATGAGCGTAAGCGACATCGGGGTTTCTAATCACAGATATACACAAACGAATCCGTGTAATCTGTGGCATTATCATCTCACCTGGTATATCTTCTCGTTCCAGCAGACCAGGACATTCTGGCTGACCGCAAAATACCGGGCCAGGCGCGGCTCTTTCTTTATGAGTTCCAGGTATTCGTCGCTCATAAACTTTACCTCGGTTATCTTTTTGGCGTCCTTGGGGTCGTAGGCCGAATCATACCAGACATTGTCGTTGCCCTGGTAGAAGGTCCGGTCTGCCTGTTGCCGGACATTGTTACGAACCGTCTCGCCCAATTTACCGCCTTCCTTTTTCTGGTCATAGACGCCTTTCTGCAATTTCTGGTTCTCCCTGCGGTTTCGGACTGCCGGCGCGCCGCTCGGCAGAGAGGCATCAGCGGATTTTTCTCTGACTTCGTTTTCCATTGCGCCTCCGCCCCTGGATAGGGCATCCATCGGCGCAGATGGCGGCGGCGGTTGCGTTCCGGGCGGTAAAGCGGCAACCCGCCCCCGGTAATCCTCCATCACCAGCCAGGATGTATAGGGCGTGAGGATTCCGTATTCCTTGGCCAGTTTGATTATCTCCTCCCTGACCTCCTTATTTTCCCCGCGCAGGAGGATTTCATCCAGCAGATAGCCAATCTTGCTGACAGCCCAGAGCCGGGGGATGAACCCAGCCCCTACGTGCAAGGGCTGGGTGAAATCCGCTGATTCACTGCCTGAGCAGAAAGTCGCCTCGTATTCAAACTTGCGCGGCTCGGAGTTGACCAACCCGGAAAGCGTAATCAATTTGTTGCCGTCTCCTTTATATCTACCGAAGATAGTTAACTGGCTGCCTCTGAAGAGGTCGGGCAGGGTTTTTGGATAACGGTCGTAAATCTCTATACCAGACGCCTCCAGTTTGACATCGGCCAGGACCGGATAGGCAATCTTGTCGTAGAAATTTGAGACCTTGACCTCTATGTTCTCGTCCGGCGTAATATATTCCCGCGCGCCCTTGTTGGACTCGGCTATCTTGTCCAACAGGTGCGTATTGATGTCGTAGCCCACGCCAAAACTGAAGATGCGGACGTTGGAGGTATTCTTTTTGGCGATGTTCTTGAGGATATTATCCGTATTCTGCTCGCCTACGGTCGGCATCCCGTCCGTCAGGAAGACCACCATACAGGGCCGCTTACTTGCGGATTCCACCATCGCAAGGGCATTCTGCAGTGCATCGTCAATATTAGTCCCGCCCCGGGCCTCTATGTCCTTGACCCATTTCAGCGCCTCGTCCTGCGTGCCTGAGGTCACATCCTGAAGTTTGTCCTTGAACGGACGCACATCCGCGCTGAAAGTGATGAGATTGAACCGGTCCTCTTTGCGCAAAGAACGGATGCAGAATTCCAGCGCCTTCTTGGCCTGCTCTATCTTGTTGGCGTCCTTCATTGAACCAGAGGTGTCCAGCACGAAGATGACGTCCTTGCGGACCACCTCCGAATCCTTGAGGTCGTATTTGGGCGACAGGAACATCATAAAGAATCCGTCCTGCGCCGGCTTCTTATAGGACAGCAGGTTCACCCCGAACTGTTTGTCCGAGAGCGCATAGTAGAGGATGAAATCCTTATCCGGCTTCATCTTATTCTGCTCAAAACTGATGAGGATATTGCGGTCGTCCTTGCGGCTGACTGCAATATCAGGATAGGTGGGCGAATAGACCGTCTTTATCGGAAGCGCGGATTTGATACTCGCCTTGATAACTGCCGAGTCAATTACCTCGGATGAAAACTTATTGGTGCCCCAGGGATGCTTGAATTCGCACAGTCCGTTGTCCACGGGCAGGCGGTAGGTATATGTGTACTTGATACGGACGTTACCCGGGCCGACTCCCAGGTCCTGGTTGCTGGCCGGAATCGGAAATACCCTGAGTTTCAGGAGCCCGTAGCCCGCGTATTCCAACAGCGCCGGGTCAACCATCTTACGGACTGTTTCCTGGTAATACTGCAGCGCCTTGTCCCGGTCCAGCAATTCGCCCCTGGACTCCTTGCCGTTAATCCAGAGCGCCAGGTCCTGCACCGCGGTTTCGGGCAGGATGGGCAGGATGAACGTGCCCTCAAGTTGATACGGATTGGAATTGTGGAAAATCTCATCCACCGTGGCGATTGCGACATGGTCTTCTATCTTAATATCCAGGGACGTGTTCTTGACCGAGATATTAACAGCCGGGCGGATATCCGGCCTGGGCGGCCTGATACGCTCTATCTCGTCAATGACAATCACGCCGCAGGCATCAGCCGCGGCGTTCCACCCCAGTATTATCATCAATGCCAGGATGCCCAGAACAACCATCTTTTGCACCATAACATTCTCCTTTCTTACTCTCCGTTTGACCCCGTCGTATGACGGGGAAATTACGGAGAGTTAGACCTCGCCGTAGTCCAGCACATAACTTATGTGCTGGACGAAGGCGGGTTCAACCTTATTATATAAACGAATCCCAACCCCTTTCCGGTCACTTTATTTTGTTTTTTCCATTTCCGGCCCCGGAGGGTTATCGGGACCCCGTTTATCCCTAATATATTAGATGATCTGGGAGAGCAAATCTGCGAAAGAATCTGAAAAATATTTACGATTGGTGGGCATCCAGGGAACACGAATAACACGAACTGTACGAATCCCGCGAATAATTTATTCGTGAAATTCGCCTTTATTCGTGCCATTCGTGTTTAAATATCCGGCATTTTGTATTCTGTAACCTTTGTAACTATTGTAATCTCGTGTAACCTACACCAGGTATCCGATGATGCTTATCCAGAGAGTTACCGTTATCGTTCCGGCCACATCCAATCTATACTCCAGTGCCCTCCCACTTGTAATCGGCACCAATCCGCCATTCCAGTTGGTCTTATCCTGCTGTCCGTTGGACACGCACAGGGCCTCACGCTGGGCATCATTGGTCCTGACTCTCATCTCCGCCCTTGCGCCTGAAGATATGGCCTGGGTGAAGATGCCGACCTGCACAATGGCCGCCCGTGCATTGGCCGGAATCCAGGGTGACAGGTCGGCAACCGTCCAGTCAATCGGGAACGATTGGCTGGCCAGATAGAACCCTTCAACCGAAGGATTCAGGAACTCATGCCTCTCCCCGCCGCCCACGCCCGGCGCTAACTTCTCTTGTGTTACTGCTCCGTTGGCTATTTTTTCCGTTATGACACTGTCTACTGATAACTGGCTACTGGTTACTGCCGAAGATGCAATCTTCGGAGTTGTTACCGCGCCGTTTTGTATCTTCTCCGTTGATACACTGTCCACCGATAACCGGTCACCGATAACCGCCCCAAGGGCAATCTTCTCTGTGGTTACCGCGTCTGGTGCGATTTCCGCGGCCGCAACCGGCGGTGTCAGAGGTCTTGAGGCCACATTCGCCCATTTGAACCACCAGTAATTTGGACCTGTCTCGTCATAGACCGGCACCTGGCTTGGTGTCGGGGGCAGACCTGAAAGTGTCTTGATACAGCGCGGCTCTACGGATTGTGGGGCAAGTTCCGAATAGCCGACGGCATTGGGTGCAATCTCTGATGAGCCGACCGCATTAGCCGCAATCTTTGCCGCGGTGATGGTATTCGCGGCGATTTTGGCGGTCTTGACCGCGGCGTCCTTGATTTTGCTGGTCGTAACCGAATCCGGCGCTAATGGGCTAAAATACCGCGATATGGGACATCGTAAACAGAAAATCAACCTATTATTCCTGGTTTTGTTCTATTAGTTCCTCGTATTCTTTTATCTGGTCATCGGTTATCCCCTCGGTCGCTAACTCCTTGTTCAATTTCGTTATTTTCTGGTCCAGATACACTGCCCATTGATAGGTGTTCCGTGGATTTTTCTTGTCTTGTTTGGCTCTGTATAATTCCTTCACCAGAGCATATACCCGTTTTTCTTTCGCGTCCTGGGCAATGCCTATAACCAGAAAACCAGAACCTGCTCCGAAGATAATCGAACCAACCAGCCAGGCCAGGAAATAACGTTTGGCACTATCCCAATACAATATCGCATAAACAACCGGGATAACTAATTGGGCAACCGCGAAAACAATATTCCAGGGCGCCGATGTCGTGACTGAACAAATGCCACACACCGGCATAGCCAGAATACCCAATCCCCAGAGGATGCTATTGCCGAAGGCATCAATAAGCATCTTGACAAGACCAATCAGGGCACTAATACCCCCAACTGCCATCAGACATAATCCGACGTACAACATAACCACCCTCTATAAAAACGCACGTTAACCAGATTTATTGGCAGTGAACCAATATTTATGTACGAAATCTGGCTTATTTTTCGCTTCCTTCTTCCGTGCCTTTTATTTGCTTTTTATTAAACCATATTCAGGCAATTTTGCCAGGTTATTTCCGAGTTTTAATATGACGGATACTCCATATAAATAAAAATCCCGTTAGGAATGTCAACAAAAAGATAAATATTTTCTAAAAATATTTTGGCTGAATACCAGTCCGGGAATAATAAGCCCACCATAGAAGACCATCTGTGAGCATAAACTGATGATTCATCTTGCCCAATAACCGCTCAAGGCACCCCGAAGATATTGCATTCGGGGTGCCTCTTGTGTTCATATCACATATCTCACAATCGTAATCCAGAGGGTATTTACACAATATACCCTACCACATAAGTGTTAAATGTGACGCTCACATTTCCGCTTACATCCGTAAACGAGTACTCAAAACTCCCTGCCACCACCGGCACAATGGCCTGTCCGCCGAAGACCTGTCCGACCTGGGTGGGGTTAGCCATAATCGCATAGCACTCTTGTTGCGCGGCGTCACGGCGAAGGCGGCAGTTTATCCAGCCCGGCGGCGGAACCGGAATACTCATCTGCACCAATTCAATCTGCATAATCAATGCCGTGGCTTCAGGCGGGATAGCCGGATTAGGCGCCGAGGGCTGCCAGACCTGATTGCCGGTTACCATTAAACTCGTCAGTTGGAGCCGGGTCGGAAGAAACACTATTCTATTCCCGCCTACGCCCGGCGCAAGTTTCTCCTGGATCACCGCGGCGTTGGCTATCTTGTCTGATTCCACACTCGCCGCTCCGAGTTCCGCACTCGTCAGGGGCGGCGTGAGCGGACGCGTTGCCACATTCGCCCATCTGAACCACCACTGATTGCCCTGGGACAGGTCGGCCACAGGCACCTGTCCCTCGGTTGCCGGCGCCAGTGAAATGGTCTTGATGGAGCGCGGCTCTAAGGACTGTGGCGCAAGTTCCGAATAGCCGACTGCATTGGGCGCTATTTCTGACGAGCCGACCGCATTAGCCGCAATCTTTGCCGCGGTGATGGTATTCGCGGCGATTTTGGCATTAGTGATTGCGCCGTCCTTGACCTTGTCCGTGGTTACAGAATTATTCTGTAACTTGTCAGAAGAGACCGCATTGTTGGCAATCTCAACTGTGGCCACGGGTGGGGTGAGGGGCCTATCCAGGACGCCGTTAGAGATTTTATCGCGTGTGATAGCGCCTGCGGCAATCTTGGTGCCTGTGATTGCGCCGTCAATTATCTTGGTTGTTGATATTGAGCGGTCTGCAATCTTATCTATGGTCACCTGCTTGTCGCCGATTTTAGCGGTCTTGACCGCCTTGTCCTTGATTTTGCTGGTTGTAACCGAATCCGGCGCCAGTTTGCTTTCAGTTACCGCATAAGTTGCGATATTTCCAGTTTTTACTTCTAATGGTTTTAATGTATCTGACATATTTAACTCCTTTTCTTAGAGCCAGTTATCCCCCGAAAGCATTCGGGGGAGTTACTGGCTCTTAGACCCCGCCAGAGGCGGGGCCTTGCCACAGAGGCACGGAGAACACAGAGTCCGTTAGTTGGGCGGACCGTGTTCATCCGTGTCCATCTGTGTGCATCTGCGGTTAAAGTTGGGCT
>JBFMDM010000062.1:0-12509 GCA_040753835.1 Planctomycetota bacterium
ATAAACAATGTAAACTTTATTTTCTGCATAACCTGGAGAAAGTCCGTGAACGACGAAAACTTTATTACCTGAAGAACCGGAAGAAACATCGTAGATACATGGAACTTTATCGCCGGCAAAACCGGGATAAAATCCGCAGATATTACGAACTTTATCACCGGCAAAACCGGGAGAAAATCCTCAGATATCAGGAACTTTATTACCGGCAAAACCGGGAGAAAATCCTCAGATATCAGGAACTTTATCGCCGGCAAAACCGGGAGAAAATCCGCAGATATCGGGAACTTTATTACCGGCAAAACCGGGAGAAAATCCGCAGATATCAGGAACTTTATTACCGGCAAAACCGGGAGAAAATCCGCAGATATCGGGAACTTTATTACCGGCAAAACCGGGAGAAAATCCTATAAAAAGAAAACACGAATAAGACAATACGGCGAATAACACCCCGAATGCTTTCGGGGTGCGATTCGTGTTTAGTATTTATCTGCGGTTTAGAATGTATATTTTACCCCGAACTCAAGGGTCCGGCCGGGCATTGGCAGGAGTTCGTGATACCAGTAGCCGCGGTCAAAGATGTTATACACGCCGAGGAATACGGATGAGGGCATTGCAGTGCTTTTGTTGTCGTCATTGGGCAGTGAATAGTTGACCATCATATCCCAGATGAACTTTCGGTCATTGGCGTTGCTTGATACGGGCTCGTTCCAGAACCGGTAATTTCCCTTGAGCGCCAGGTTGAGGTCTTTGCTGTATTGGTAATTCAGTCCAAGGTTATAGGTTAGTTTGGCCACGCCGCCACCCTGGACAATGGCGCCGGTGTCGCGGTTCTGGACGCGGTTGAGAGCCGAGCCGGCTTGGGCCTGAATGTCTTCGGTGAGATTGTATTTTGCCTCTGCCTCCACGCCCTGGCGCCTGACCTTGTCTATGTTGTCCATCATATTGTTGACGAAGTCGTAGGTGACCAGGTCTTTCACCTCAGAGCGGTAATAGGCGAGTTTGAGCGAGAGGTCTTTTACGGGTCTGGTATCCAGAGATGTTTCATAGACCGCGAGCGCGCGCTCGGCTTTTAAATCCGGATTGGGCGAGATGGTATTGATGTATTTGTAAATCAGGGGCGGCGCGTTGAAGGCCTTGCTGTAGGAAATCCGGAAATGCGAGTCCAGCGGCAACTGATAGACCAGTCCGGCTGAAGGGCTGAACTGAGAGCCGTAGGCCTGGTTGTCGTCATAGCGCGCGCCGAGATTGACTCCGACCTTGCCGCTGTTTAACAGGTAGTTGACGTAATAGCCCTGGCGGCTGAACCGTTCCTTGCCGTTCATCAGGTCCGAGTCCAGCGAGTCGCTACCCAGGTCCACGCCTGAAGAGACGCTCTGGTTGTCCCCGGCCTCGCTCTCGCTTGGCGAGGCGGGCGCAATTCTGTAAGTGGACTGCAGGTCAAGTCCGGTGAAGATGTTTTTGCTCGCGACCTCGGCTAGGGGCGCATAGCCGGGTATGGCGAAGTTCTCCACCTTGCTGTCCTGGTTGGAGGCCTTGGCGATGGCGCTGAATTCCCATCTATCATCCGGCGCAATAAAGAATTTGATTGAGCCGTATCGGGCGTAATACCGCAGGTCCTCGCTGTAGCCCATAGTGGGGAATTCATAGCCGCCGATGTCCGAGCCGGTGTAATGCAGGGCGGTTTCCAGATAGGCATCATCTGAAAGCGCATAATTGGCCTTGGCTGAAAATTTCGTGCTGACCAGGTCGCTGTTGGGCCGGAATTCGCTGTTGCTGTCCAGACCGCTCATCCAGAAAAGATACGAGAGTTTGTCCGAGCGGCCCGATATTTCCAGATTCTCGCGCTGGAACTGGTAGTCGCCGCCGGCCGCGGCCAGAGAAAAGGTCGCCTGAAACGGTTTATTGCCCTGGGGCGGTTTGGTGATGATGTTGACCACGCCGCCTAATGAAGAACCCCAGACCGCAGAGGACGAGCCCTTGATGATTTCTATCCGTTCAACATTCTCAATGGGGAATTGCGAGGGGTCGGCAAAAGCCATTCCCTGGGAATTCATCAAGATGCCGTCCACCATAACCCGGACATGGCTGGACTGCGAGCCCTGGATGGCGATGGAAGAGGGCTGTCCGACCGGGCCGCGGAACTGGATGTCCACGCCGGATGTGAAATTGAGCGCCTCGGCCAGGTTGTGCGCGGGCAGGTTGGCCAATTCCCTGGCCGACAGGACCGTGATATTCATCGGCAACTGCAGATAATTATCGTCGGTCCGGCGGGCCGTGATTACGATTTCGTCGGTATGAGTGATGGTTGTGTCAGAATAAATCGCGCAGGTGCCCGATAAAATATTCGCCACGAAGACACAAAGGCACAAAGAAATCCGGAGTTTACACTGAGCGGAGCGAATGTGCGTCTTAGTAACTTGTGAGCGCCATAAGGGCGCCATGGCGCTTCGGCGCCAGTGGCGAGAATTCCTTGCCGTTACCGCACTCCATAATGTTTCCATAATATTCGACTTAACGGTTTCCGCGGAACCCGAAATGGGCAAAGGCCTTGTTGGCCTCGGCCATTTTGTGGACGTTCTGCCTGGTCATCATTGCGTCTCCTTCGCCTTTGTATGCGGCCAGGAGTTCATCCGAAAGGCGGACGTGGAACGGCTTGCCCTTCTTCTTGCGCACTGCCTCAAGTATCCATCGGATAGCCAAACTCATCTGGCGGTCGGACGGGACCTGAGTGGGGACCTGGTAGGTGGCGCCGCCGATTCGCTTGGATTTAACCTCCAGCACCGGCTTGACGTTGTCAATGGCCTTGAGCAGGGCATCCAGCGGCCCGACATCGGTTATCTTCTTTTCCACCACGTTCATCGCCTTGTAAAAGGCGCGCTGGGCCGTGGTCTTTTTGCCTTCCTTCATAATGTTGTTAATCAGGCGGCTGACCAGTTTGTCGTTGTATTTCGGGTCGGGCTTCAAAAGATAATCCAGCGATTTATATTTTCTCGGCATAGTTTAAATACTCTTTTCTTAAAGCCAGTTAGGAGTCCGAAAGGACGACCTTTACTGGCTCTTAGACCCGCCGAAGATTTAGCGTAGGCGGGCTTTCATTCTATATTATTTGGCGACTTTGGCGCCGTATTTGGAACGGCTCTGCTTGCGGTTTTCCACTCCGCCGCAGTCCAGGACGCCGCGGACAATATGGTAGCGCACGCCGGGCAGGTCGCGCACCCGGCCGCCCCGCACCAGGACCAGCGAGTGTTCCTGGAGATTGTGGCCCTCACCCGGGATATAGACCGTGGCTTCCTTCTTATTGGAGAAACTGACACGGGCAATCTTGCGCAGGGCCGAATTCGGTTTTTTCGGAGTCATTGTCTTGACCTGCGTGCAGATGCCGCGCCTCTGCGGGCAGCGGTCCAGCACGGGCGACTTTGACTTCCACTTCAGCGTCTTTCTCTTGTGTTTAATCAACTGGTTTATTGTCGGCATATTATTCTCCTAACATTATTATACAGAAGCCCTGGCCTCTTCTCCCACCAAATCAGGCAGAATCTTTTCGGTTTCCTCGCCAATGCCTTTCGGCTGGCCTTTTACTTTTATCCCCAAATCCGCATAGTCCGAGAAACTCGTCCCGGCCGGGATGATACGACCCACTATAACATTTTCCTTGATGCCTTTCAAGTTATCGCGCTTGCCAAAAAGCGATGCCTCGGTCAGGATGCGGGTGGTCTCCTGGAACGAGGCGGCGGCCACGAAACTGTCGGACTGGAGCGTGGCCTTGGAGATTCCAATCAGGGCCGGCTTGGCCGTGGCCGGCGTATGGTCCTTCTTGACCACCCTCTGGTTTTCCTCCTTGAACCTGAACTTGTCCACAATCTGGCCGGCGATGAACGCGGTGTCGCCGCTTTTGACAATCTTGACCCGGCGCAGCATCTGGGCAATGATAATCTCAATGTGCTTGTCGTTGATGGTGACGTTCTGCGAGCGGTAGACGTTCTGGATTTCCTTAAGAAGATATTCCTGAAGGACGTCCACGCCGGTGATTCTCATAATATCGGCCAGAACCTGTGGCCCGTCAACCAGCGGCTCGCCGGCCTTGACCTGGTCGCCGCGGTGGACCCTGAGGTATTTGCCCGGCGGGATGGTATGCTCAACTCTCATACCGGTTTCCTCGTTATGGACAATAATGGTCCGCTTGCCGGCTTTTTTGTCGCCGAATTCCACCACGCCGTCAATCTCGGCGATGACAGCCGGGTTTTTGGGCTTGCGGGCTTCAAACAATTCGGTTACACGGGGCAGGCCGCCGGTGATATCCTGCGAGGCCACGAGTTCCCGCGGGGTCTTGGCCAGGAGCGTGCCGTTTTCCACCTTTTCGCCCTCGTCCACTTCCAGGTGTGCCTTTTCCGGTATGGCATAGACGGCCTGGATTTCGCCCTTGGCGTTCTCAATGATAATCTGCGGGTGCAGGTCGCCCTTGTGCTCAATGATGACCTTACGTTTGATGCCGCTGCGCGGGTCGGTCTCCTCCTTCATCGTCTTATCCTTGATGATATCCTCATAGCGGACCACGCCGTCTTTTTCGGTCAGAATGGGCACGTTATGCGGGTCCCAGGAAAGCAGGACCTGGCGCGCCTTGACGGCCTGGTTTTCCTTGCAGTGGATAATCGAGCCGGTCGGAACGGTGTATCTTTCCAGTTCGCGCTCCTTCTGGTCCACGATAATAATTTCTCCGCTGCGGTTGATGACAATCATCTCGCCCTTGGGATTGGTGAAGGTTTTTATATTATTAAACTTGGCAAGGCCGGCGTTCTTGGCCGTAATAGAGGACTCTTCCAGGGTTCTTGAGGCCGTGCCGCCGATGTGGAAGGTTCTCATTGTCAACTGGGTGCCCGGCTCGCCGATGGATTCAGCCGCGATAATGCCGACGGCCGTGCCTTTCTCCACGAGATGGCCGGTAGACAGGTCCATTCCGTAGCAATGGGCGCAGATGCCCTCGGGCGCCTCGCAGGTCAGGGGCGAACGGACCCGGACCTTCTGGAAACCAAGCGATTCTATCTTCTTGGCAATCTCGCTGGTTATCAGGCCGTTCTCCTTGACCAACGTTTCATCGGTCACAATATCAACGATATTATCCCGGGCCACCCGGCCGACAATATTCTGGGACAGTGAAACATCAATGCGGTCGCCTTTGTAAACAATGCCCTTGGTAACGCCGTTCAGGGTGCCGCAATCAACCGTGCCCACAATCATATTCTGGGAGACATCAACCAGTTTTCTGGTCAGGTATCCGGCCTGCGAGGTCTTCAGGGCGGTGTCAGCCAGACCCTTGCGAGCGCCGTGAGTGGAACTGAAATACTCCAGGACGCTCAGGCCCTCGCGGAAATTCGCCTTAATCGGCGTCTCAATAATCTCGCCGGATGGCTTGGCCATCAGGCCGCGCATACCGGCCAACTGGCGGACCTGGTCAATACTGCCGCGGGCGCCCGACGACATCATATAATAGACCGGATTGAGGTACGGCTTGCCGTCCCGGACATCCTCTTTCAGGCCCTTTATCATCGCATCGCCCACCTTTTCCTTGGCCCGGGTCCAGCAGTCGATTATCTGGTTATATCTTTCGCCGGCCGTCACCAGCCCCTTGCGGTAATTTTGTTCTATCCTGGCAACTTCGCCCTCGGTTTCCTTGATAATCGCCTCTTTCTCCACGGGAATCTTTATGTCGTCCTTGCCGATGGAAAGTCCGCCCAGGGTAACCCACTTGAAACCCAGTTCCTTGATGTCATCCAGCAGTTTGACCGTCGCCTCGTTGCCGTATTTCTTGTGGTATTTGTAGATAACCTCGTTGAGCGATTTCTTATCCACCTCAAAGTTGCAATAATTGTCGCCGGCCGGGAAGGTATTATTAAATATCAGCCGCCCCAAGGTGGTTCTGTATATATTGACCGAAACAACCGGCTTGTCCGGCCCGGACTTGGTAACTACGGGCTTGCCGTCTATCTTGACGTCAATCGGGGTATGGACGGAAATCTCCCTGCGGTCGTAGGCAATCAGCGCCTCGGTCAGCCCGTCATAATATCTCGCCTTTGACTTCGGCTTGGATTCAGGGACATTGCGGAATTGCGGGCTTTCCAGGGTGAGATAATTGATGCCCAAGACCACATCCTGGGTGGAACTGATGACCGGATTGCCGTGGGCCGGAGAAAGGATGTTCTTGGTGGCCATCATCAGGATTTTGGTTTCCAACTGCGCCTCCCAGGAAAGCGGCAGGTGGACGGCCATCTGGTCGCCGTCAAAGTCGGCGTTAAACGGCGGACAGACCAGCGGATGCAGGGCAATGGCATTGCCTTCAACCAGCACGGGCTGGAATGCCTGGATGCCGATGCGGTGCAGGGTCGGCGCGCGGTTTAACAGAACCGGATGGTCCTTAATCACGTCGTCCAGGATGTCCCAGACCTCTTCGGAGCGGCGCTCAAGCATCTTCTTGGCGCTCTTGATGGTGTCAACCCGTCCGTCGTCCTTGAGACGTTTGATGATAAACGGCTGGTATAATTCCAGGGCAATCTGCTTGGGCAGTCCGCACTGGTGCAATTTCAGTTCCGGCCCGACCACGATAACCGAGCGGGCCGAATAATCCACGCGCTTGCCGAGCAGGTTCTCCCTGAACCGGCCCTGCTTGCCCTTGAGCATATCGGCCAGCGATTTCAGGGGGCGGCCGTTGGAGCCGGTCACGGGCCGACGGCAACGCTCGTTGTCAAAGAGCGAATCCATCGCCTGCTGGAGCATCCGTTTCTCGTTGCGGATAATCACCTCCGGCGCATTCAACTCCACCAGTTTCTTCAGGCGATTGTTGCGGTTAATCAGCCGGCGGTAAAGGTCGTTCAGGTCCGAGGTGGCGAAACTGCCGCTCTCCAGGTGCACCAGGGGCCGCAAATCCGGCGGAATCACCGGCACAACCTCCAGTACGAGGTTTTCCAGTTTGTTATTTGATGCGTTAAACGCCTCAAACAGGCGCAGGCGCTTGTAGATTTCCTTGGCCTTGGGGCTGGACGAGGCGAGTTTGTTCAACTTCGCCTTTAAGTCCGAGCAGATGCTCTTGATTTCCAGGTTGGCCAGCAGTTTCTTGATGGCCCGGCCGCCCATATCGGCCTGGAACTCATTCTTATACCGCAGGTTGTATTCATCCAACTGGTCGGTGGTGATAATCTGCCCGACCTTAAGCGGGCACTTGCTGCTCTTGACCTCGGTCACCACATAATCCTGGTAATAGATG
Organism: Planctomycetota bacterium; assembly: GCA_040753835.1. Taxonomy (GTDB): domain Bacteria; phylum Planctomycetota; class MHYJ01; order JACQXL01; family JACQXL01; genus JACRIK01. The sequence continues at coordinate 7,256 of JBFMDM010000062.1, forward strand.
ATGCGCTCCAGGGCCGAGAGTTTCATATTCAGGATTGCGCCCAAGGGCGAAGGCATGGTCTTGAAATACCAGATATGGACCAACGGCGCGGCCAGATTTATATGGCCCATCCGCTTGCGCCTGACGCGCGAGACGGTGATTTCCACGCCGCAGCGGTCGCAGATGATGCCCTTGTATTTTATGCCCTTGTATTTGCCGCAGAAACACTCCCAGTCCTTCTCGGGCCCGAAGATGCGCTCGCAGAAAAGAGCATCGCGCTCGGGCCGCCAGGTCCGGTAGTTGATGGTCTCCGGCTTTTTCACCTCGCCGTATGACCACGATTTTATCTCCTCGGGCGAGGCCACCTTGATGCTGATTGCGTTGTACTCATTTACCTTTTCGTAAACTGTTTCTATCATAAATACTCTTTTCTGTTACATCTATTTACCTGTCTTTGAATCATATTGCTATTCATAAACTATTTATCTGAATTCGGTATGTCCACCGAATTCCGATACGACTCCATTCTTGACCTAAACCAACGATGCCATTCACTTTGATACCCTAATACCATCCAACCCACATACACTTTTGAATCTTGCGAGGTAACCACCACGGTAACTTCTTCTCCGCATTTGTCTTGTTGCTTCTGGCGAGAAAATCTGATAATATCGCGCGTTATTTCAGTATGATTCCAGTTCTGTTCTGAGGCTTTATCTATTATAGTTGTTATAATATCATTAGTTGGTATTCTACTTGGCATGGAATATTTAAAGATACAACAGGGATTGTCTAAATTACAATAAATACCATCTACTCTGCTGTTACTAATTATAAATTCCGGGAATCTATCCTTCATATCTTGAGAAGTAGGAACATACTCAATAAAGTGACTCTGAGTATAATAGACAGACAGCAATATCAATACCCCTAATAACAACGCTCCTAATCCCCAAGATAACCATTTAAAGCACTTAGAAACGATTTGGCTTTTCATAGTGATGCCCGTCTACTTTTTATCATCACAACACAAGTTCTTTGGTGGTTGGTCATAAGGACCTCCTACCCTTTTCTTGCAACTTATAGCGATATCGCTACAACTCTATCCTACCCCCTATCCCTGTTCATCTTAGCCCCCATCCCACTTATACATACCCCCTATGGAGTATAGGGATAGCCCCTATCTGGCTTACCCCTTGGGGTAGAGGGTTACCATCATAGCCCCTATGGGTAACCGGCCTACCCCCTATCCAGCAGAGGGATAGCCCCTATGCCGCACCCCCATAGCCCCTATGGGTATGGGGGATAGTCCCTATCCCTCTATGGGATAGCCCCTATGAGGGTAACCCACTACCCTATAAGGATAACCCCATAGCCCCTGTCTCGGTCAGGGGTAGCCCCTATCTCTGTTACCCTATACCCCTATCTGATGGCGGGATAGCCCCTATAGAGTGGGGGGATTAGCCTAAGGGGAAAGCCCCATAGTCCCTATCCTATACCGGGATAGCCCCTAAGTAGGTATCCCCTTACCCCTACGTGGTTTTCTGTTTCTCTAATTTAATGCTCAATCCCAGCCCCTTGATTTCGTTGGTCAGGACTTCAAAGGAAACCGGGATAGAGGGTTCAAGGATATTCTCGCCCTTGATTACGGACTCGTAAATCTTGGTCCGGCCGTCCACGTCGTCGCTTTTTACGGTGAGCATTTCCTGGAGGGTATTGCTGGCGCCGTAGGCCTCAAGGGCCCAGACCTCCATTTCGCCCAAGCGCTGTCCGCCGGCCCTGGCCCGGCCGCCCAACGGCTGCTGGGTAATCAGCGAATACGGGCCGGTGGCGCGGGCGTGTATCTTGTCGTCCACCAGGTGGTGCAGTTTCATAATATAGGCATAGCCGCAACTGACCCGCTCCCCGAAAGGATGTCCGGTCCGGCCGTCATAAAGCGCTATCTTGCCGTCCTCGGGCAGTCCGGCCTTGGTTAACAGTTCGGTAATATCCTTTTCCGTGGCGCCGTCAAATATAGGCGAGACAATCCTGAGGTTCAGTTTATGTGCCGCCCAGCCCAGGGTGGTCTCCAGAATCTGGCCCACGTTCATCCTGGACGGAACGCCCAGGGGGTTAAGCAGGATATCCACCGGCGTGCCGTCGGCCATAAACGGCATATCCTCGTCTGGCATAACCCTGGCCACCACGCCCTTGTTGCCGTGCCGGCCGGCTATCTTGTCGCCTACCGATATCTTGCGTTTGGTGGCAATCCTGACCCGGACCATTTCCAGGACGCCCGGCGGCAGGTCGTCTCCCCGGGTCACCTTGTTTATTCTCAGGTCTTTTTCGTTCTCCATCTTCTCGCACTCGGCGAGAATCCGGTCTATCCGCGACTCCACGGTCTGCTTTTGTTTCTTGTCGCTGTATTCCATTGAATCCAGAACGGACCTGACTTTTTCCTTCAAATCCGTGAAATTCTTGATTGTGCCGCGCGCGCCGTAGGTCAGCGGCCGCGGCATGATGCGCTTGCCGACTATCTTTTCTATCGGCTTGATGTTGTCCTCAAGGATGTTAAGCAGTTGGGTGGCGAAGTTGCGTTCTATCTTCTTGGCCGCCTTTTCCTTCTCCTCATTCTGCTTCGGGGTCATCTCGTAATGGCGGCTGAAATACTGGGTGTCGGTAACAATGCCCTCAACGCCGGGCGGAACCTCAATAGACATATTTTTTACGTCCTCGCCGGCCTTACCGAAGATGGCGTGGAGCAGTTTCTCCTCGGGCGACAACTCCTTCTTGCTCTTGGGCGCTATCTTGCCCACCAGGATATCGCCGGGCTTGACCTTGGTGCCCACCCGGATGATGCCGTTCTCGTCCAGGTTCTTCAGCGCCTTCTCGGGCACGTTGGGGATGTCGCGGGTGAATTCCTCCTTGCCGAACTTCGTCTCGCGGGTCTCGGCCTCAAAGTCCTCAATATGGATGGAGGTAAAGGTATCGTCCTTGACCAGCCGCTCGCTGACGATAATGGCGTCCTCAAAGTTATAGCCCTCCCAGGGCATAAAGGCGATGAAGATATTGCGTCCGAGCGCCAGTTCGCCCTGGGACGTGCCGGGGCCGTCCGCAATGACCTGTCCCCTCTTCACCTTGTCGCCCACCTGGACGCATGGCGCCTGGTTCAGGCAGGTCCGCTCCTTCAGGCCGTGGAACTTCTTCAGTTCATAGGTCTGGTAGCCCTCAAGATTCTCGTTGTCCTCAATAATAATCTCGTCCTGGCCGGCCTTTTCCGTGGTCTTGACGATAATCTCGTCGCCTGAGACGTAGGTAACAATGCCGTTCTTTTCGGCCTTGACCACGAGCGATGAATTCTCAGCCGCGGTCTTTTCCAGGCCGGTAACCACCATCGGCGCCTCGGTGGCAATCAGCGGCACGCCCTGGCGCTGCATATTTGAACCCATCAGGGCGCGGTTGGCGTCGTCGTGCTCCAGGAACGGTATCAGCCCGGCCGAGATACCCACCACCTGGAAGGGCGAGATGTCTATATAGTTGACTTCGTCCGGATTGACGAATTTAAATTCCTTGTTATAACGGGCCAGCACCTTGCTGGCGGTAATCTTCCCGTTTTTATCCATCTCAATATCGGCCGGGGCAAGGACATTGTCCTTTTCCTCGTCGGACCTGAGATGGTGCACCTCGTCGGTCACCTGCCCATTCTTGACCAGCCGGTAAGGCGAGACGAGAAAACCGTATTTATCCACCTTGGAGAAAGTGGCGAGCGACGTAATAAGTCCGATATTGGCGCCTTCGGGCGTCTCCACCGGGCAGACCCGGCCATAGTGCGAGGGATGGACGTCGCGGACCTCAAAGCCGGCGCGTTTGCGGTTCAGGCCGCCCGGGCCCAGTGCGCTCAGGCGCTTTTCGTGCGTCAACAGCGACAGCGGGTTGGTCTGGTCCACCACCTGCGAGAGTTCGCCCCTCTCAAAGAAATGCTCAATCGCCGCGGAGATGATTTTGGAATCCACCAGTGCGCGGGGCGTGAGTTTCTCCTTGTTCTTGGCGTCGGCTAATGCCGCGGCTGAGGTGGCCGCGCTCAGGCGCTCGGTCACCAGCCGCTTTAACTTATAAAATCCCTTCCTTATCTCGTCCGAGGCCAGTTCGTCTATCGCCCTGATGCGCCGGTTGCTCAGGTCGTCTATGTCATCAACCTGGCCCGTGCCTTTGCGGAGTTTCAGGAGGTATTTGAGTATCTCAATGATATCGCTCTTTAACAGGGTCTGCTCGGTCTCCGCAACGTTGAGCCCGAACTTGCGGTTAATCCTGAACCGACCGACCATACCCAGTTGGTAGTGGCCGATGTCAAAGAACCGCTCGTTGAATACGAATTTGGCGCGCTCCAGTTGGCCCGGCATACCCGGCCTTAACCGGGCGTATATCTTCAGGAGCGCCTCGTCCGTTGACTTGGTCGGGTCCTGGGCCAGGGTGTTGATGATGAGAAAATCGTCCAGGTTGGCGATGAGTTCCAGTTCCTGTATGCCGGCTGATTCCAGGAGATGCACCGCAATTTCCTCGGTAATCTTCTCGCCGGCCTTTAGGATGGTCTTGCCGGACTGCGGCTCAATCACGTCCACCGCGGCATACCGGTTCACCAGCGCATTGGCCTGCAGGCCGGTTAGTTTGACTATCTCGGTATCATAGAATGCCTTGATAATCCGGGCGTCCGAGGACAGGTTCTCGTCCATCGCCCGCAGGAAAATGGTGACGGGCAGGGCCGTGCCCTGGTCTATCTTGATGGTGGCCGTGTCCTTTTTGGTCGTGCTGATTTCCAGCCAACTGCCCCGTTGGGGTATGATGGTGGCGATGAACTGCCGTTTTTCGCCGACCATCTCGTCCTTGACGTCCACGCCGGGCGAGCGGTGCATCTGGCTGACGATGATGCGCTCAATGCCGTTGACGATGAATTCGCCGCCGCCTATCATCAGAGGCAGGTCGCCGAAATAGACGTATTCCTCAATGGGCTCGGGCGCATTCAGCCGCAGCCGCGCCCTTAACGGCGCCGCATAACTTATCTTCAGCGCCCGGCACTCCTCAGAGGTATAGTGCGGCTGGCCGATTTCATACCAGAGGTATTCCAGGAGATAATTGCCGTCGTACGACTTGACCGGGAAGGTCTCGCGGAAGAGCGCCTCCAGGCCCATCACCTTGCGCTGGTTGACCGGCACGCCCTGCTGGGTGAACCGCTCGTAGGCCTCTACCTGGATGGGTGACAGTTCCGGGAACAGATACGGGAAGGGGTTCTTCTTGTAGA
>JBFMDM010000063.1:0-12490 GCA_040753835.1 Planctomycetota bacterium
GATACAAAGAAACTGTAGGCCGCGGTTTTTTCCGACCGGCTTCCGGTGTATGAGACCACGATGGGAATAAGCGGATAGATGCAGGGCGTGAGCGAGGTAACTATTCCGGCCAGAAAAACCACGCCAAAGGCAATCAGCGAGCCGCTTTCCAGGTATTGGCCCAGTAATGAAGACAGTTTTTCCATATTAGATTATATCGGCAATATGAAGGGTTATGATAACCAAAATCTGCTGCTACTTGACAACGAGCGTGCCGTTCATCTCCATATGCCGGTCCGAGCACCAGACCGTGCACATAAAGGGGAATCTACCGTGTTTATCAGGCGTGAATTTGACGACCGCGGTCTCGCCTGCTTTTATCTCCCGGACCGCGACATTGAAATCAGGGATGGCAAAACCATGGCTCACGGTCTCTATATTGCGGATGAAGATGGTAACCTCCTGGCCATAAGGCACCTTAATCTGGCGCGGATACCAGTTGCCGTTCTCAGGCGCCCGGGCAGTGAGTTCTACAGTATAGAGTTTACTGCGCCGGTATTTCTCTATAGCAAATATCCCCCCAATCACCCCAACCGTCGCAAGAATAATAAGTACAACAGCCAGAAACTCGCTCTTTTTCATCAGTTATACTCCTGTTTCTCCATCCTTGTATTCCTCCGGTTCTGGAAAAGTGCGTTTATGTTCCCAGGAATAGCCACAGGAATACAAGTGTTATCAGGGTGAGGAAACTGAATATCGGTAACCAGCCCCGCTTTGCTTGGTTTAATTCAGGGTAAGTTTGTTTTGATATTCTGAACCCATAAGCCAGCGAGAAGATATAGAATATCAGGAGAACCACGCCCTGGAGATAACCCAATGGATAGGTAAAAACAGGTGTCCAGGGAAAATGCGCCGTGCCAAAGAGATTCCACCCCCAGCCAAAGGGGTCAGAGATAATATGCAGAAGATAACTTCCATTGGGCAGGATGATGCCCAAACTAAAACCAATCCATACCCCTAATCCCATAGGCACCAACGTATAGGCAAAGTTGACAAAGACCTTCTTCAGCGGCACCTCTTTATTGCCGCTGAATAGTTTAGAAAGAGCGGCAAAAACGAGGAAAATACCGGGGATAAGCAGGAGATTGAATACCGTGTGGGCAAAGATATAGGCCAGAAAACTGCTCAGGGTAGTGGCTCTCACCGCATCCTTGATAAAGCCCCACGGTCCCTGAAATGCCAGGAAAAAGACAATGGCAATGCCCAGCATAATAAATGCCTTCCATGCCTCGTCCAATCCCCTGGGTTCTCTTTTAGTGTCGGCTAAGAGGTCAACCCCGGGCGGTCTCAAGTTAAGTGCCATATTGTCATAAGGACAGGTCTTGAAACATTCCAGACACATCCCGCAATAGGTATTCTTCTTGAAGTCAAAGGGCGTAAGCAACCAGGGACAACCGTGTCCTTTTTCATTCCCGACAAAACAGGTTTTGGGTATGTGTTTCTTGCATATCTCAAAGTCCTTACGTCGGATTTCGGTCATTCCGAACTGGGAATAAAGACCCTGGAAGCCGGAGACCGGGCACAGATATAAACAGAAAGTGCGTTTCTCAAAGATGAGTCCGACCAGAAATGCCACCATAATAATACCGCCCAGAAGAATAAAGGTGGCAAACGGTCGCACCGTGAAGAAGCCGGAAAAGAAGGTTGTGCCCAGGAAAAGGAAGTTCATTACCCACATATTTTTAAGGGACTTAGGCCATTTTATATTTAATCCGTTGGGGTTACCCGGTTTCACCTGAAAGAGACCCCTGCGCTGGAACCAATCTCCAAAAACGGGAAAAGGACACATCAGACACCAGGCCCGGGCAAAGACCGGCACCAGCATAAACATCAACAGAACCCACCAGAGTATCCAGACAACCATTATACCGAAATTATAATTGCCGGCTGAGTAACCGCCGACAAATCCGGCTATCAGGATGACCATAAAGACAGCGAGATTAAATAGAATCAACAACAGCGGGAACCACCGTGATTTTAACAACCACCGGATGGGCTTAAACCTGGTCAGTTCAATCCGGGCGTCTAAATCAATCAAACCGAATAATTTATCCTTTTCCATCTTCTTGTTCTTTCCTGTTCTTCGCGAATACAAAGGCAATACTGCCCAATCCTATGACTAATGTCAGAATGACATAGCCCCAGAACCGTGAATTAGGCGCAACTACCAGATATCCGGTCATATATGGGTGGAACTCGCCACAGGTAACCGAACACCTGAAGGTGAATCTTCCCGCCTTATCAGCAACAAAGGTAATGCTTCCATCCTGCCCAGGATAAGCCGAGGTCTGGACGTTGTAACCATCCACAAACAGGCCGTGCGTTACGTCTTCACTAATCAGACGAATCCTGACCAGGTCACCTTTATCAACCTTAATAACGTTCGGCGTATAGACGAACTTCTTTGCCTTGACTTCAAACAGTTTTTCTGACCGGGCGAGGGCCGTGCCCGCAGAAAACAGAATACATAAAATGGTCAATACAAACGCTCGGTATTTCATTTCTTGGCCTCATTAAGTAATGTAATAATATCTTCCTTTATCTTTTCCGGTTTCCACTCATTGGCGAAATACATCCTTCTTACATTATTATCCTGGTCAATCAAGAAGGTTATCAGGGAATGACGGATAGAATCGTCTTTTTCTTTTTCTATAATTATCTGATAATCGGCGCAGACCTTATCAATGGTTTCCTTGGTGCCGCTAAGGAAATGCCAGTTGGTGAAATCTGCTTCGTAAAGTTCGCCATATTTTTTGAGAGCGCCGGGTTCATCTGACGCCGGGTCAAAACTGACAAGCAAAAGCACCACCCGGTCGGCGTATTGTTCACCCAATAGTTCCTGGATTCTGCGGAAGTTCTTGGTGGTAAGTGGACAACGTCTGGGCGCCGTACAGCGAATATAGATAAAACTCATCACCACCGCCTTGCCCTGAAATTGGCTCAGATGTATTTCCTCGTTATCCTGATTGACCAACTTGAAATCAGATGCCTTTTCAATAATGGGCAATTCGTTAGAGGCGGCTTTGGTAATATAGAAATTTCCGGCCAGGATACCGGCAACGACCAAAACCATAATCAGAACAATAATAATAACCTGCTTGGATTTTATCATTTTATCACAATCTCCACCCATTCAGAGATGGACTTTCTGCCGCCCCGGTCGCCCTTGGCGCCATTCCAGACGGCAAGGACACAGCGGTGTTGAGTGCCTGGTGTTAAGGACGGGTCAGTTTCCGCATCGTGCGGTTTCATCGCCCGCTTGAAGGCCACCTGCCAGATACCCTTGTCAAAGAAACCCCGGCCTTGGACATTCTGGATTTCTTTATACGTAATCGTTCCCACCCTGATTGCCATCAGGTCGGATACAGCAGATTCATAAACAACCAGCGAAACCGGAAAGAGTTCCTTCTCCTCAAAGGGATAATGAAAATCGGCATAGGGCGTAACCTGTGGTTGTTGTTTTAGCCAGTATTCGTTGTCCTGACTGGCTTTCCACTGCCAGATATTCGCCTTGCCCATAAATCCCATCATAATTGTAGAATCCGGGGCTTCCTTTTCCAATGAGAACATCATCCCGCAGGCATCGGAAAACGTTCCCGGACCCAGGGTTCTATTTTCTGTATTATCAGACCATTGCGCCTGAAAATATATATCCGTATTATTATGGAATGCCTTCAGGGTAGCAGATGGGACCCGTCCCTCCGGCCAGGGTAATACCATTGTCTGGTAGAACATCTCTATCCCAGTGGCTGGCAGGGAGTTCCAGATATCAGGAGAAATCCCTTGAGAGAGATTTATCTCTTTATCAACGAAGGGAACTTCTAAAACCGTTTTCCGAGGTGGTTCAATCTCCACCGGTACACCTCTGGAGTATCTTAAGCCGTAATAAACAAGGGTCAGAAAACCACCTACCAGAATAATTGCGATGATAACAACGGTGCTCTTTTTCATTGCTCTAAAAACGCCTCCTCGGATTTCAGAAACTCCAGCATCTGCTGTGCAGTCCGGAGATAAAAGTCATTCCGGCTTCGGGATATGATTGCTTTGGCAATCTTCTTCGCCGCCGGATACAGGTGTTCGCTGAAGAATTTCCGCTGGGCGTCCAGACAGATACTGATTTTCTCATCTTCCTGGCCCCGGAGTTGCTTAAAGATGAGATAATGCATAAATTCCAGTTCGTTGGATATGGCATCCGGTCTATCGTTATGCGGCGCCACACCAAAAGCCCGGTAAAAGCCCATAATATCAGATAAATAGTTGGTGCGCTGGAATTCATTCTTTGCCAGATGCTCGGTCCCGTAAAGCCAGGTCTCATTCGCCCGGAACAAACGGTCATACTCGGCAATCAGATTGGCCCGTTCACCAGCCAGTTCCGGGAAGAACGAAAAGAAACTATCATCCGGATAAGAAAACGCCATTGATAATGTTTTATACTCAAGCAAGCGCCTCTTATCGTCAAGTGATACTGATTCGGTGCACATCCCTTTGTTCATCGTATTCCTTTCTGATAATAAATGCCGTAAACCTTAGAAAGTCCATTGCCATCCAACAGTTAATTTCCAGTCGGTCTCAAGTTGTGGTCCATCCAGGGATTGGTAAATAGGCCATCCGCTTTCGATTGCCAGCCGATGCCCCTTAAATTTTCCTTCGGCCGCATATAGGTTGACACCGCACAAAATATCCACGCGTTCTCCACCCCGTCTATCCGGATCGGCGGTAGGGACCATCATTGGATTAAGGTCAGGGTCGTCTCCCTTAATATTTCTCCATATCTGCCAATCCAGACGAGCAGAGGTACTAAACCAGTCAGTCCACTTGCGAGCTGCCCAAGTGGTCAGGTGCAATCTGTTCCCCAATGTATAGTGGTTGCTGTTTTCACCAAGCCGGATTGTCCCCATTGGCTGCCCACCCCAAGACCAGTTTTCCGTCTGACCAAGGTATGTAATGCCGGGAAGCAGGTCAAATGTGCCGGAGCCCAACTGCATGGGGTAAGGAAGTTTCTGGTTTGGTCCAGCCGGCGTATCGTCTTTCTTATCAATAGAGCCAGTAGGGAAACTCATTCCGGCGTTGAAATGAAAACTGTGCCTACCTTCTCTGTAAAAAGTATATAACGGCATCACTTTAAAGTCGCCAATTCCCTCTGATCTGGTCGCAAATCTAACACCCATACTATTTATATGATGCATAGAAAACCGAATGTATGGGAGCATGGCCATTAACGTAAGATTGTCGGTGGGCGCATACATACCATCTATCATGTGCATCTCCATTTTCATACTGGTCGGACTGACCATGAAGTCTTTGAGGATATCGCTTGTGCTTATTCGGTCGGCGCCGTCTAGATTTCCACGCATGTTCATAGACATAAACCGATAGGTGAACATCCCTTCGCCCGCTTTATGAACATGGTTTCCCATAACGCCTATTGGTGCGTAACTATCTGGGCGGTCATGGATATGATGTCCAATTACGCCCGTGTGATCGCGGCCAGAAGGGTGCGACTGTATCGACTGTGTATAAACAGCACCAACTGGTACAAAGTAGAGTAGGAACAACATTATTATTGTAAGGTACCTCATCAGGACTTTATCCGTTTCGCTATTTTTCAAAAGAGTCGGGTTATGTGATACTGATTCGGTGCACATCTCTTTGTTCATCGTATTCCTTTCTGATAATAATGGGTTCTTTTAGGGGGACGCGGGAGACCTCTTCTCCTTTGTCGTTATAACCAGAGCAGAAGCCGTTATCTATATTACCTTCAACCTTAAAGGTATGGATTATCTTGTCGGTCGAGCCGAAGAGCATCAGGAGCGCAATGAATCTGATATCTTCAGATGCCTTTCTATAAAGTTCCACGGCCTGGCTGGCACCGGGACCAAATAACTGCCGGTTAAACGATTCCGGCACATTTATCGGCGGGATATAATACACATTGGGCTCCAGTCCGAACTGGGGATAAAGCGGCAGGGCAATCTTCTTGATGTGCACCAGATAATCTATGGGATTGGTCTCTTTTGCCTCATTCGGCTTACTCAGGAAACCGAAGAGCCGGATTTTGCCGATGCAGTTCACCACACATTGTGTCTGTTCACCCTTTTCCACAGCCGGATAACAAGAGATACATTTCTCGGAATTGCCGGTAAAGGTGCGGAAGAACGATTTCTTATAAGGACAGGCACGGACGCATTCCTGGTAGCCGCGGCACCGTTTCTGGTCAATCAGGACAATCCCGTCTTTTCTTTTATATATTGCTTTTCTGGGGCAGGCCGCCAGGCAGGCCGGATAAGTGCAGTGATTGCAGATTCTTGCCAGATAGAACATCCAGGGCTGGTGCGGTATTTTGATGTATTCGCCCTGTTTAACCGGCTGGCTGACCTCGTCCTCTCCGATATTCGGATAGGCATAATCCTCTTGTTCAGGCAGAAAGCCCAGTATTTCTTCGCCATATGGTGTGCTTTCAAAGATGGTCTTGCCGGTATATTTATTACCAGTCCATTTCTGGGCGCCGAGTTTCTCTAAAAGACGCATATCCCAGCCCAGGGGATAGAATCCCCAGGGTTTGCTTTCTACATTATTCCAGAACATAAACTCCTGGCCTTTGCCCGCGGTCCAGGCGTTCTTACAGGCAAGTGTGCAGGTCTGACAGGCGATACATTTATTGGTATCAAAGACCCAGGCAACCTGACGCTCGGGCCGTGTCTCGGGATATTTATACTCCATCTGCCGGTTTATCTGCCAGTTATAAACCTTATGTTTCATACGATAAAGTCCCCATTAAGGAATTTCTTCATAGATTGATTTTCATAGGTAGGCCTCAAGCCCAAGTGGGCCGGTCGCCATAATTTATTGCCTGATATGCCGCCCTCTTCGGCCTTGGTAAACTTCACGAAACTTTCCCTGGGCGCACCGTTGGTGCAGTGCACATCCGGCGCGAATCCCTTGCCAATAACCTGGCCGATGGTATCTTTCCGCACCAAACTATCGGTCATTAAAGTCGGCCTCAGCCAACTCCTGGTGCAACTCTGATGGGAACCAAAGCGGAACATCGCCTGATAACCGGTCCGGGGATTGCGGGCTAATTTGTCGGCATTGCTCAAATGCCCCTGAACCGAACCATAGGTGGCGCCATACATATTAAACCAGGAACGGGTGATGCTTCGCGGCGTGCCGCCATAATAACGGACCCTTAACATCAGCCGGGAGAGTTGATATTCATCCGACCCTTCTTTTTTCTGACCATGATAGGGACGGTCTTCGGGGTCCGCATCCACCCAGACATAATCACCGTCATTAAGTCCCAATGCCCGGGCGTCGTCCGGATGAATATCCACATACCCCTCGCCCACCCAGGGTTTTCGTTTATCCCGGCGGAATGGGTCGCCGAACGGACCAAACCAGATGGCTATTATGTCCAGGTCAACCGGTGTGGTGTGGGCGCCGTGCCGGTATTTGGGCGTCAGGTAAACATAACTAAAACCTTCTTTCTTTAAGGGATGCGAGGAGGCAAGCAGTTCCTCAGGCGAAAGAACCACGTTTCTTACCTGCCTGACTTCACCGGAAAGATTATCCCGTGCCAAGCCGTATTTCTCCGGGCCGTGCGGTTTGATAGCCGGGTGCGGTCTGGCCACAATGACATTGGGCTCATAAGTTGTGGCATCCACGGCCTCGCGGTGCACCGGCAGGTTTTCGCCGTATTCTATAAATTCATCCTCTTCACGATAGAATTCCAGCCGGCCCGTTTTATTATACCATTGTTTATGCTCATTGGCTTGCTCCCAGCCGACGGTCTTGGGATAGGTCCGGCTCATCAGCAGAGCCGGGATACCGTTCTTGCTTTTTTCTTCCAGGTCTTTGACGTTATACCCCCGGGCCATAGAGGTGGCGTCAAAGATGCGCTGAAGATAGACCTCGGCTTTGCCTTCATCAATGAACTTCCAATAATCAACAAAGCGGTGGTCGTTGAGAAGTTTGCCCAGGGCTTTGGAAACACCGGCTTGGATTTCCAGGTCGCTTTTGGAATTATGCAGTCGGTTCAGAGGTGTTCTGGGGAATATCTGCAGAAACGGATTGGTTACCGCCGCAGTCGCATCCGGGAATTTTAATTCAGCCCAGGAATCAGCCGGAAAGACAATATCCGCATATTCGCAGGAAGCCGTCCACCACCAGTCATTGGTGGTAATCATCTCAATATGCGGCAGGACGTTAACCACCACCTCATAATGCCCCTTCATATTTCCCAGGATGGAATTGGAATTAGCGAACATCAGGGACTTGGTAGGCGTCGGGGTATGCGTTTTGCCTGTAAAAAGTTTATTGCCCACCCGTAAAGGCCTGTCGCCGTGCCCATAGTAATGGGCTGACTCAAACTTAAAATATCCCTTAACCGCAGAAGATTTATTTTCGTCCAGTTCTATGTTAAAGGGGTCTTCCAAGATAAATTTTCCGATGCCGTCAAAATAAGAGGCGCGGTAATTACCGGCATAACTGCCGATATTTCCGCTGTGCGTCCCGATATTCTTGGTCAGGGCGCAGACCAAAAAGATAGCCCGGTCTTTCAAATCACCGTTAAAGAACTGGTTCGGACCCATTCCCACGGCAATCAGTGTTTTGCCCTTGTTATCGGCAATCTGGCGGGCTAAGCCGGTAATCGCCTCCGGCGGCGCCCAAGTTATCCTGGAAACCGTCTCCGGGTCAAAATTGTCATCAAGATACTGGGAAAGCAAACTGAAGACCGTTCGCACTTTTATTTTCTCGTCTTTGATTTCCACCTCGTAGTCGCCGGTCAATTCCGGCTCAATCCCTTTTTCCAGGAAATGTCTGCCCACTTCGTCGCGGGTAACGGCGCGGAAGGAATTTGTCCTCTTGTCACGGACGACAAAATTACCCCAGGCATTTAACAGTTCCTCGGAAATGCACTGTTTACCGCCGGCCTTAATCGGCACCGGCGGCTTTTCTCCCTTTTTAATCACCACCGTATCGCGTCTCTCTGCCGGCGGTTTAAACCCCGCAATAACCTCTTCCGCACGTAATAGTTTCAGATTATCCATCCGGACCAGGAACGGCAGGTCGGTAAAACTTTCTACATATTCCCGGTCATAGAGTTTTTCCTTAATAATCACCTGTGCTAACCCTAAGGCAAAAGTCGTGTCCGAAGCCGGCCTGATAATAATCACTTCATCCGATTTGGACGCAACAGAGGAATACTCCACTGTCACGGAAACAACCTTGGTGCCTTTTACCCGCGCCTCGGTCAGCCAGTGACTATCCGGCATCTTGGTGGAAATCCAGTTCATTCCCCAGGGAATGATTAACTTAGCGTTCTCGGCATTAACCAGGTCAAAATCTATGGTTTGCTGGCCCGTAACCATCGGATGTCCGGGCGGCAGGTCGGTATGAAAACTGTAATTATCCCAGCCCCGGGCGCCCACGGCCTGGTCCGGCCCGACATTACGCAGATGGGAATCCAGCAAAGCCATTGAATTAGCCAGTCGGTACATTCCAAATACCCGGGTGATTCCCAAAAGGGGCATCCCTCCGCGGAATTTAAGACACTGGACTCCTGCTTTGTTCATCGCCTCAATTGAAGCCGGGTCGTAATAATTCTGCTTGTTTAATAATTCCTTACCCTTGTCTGCGTTATAAGTCGTGGCGATATTAATCAATGCCTTAGCGGCTGATTCAAATGCCTCATCCCAGGAGACCTGGACAAATGGTTCCTTGCCGCGCTGGAGATATTCGGCTGGCGGCCGGCCGTCTTCACCTCTGGGGAAACCGGCCTCCACCCATTTCTTGAAACCCTCGCGCATCATCGGGTGTTTCACCCTTCTGGGGCCGTAGACCCGACGGTTTAATGCCAAGCCCTTCTGACACAGCCGCGGCTCCCACCGCGAAGAGGCCTGGTTGCCATAGACATCCTTGGCCTTGCCGTAACCATAACTCGGTCCGATGCGGGTGATTACGCCGTTCTTGACGTAGGCCTTAAGAAGACAATTATGGGTATCATTCGGCGCACAAAGGAAATGGAAGGTGGAATCGTATTTGAACTGGTCGCGGTATATCGCTTCCCAGTTTCTATCCGGATAATAATCCAGGGGGTTATCAATCTCAGGAACGAATTTCAGTGATGCCAGCAAAGGGTGAGTCAATCCAAGAGCCGCCAGGGATGCCAATGATGTCTGGAGAAACCGCCGGCGAGGGATTATCTTTTTATGGTCATCCATCAAGCACTCCGATTCTAATAATCACCGCGTAGTTTATGACCCTGTATTTACAAAGAGTATAGCAAATGCTTGGAAATAATCTTTGACTTAAGTCAAATCTGAATAGAAATATTTATTCTTAATGTTTTAACAAGTTCTCTATTTTATTTCTTAGTAATTCCTCTTCCTGATAACCCACCAGATTTTCGTTGATTCTACCATCCTTTCCGATAATGACTAATGTGGGGTAACCACTAACATCGTAGGATGTAGCAACCGAACTATCTTTATCAGACAGAACCGCCAATGTATATTTATTGGTTTCAAGAAACCTCTTAACCTTTACGGGGTCTTCGTTGTTTATTCCGTAAATAACTACTCCTTTATCCTTGAATTCGTTATGGAGTTTTTGGATATGTGGCATTTCTGCACGACACGGTGGACACCAGGATGCCCAGAAGTCCAGAAGCACGACTTTCCCACTGGCAGATTTAAGAGAGACCAATTCACCGTCTAATGTTTCAAGAGTAAAATCCGGTGCTTCTTTTAATTCAGTGTCCTGTTCTTTCGAAGCCTGCGGCAGGGTTGGCTTTAGGTCTTGGTTCTCTCCACAACCCAGTCCAATAACACAGGCAATTATAAACAGATTAATCAGTTTAAGTGTTTTTAGCATTTTTATCTTGCCTCCTTTCTAAAATAACCCTTTTCCTGCCTGAATAAAGAAATATTCTGCTAAGACCAATAATCCGATACTAAAAACCTTTTTAACGATAATAGAAAGTTTTTCTGATTTCATCAGTGTGTTAATAAAACCGGTAAATGTACCGCAGACAATCAATATCACTCCCACGCCAAGGCCATAGGTAAAAAGTAATGTTCCACCAAATGCCGGGTTCTGATGTTGTCCGACATAGGCCAAAATAACAGCCAAAATCGCCGTGGTACAGGGGATTGCAATCAGACCTGAAGTCGCACCCAGAATAAAACTGGGAATATATCCCTTGTGTGTCATCTGCGTCCCCCGGAAAGCAGGCAGGGGAATATAAATAATATCCATCAACCAAAGTGCCATTATAACAATAAAATTGCCGACCACCAAAAATGAGTAGGGAGAATTCTGGATATTACCGAAGACCTGTCCGCTTAAGGCCGCAAGGACTCCAATGACAGAAAATGTTAAAGACAATCCGATGACATAGCAAACAGAGAGTAAAAATGCAGACCAGCGTGATTTAATCTGCTGGGCACCAATAAAACCAACGATAAGCGGTATGACCGGATAAACACAGGGTGTAAAACTGGTTGCCAGTCCGCCCAAAAAGACAAAAAGATATACCGTTATTGAGCCGGAACTGGTGCCTTGCTCAACCAATCCTTTAAGAATATCCATAAGTTTTATTTACTCAATTAAAGTATCTGTTGAAGTAAGTTAGTTATTTTATCTCTGGATGCGATTCCAGGTAAACGAGCGGTTTCCTGCCCGTTCTTGAAAAATATAACCGTCGGCACGGAAAACACACCATAATGCACCGCCGAATCCATATCCTGCGTTATATCCACAATCTTCGTTTTAATCTTATCCTGATATGGCATAATGGCTTCCTGAAAAATCGGTAACAACCTCTCGCAATTACCGCAGGAAGGGCTTTTGAACAGAACAACCTGTGATTTATCAGATGGTATTTCTAACACCATAATTTCTAACTTCTATCTGTTATTTGTTTATCCGGGCAAGGTGTATTACCGTAACTGCAAAAAATGCAGTCATCACCCTGTTTAGGAACAATCAAATTACGGCACCGCGGACACTGATAAACTACCTGACATTGGTCTACAGGCATTTCCAATACCTGTTTGAAACCGCATTTGGGGCAAGTAAATTTTGATGTAATAATCATATTTTTATAAGTTTTTATAAAGGATCTTAAGTTTATATTTATGCCAAATTACGTCGTCAACTTCAATGTAAGGTTTAATAAAATAGTTCAGCCGTTCAGTTAGTTGTGGCGGATTAAGTTTGATGTCCCGGCCGGTAGTAAAATGGACCCTGTTTTGGTCAACCGTGCCGAAGAAATATTCTTTTCTGTCCGGATATTTTGATGCTTCAGAGATGTCAACCGGTATCCAGCCCTGTTCTGCGCTATAGAATTCCGCCCAGCAATGATAACTGGAAATTATCCCGTTTTGCTCTTTGGGAATGGGATAGCCCATTACAAACCGCGCCGGAATATTTGCGGCGCGGCTAAGCGAGA
>JBFMDM010000064.1:0-12489 GCA_040753835.1 Planctomycetota bacterium
TTCATTTTCCTTGACTTCTTCCATATACTATATTCATAATTGATATATGATTATTCAGACCCCATTGACCGACCCTGTGATAGAGAAACTGCATATCGGCGACAAGGTCCTGCTGACCGGGGTAATCTATACGGCCCGGGACGCGGCCCATAAACGTATCTTTGATGAAATCCAACTGGCCCGCGCCGAGAAACGCCCGCCAGAGTTGCCATTTGACCTGAAGGGCGCGGTAATCTATTATGTCGGCCCGACCCCGGCTAAACCCGGCCAGGTCATCGGCTCGGCCGGTCCGACCACGGCCTACCGGATGGACGCCTATACGGCTCTTTTGCTGGAACTGGGCCTGAAGGCGAGCATTGCCAAGGGCAACCGTTCCGTGGCGGTGATAGAGGCGATGAAGAAATACAAGGCAGTATATTTCGTGGCGGTCGGCGGGGCCGGGGCCTTGTTGCGCGAGCGGATTGTCAAGGCCGATGTCATCGCATACGACGACCTTGGGGCCGAGGCGGTTAGAAAATTAGAGGTCAAGGATTTTCCTTTGACCGTGGCCAATGACATCTACGGCGGCGACCTGTTTAAGGTTGGGGTCAAACAGTACGCCCGGACATAAATTTTCACAGGCCGTGCAGTTTTTTGGGTCTCTCAAACATTCTATATATTAGGAAAGGAAATGCCCGCCTGCGGCGGGTCTAAGGGACTGTCCGCCGAAGGCGGATCCGCCTCTGGCGGATAACTTCCTTCGTTCTAACAGTCCCCAAGAGAGGAATATATGAGAAAGAATTTAGTCGCCATAATTGTTGTCGGAATATTTTTATGCCTTGGGATGACCGGGGCTGATATATACGGCTGGTGCCCGAACCCGCCCAAGATGGGCGGCTACACGCCCAGGCCGCCCAAACCGCCTGACCCTGAGACGCCCAAAGAGCCGCCCAAAGAACAGCCCAAGCCGCCTGAGGCGCCCAAGGATACGCCTAAGCCGCCGGCTGAACAGCCCAAAACGCCTGAGACGCCCAAACAGCCGGATGCGCCAAAACAACCGGACCAGCCCAGGCAGCCGGATGCGCCGCCAACCCCGCCTCCGCCTCCGTCAACACCGGGTGAATCAAGGCCAACCCCGCCGCCGGCAACGTCGCCGCCGGATAGCCCCAGGCCTCCGGCCGCGGATGTGCCTATTGGCCCGGATAGTTCTTCAGGCGGCACGGTAGGCAGAAGGCCGAGCGGCGGAGGTGCATCCATCAGCCGGCCGCCCCTGGATTTCGGGCTCCAGCCGCGTATCCAGGCAATGACCCAGGGGACCACTAATTTTCTGGGATATGTTGAGCCCTGGGAGGTCTGGTGGACCCGCAACCGGTTTAACTATCTCAAGTTCCGCAAGACAATTGAATTCATCCAGAAGTCCAACGACGGCTATGTCAATGTGGCCAAGGAATACGATGATATCTTTAATCTCTTTAACAAGGCGCTGCAGGACAAGGACCTTTATGTCAGGGTGGCCGCGGCACAGGGCCTGAGCAAGATGGGCGACCAGAAGGTCAACGCCGTCCTCAAGAAGGCGTTTTACAACGAGAGCCAGTTGTATGTTGAGAATAATATTGTCTTTGCAATGGGCCTGATGGGCGATGCGACCAACGCCGTTATCCTGAAGGAGATTGCCGTCAATAAGCAGGAGACCGAGATAAACCGCGCCTATGCGACATTGGGTCTGGGTTATGTCAGGAATAATCCCGAGGTGGTTAAGGCATTAAAGGATATAGCCGGCTCGCAGGACAAGCCCGAGGTGGTTGCCTCGGCCGCCCTGTCGCTGGGCAATCTTAAAGAGGTCTCAGCCGTTCCGGTCCTGGCCAAACTCATCCAGAGCGGCGTTCTTTACCATGGAGAAAAACACGACCGCAAGGTCCGGTGTTATGCGGCCCTGGGCCTGGGAAGAATCGGCACCAAAGATGCCGTGAACGAATTGAAGAAGTCGCTGGAGGACAAGGATAAGGATGTCCAGGAATGCGTGGCGATTGCCCTGGGCGCGACCAAACTGCCCGAGGCGCTGAATCCGCTTATCCAGTTGTTGTCCAGCCGCGATGTATCGGTCCGCGGGTTTGCGGCCGTGTCCTTAAGCCAGATACCGGATAAGGCCGTGTATCCGGCGCTGTTGGCCGCCTATATCAATGCCAAAGACCCGCAGGTGGACGGGATGATTGTCCTGGCTATGGGCTTAAGCGGCGACAAGCGCGCCGTCCCGGAACTGCAGAAGATTCTCAACACCAAGAACAAGAGGCCTCTTCTTAAAGGAGCGTCCGCCATTGCCCTGGGGCTCCTGAAGGATACCTCATCGGTCCAGGTTATTTCCGACCTGCTGGAGAAGAGCAATGACCCGGTGCTGTCAGCCCACCTGACCCTGGCATTGGGAATGATTGGAGACGTCAAGGCCGTTGAGGTCATAAAGAAGAAATGGGAAGAGGTCGGCAAGACCAGCAATATCGCCTATACCAATATGGCCGTGGCATTGACGATGCTGGGCGCCGGCGAGGATGCGGTCCTGCCCGTTATTCGTAAGCATCTTGACCGGAAGGAAATGACCGCCCTGCGCCAGCATGCGCTCCATTCGGCCGGACTGGTCGGCAATAAGGAGATTATCGGAGAGATAGCCAAATTGTACGACGAGGAAACCAATCCGCAGGTCCGTAATTACATTATTACTTCATTGGGATTCCTGGTTGATGTCAATGAGACGCCGCTTCTGACCAAAGTTACCGCAGACAATGACTACAATGTCTTTATGTGGATTATGGAGCACCTTCTGCCGCTGCCGCTGTGGTAGGAACCGGAGTATTACAAAATGTGTTTCAAGTGTGGTTGTCAGGGGGTGGCTAATCTTGACCAGCGAGAATACCTGAAAACAATTTCTTTGCACCCATTTAAAGATGAAGTTGTTTCAAGCGGCGATTATGATTTCTATGTTACAATGGCTGACCTGGCTCCCAATACGGTTGACCTTACAATTTATATAGAAAATTCCCTGCTGAAACGACCGGTCCGTTCTGCAAGTGAAATATGGCTGTCCACCGATGATAGTCCGGCGACACAGAGATTCGTTCTGCAACCCGACTATACAGGCGCGTCAACCTTGAGGTATTTCTATGATAAGCCGGTTCGCGCCAAACTTAAAATAGCAACCACAATCGCCGATAGCAAACCAATCTCAGCCGAAACATCCATTCAGATTGGTTCGCCCAAACCGTCTTATTTATTCTTTATTATCTTTGTGGCATCAATTCTGTTTGCTGTCGCTTTCGTTTGTCTGAAGAGAGGATTTCGGAGTTAAACATATATATGCTGCCTGCTGCATAATTTCCTCTGAAGCATGAATATTGTCAAATACAAATTTATCCGCCGGTCGCTGGAGAGCCCGGTATTCATTTTTATTATTCGCCTCCCATTTGTCATCGCCTTTTTTCTGATAATCTTCAGCGGTCTGTTCGGCAGTGTCTATAGGAACGCGGCGACATTAACGGTAGGGGTAATCTGGCTGGTCTTTATTTCCCTGGCCGCCATCCTGGCCGGTAAAATATGGTGCCTGGTCTGTCCCTGGAATGTATTAACAGAATGGATTCAGGATATTTTACGGCTGCCTAATGCCGGGTTTAACGTCCCAAAAGTATTCAATAATCTCTGGCTTGCCGTTTTCTTTTTCCTGCTAATTATTTGGCTGGAGTATGCAATAGGACTGGCTAATAATGCGCGGTTTATTGCTTACCTTGCAATAATTATCTTTGGTGTAACCTTTATCCCGGCGCTATTATTCCCGCGTAAATCATTCTGCAGATATGGCTGTCCGGTCGGGGCCATCTGCGGCCTGTACGGCCTGTTTGCGCCGCTGGAATTAAGGAGCGCTGATAAAAATACCTGCCGGAAATGCCTCACTAAGGATTGCATCAAAGGAAATGATAATGGAGACGCCTGCCCGGTCTTTGAGTATCCCGGCACGATGGACGACAACCTCTATTGTATCCTCTGTACCGAGTGCATCAAGACCTGCCCGAATGATAATATCGCCCTGAATATCAGGATGCCCGCCGCGGACCTCTTGAAATTCAGGTTGTTGTCATTCAGCGAGATGTTTATGCTTGTAACTATGCTGGCATTATCGGTATTCGGGGCAATCAATATAAGTAAGGTGTATTTCCAGGTGATGGAGTGGGCGTCCGCAAAACTGCTTCTTCCTGAAACGATTTCGCTACTGCTTCTGGTGCTGGCGCTGATAGCGGTTTTCATCCTGGTTATTTATGCGATAGCCGGATTGTATAAGATTAGTGCATCAATGGTTTCATATGTATTGTTGCCCGTTGCATTGTTTAATCATCTGGCAAATACCGTGAAACTGTTTTCTGTCAGGGCCGAGGATGTAATCCCGCTCGTCTCAGACCCATTTGGGTTTTCCTGGAACCTCTTTGGCACGGCCGGTTACCTGCCTAATCCATTGCTGGCTCCAAATCATCTTGTTTATATTGCCGGACCATTGATGATTATCGGCTTGCTGTATTCGGCATATCTGCTCTTTCGCGCCAGGCGATTGAATGGTATTTCTCCACCGGCTACTGTCCACTGCCTGCTGTTTGCTGTTATTTTGGTCTGGTTCAACTGGTGGCTGATGGCCAAGTGAACATTTCCTTGCCATATTTGAATAAAATGATAAGAATAAATGTATGAAATATAATATTGCCATTGTAGGCGCAACCGGTATTGTCGGTCTGGAACTGCTTAAGATACTTGATGAGCGCCGGTTCCCGGTCCGGAAACTGCGGCTCTTTGCCTCAGCTGGGCGGAGTATTAAAGTTAAGGGCAAAAGGTTAAGGGTAAATAAAATAACCGATGGCTCATTTGCCGGCATAGATATTGCTTTCTTTGCCGTTGACGGCGCTATAAGCCGGAAATGGACGCCCGTGGCCGTAAAAAGCGGGGCAGTGGTGATAGATAAATCCAGCGCCTTCAGGATGGACAAGAACGTGCCGCTGGTCATCCCGGAAATCAATGCCGATGCCATTAAGCCGTATCATCGCATCATTGCCAGTCCTAACTGCACAACCACTCCATTGGCAATGGTCTTGAAACCGCTTAATGACTATGCGAAAGTAAAAAGGGTGGTGGTCTCAACTTACCAGGCCGTCTCCGGCGCCGGCTTGCAGGCCGTGCGTGAAATGGAACAACAGACAAAACATTTTATTACACGCTCTACGCTACACGCTCTACGCTCTACGCATCCGTATGCCTTCAACGCCATCCCACAGATTGATTCGTTTTGCGATGATGATTATACCGGCGAGGAAGTAAAGATGATTAACGAGACCCGGAAGATTCTTGATGACTATTACATAATGATAACGCCCACCTGCGTGCGCGTGCCGGTCTATTGCGGGCATAGCGAGTCGGTTAATATTGAGACGGCCAGGCCAATCACCGTTGCCGCAGTCAGAAAACTATTAGGCAGAGCAACGGGTATTAAGGTAATAGACAATCCGGCACAAGGCCTTTATCCGATGCCAATAGAAGTTGCGGGAGAGGATGATGTGTTTGTAGGCCGGATTCGCAGAGACCAGTCAGTCCGTAACGGGGTAAATCTCTGGCTGGTCTCGGACAACCTACGCAAGGGCGCGGCATTGAATGCAGTTCAAATAGCGGAATACCTTATAGGAAAGTGGAAAGATGAAAGATAAGAGATGACAGATTACTCTCATCTTTTTTCTCTCATCTCTCATCTTTATGCATGACATTATCGTCGTCGGCGCCGGCCACGCCGGAATAGAAGCCGCGCTCGTATCTGCCCGGATGGGCTGTAAAACCCTGCTTCTGACCATCTCCTTTGACACCATTGCCCAGATGTCCTGCAATCCGGCCATCGGCGGACTGGCCAAAGGGCAATTGGTACGGGAGATTGACGCCTTGGGCGGCGAGATGGCCAAGGCCACGGACGCCACCGGCATCCAGTTCCGGATGCTCAATACCGGCAAAGGCCCGGCTGTCCAGTCGCCGCGCGCGCAGTGCGATAAGAAAAAATACCATCTCTATATGAGAAAGGTTCTGGAGAAG
Organism: Planctomycetota bacterium; assembly: GCA_040753835.1. Lineage (GTDB taxonomy): Bacteria > Planctomycetota > MHYJ01 > JACQXL01 > JACQXL01 > JACRIK01. Next base: position 6,079 of record JBFMDM010000064.1, read on the forward strand.
CAGAAGAATCTGACCATAGAAGAGTTGATGGTTACTGATATTCTGGTTGAAGGCGGCAAGGTTATGGGCGTCAAAGGCAAATCCTCAACCGACAAACTGGCAGACAGGCAGACCGGTAAAACTTCGGTTGAGTATCACGCCCAAGCCGTCATCCTTACCACCGGCACCTTTATGAAGGGCCTGATTCATATCGGCGAGGACAAGGCAAAAGGCGGAAGAATCAACGAGCCGTCTGCAGAGAATATCTCCGATAGTTTGCGGCAACTCGGCCTGGAATTAGGCCGCTTGAAGACCGGCACCCCGCCCCGGCTGGATACCAGGAGCATAGATTACTCCTGCCTCAGGGAACAGCCAGGCGATGAAGCGCCAAAACCATTTTCTTATTCTACAAAGAAGATTAGGCAATCGCAGGTTCCCTGTTATATCACGCATACTAATACCAAGACGCACGAGGTAATTAAGAGGAATCTTGACCGGGCGCCACTTTATACCGGACAGATTAAGGCCGTGGGTCCGCGCTATTGTCCGTCCATTGAGGATAAAATCGTCCGCTTCGCCGGACGGGAACAGCATCAGGTCTTCTTAGAGCCCGAGGGACGCAATGTTCCTGAGGTTTACTGCAACGGCATCTCCACCAGTTTGCCTAAGGATGTCCAGGAGGAAATGGTGCGCTCTATCAGGGGATTGGATAATGCCAGGTTCATTCGCTATGGATACGCCATAGAATATGATGTGGTTCTGCCGTATCAGATAAAACCGACCATGGAGGCAAAGAAGGTGGAGAATCTCTTTGTAGCCGGCCAGATAAACGGGACCTCGGGTTATGAAGAGGCCGCGGCCCAGGGTCTGCTGGCCGGCATCAATGCCGCCCTGAAGATTAGAAAAGAACCGCCCCGCCCGAACGACAGGGGTCATTCGGCCGGGCGGGCATTTATCCTCAGGCGCGACGAGGCGTATATAGGGGTGCTGATAGATGATTTGGTAACACTTGGCCCAACCGAACCATACCGGATGTTCACCTCGCGGGCCGAATACCGCCTGCTCCTGCGTTCGGATAATGCTGACCGGCGACTGATGCCTTATGCAGATAGGTTTGGATTGCTTGATAGGGCGCTAAAGAGACATCTGGAGAATAAAGAGCGGTTGATAAAAGAAACAATTGATAAATTAGGCAGGACCTACAAGGGGACTAAGAATCTGAAGACACTGCTCAAGCAGCCGGAGATTACGCTCAGGGAATTAGAGCGCAAGTCGGTATCCCTGCGTAATCTTGGTTTGACCGACGACATCCGCGAGCAGGTGGAGATTGAGACCAAGTATGAAGGATATATCCAGCGTCAGTTAAGGCAGATTGAACAGACCAGGAAAATGGAGAATTACCATCTGCCGCAGGATTTTGACTACAGCCGGATAACCCATCTCAGCAAAGAGGCCAGGACCCAACTCAATAAGTTCAGGCCGGTTTCATTGGGCCAGGCAAACCGTATTGCCGGCGTCTCACCGGCCGACATTTCGGTCCTTATGGTTTATTTCCTGCAAGGCAGATAATGTTATTAGCCGTTGCCAGCCAATAAACTGACACCATCCATTTCAGGCGGTTTGGGAATGCCGGTAATATCTAATATGGTCGGTGCGATGTCGGAGAGTTTACCGTTTTTTTTCAGTTGGATGTCCTTAAACTGGGCGCCGACCAGAGTAAAGGGCACGATATTGGTAGTATGATAGGTGTGAGGTTGGTTGTTGTGCTGTCGGTCAATCATCTCCTCGGCGTTGCCGTGGTCTGCCGTGACGATAACCACGCCATTCTTTTTTAGCGCTGCCTCAACAATTAGGCTTACTGCGTCGTCAACGGTTTCAACCGCTTTGATGGCCGCCTCCAGCACGCCGGTGTGCCCGACCATATCGCAGTTGGCAAAGTTCATAATGATTACCTCGTGTCCGTCTTCCGCAATGTCTTTCAGCACCTTGCGGGTAATCTCAGGCGCGCTCATCTCGGGTTGTAAATCATAAGTCGCGACCTTGGGTGATGGGATGAGTTTGCGGTCTTCCAACGCAAAGGGTTTTTCTTCGCCGCCGTTGAAGAAGTAGGTGACGTGCGCGTACTTCTCGGTCTCGGCAATGCGCAGTTGCCGGATGTTGTTTTTGGCGAGGACCTCGCCCAGGATGTTCTTCATAGTTACGGGCTTGAATGCCACAGGCAGAGTAAAGTTCTCATCGTATTGCGTCATTGTAGTGTATAGGACTTTGGGGAATATCTGGCGCGGGAATTCCTTGCCCGCCTGTGGCGGGTCCGCCTTTGGCGGAAAGTCCGATTCGGTAAATGCGCGAGTAATCTCCCTGGCCCGGTCTGCGCGGAAGTTGAAGAAGATGACCGAGTCGTTGTCTTTGACCAAGCCAATGGGTTGGTTGTTCTCTTCAATAACGATGGGTTTGATGAATTCATCGGTCTCGCCCTTGAGATAGGCGTCTTTTATGGCATCAATAGGGGCTCTGTGCCTGACGCCTTCTCCGAGGGTGAGCGCATCGTATGCCTTTTGCACCCGGTCCCAGCGCTTGTCGCGGTCCATCAGGAAATATCTGCCGCAGATAGTGGCAATCCGGCCGGTTTTAAGTGAGTCCATTCTGGATTGGAGTTTTTCCAGATAGCCAACGCCGCTGGTCGGAGACGTGTCGCGTCCATCCATCACTGCGTGGAAGTAAAGATTGTCGGTTGTAAAGCCGTTTTGTTTAGCCATTTCCAGCAGGGCGAAGTAGTGGTTGTCTGAGCTATGCACTCCGCCGTCCGAGACCAGTCCGATTAAGTGGAGATTGCTATTATGCTTTTTGCAGTGCGCCATGGCTGCGCTTAATTCCGGATTGGTGAAGAACGAGCGGTCTTTGATAGCGTTGTCAATCCTGGTGATTTCCTGCCAGACGACCCGGCCTGCGCCGATATTGAGGTGTCCGACCTCGGAGTTGCCCATCAGACCTTCAGGCAGTCCGACTGCATTGCCCGAGCAGAGCAGTTCGGTATGGGGATATTCCTTTTCGAACTGGCTCAAATTGGGGGTGCGGGCCAGTTTGATGGCGTTTCCTTCCTTCTGCGGATTTACGCCCCAACCGTCCATTATGATTAATACGAGCAGGGGAATTTTCATAACTACAGATAGATAAAAGGGTCAACCCAGCACATAAAAATAGATTCGCCAATTAGGCGCAAGAACACAATTGTCTAATAAACTTCTTACTTGGGATTATTACCATAGTTTATGTACTGGGTCAAGTTTCACCCTGAAAAAGCCGATAATTATATATCACTTTCAACGCAGTCGGCTGTTGATTTATTAGTTAATTATACAGCCGACTATACTGGGCTGTATAACAATTGTTAAATCAACAGCCCAGTATAAGATGAGGGAACATAGTAAGGATTTTTTATGCCGAACATATTGATCGTAGACCAGTTGCAGCAGACCGGAGCATTAATGAAGAGTATGCTCAGCAATTATTACGGCGTTTCGCTTTCCGAGGATTTTTCCGGAGCGATGAAGAAACTGGAGACCGCCTTGTTTGATATGGTGGTGATGGAGGTGGAGCGCCTCAATCAGGATACCCAGGAATTCCTAAAAGGCGCAAAGGGAATCCTGCCCAACCTGCCGATTCTTATTCTGACTGAGCATCAGGACAGTTTGCAGTCAATCCAAAATGCCCGCCCCGCACATAAGCCGGGTGAAAAATGCGATGACCCGAATTCCGGGGTTATGTGTGGGGTAACGATGATACCGCGGCCGTTCCGGTGCGCCAGTTTGATGGGTACGATTTATGATGCGCTGTCCGCGCCCAATGCAGAGAGCGTTACTTTCCACAAGGCGCTGACTTATACGGTGGCGATATCCGCCTCGGCGCGCTCTGCCGAAAGCGGGCTCAAATGTTCACTAACCGATTTGAGCAATCACGGGTTTATGGTTGAACCGGCTATGCCGGCCCCGGGCCGTTCGGCTGATAACGATAAGGCGGAATTCCAGAACTTCTTCAGGGGTATTTGCCCTGAAGGCAAGGTGTCATCCAAGCCGCTTTATACCAATATTATCATAAAGGAACAGGAACCGATTGCCTTTAATTCGCGCATTGCCTTTGTAGAAAGGGGCGCTGATGAGATATTCAAGCGGGCTGGCCTGAGTTTTGTTGAGAGCAAGCAGGACCAGCGGCTCCTGCAGTTGCTCAAGCAAGATTAACCGCTGCCACGGTCATTTCTTTTGCTTCCGGGCTCCCTTTTCCCTGCCGATATGAACGAATTGGATTATTTCGCCGTTGCGGTCTTTAATCGGGTAGGCCGAGACCTCTATTGTCTTATTTTTGCCCTGTTTGTCAATATGGGTATGCGCCACGGTTAAGGGCTGGCCGGTTATCAGCACTTCGGTAATCGGGCAGACACCTTCGGTCTCATCGCAGGGGGTCTGGCGGTTATGCGAGACCTCGTAGCAGTGTTTTCCCTCCAGTTCCTTCAGAGGCCGGCCGGTTTCCTTTTCCGCCGCGGCATTGGCCCAGAGAATGGCGTAATCGCGGGAGATGAGGAATATGGAATCAGAGATGCCGCCGGTAACGGTTTCCAGGGTCTGTTTGGTCTGGATAATCTCGTCCTGTTTTTTTTTCCAGTCGCTGATGTCGCGGGCAATGCCCATAACTGAAGCCACCTTATTATTGGCTGAATCCATAATCGGCGTCAGCCAGGTTTCAATCTCCAGCATTCCCTTTGGGTAGAGCGTTTTATTGCTGACATAAAGCGGCTGGGCCGTGTCATACACCTTCTGAAGGTTGGCCTGCATCCTTTGAATGTCATGAGGGAAGAATTCTTTAAGATGTTTCCCGATAACTTTTGATGGTTCGGTGTTGAATTGCTTGGCGCCGAAGGGGTTGACATACTGGATGTGGAAATCCGGGCCGACTATAAAAATCATATCGTGGGCCGATTCAGCCAGGGTTCGGTAACGTTTTTCGCTTTCATGCAGGGCGTCTTCCATCAACTTGCGCGTGCCAATATCAACGCCGAAGCCGACTCCGCCGACAACCTTACCCTCTTTATAGACTGGCGCCAGGGTGAACAGCATCGTGAATAATGTCCGGTCTGATTTATAAATCCGCATGATTTTCTGCTGTGGTTTGCCGCCCATTGTATTCTGAAATGCCTCATTGGCGATTTTTATGTCGTCTGGGTAAATGTACGGCCCGAAAGGTTTGCCCCGGATGTCCTCAATCTTATAGCCGAGCAATGAGGTTATCTGCTGGTTGACGAAGGTAAAAGTTCCCTGGGCGTCAAACGTCCATATCATATCCAGCGAGTTTTCTATCATCGTGCGGTATTTTTCCTCGGATTCCTTAAGAGATTTTATGGCTTCTCTGCGTTCGGTGATGTCAATGCCGGTGCCGATGATAAATTCAACCGAATTGTTGTCGTCCAGCAGGACCGAATTAGACCAGGCAATCAGGCGGCGCCGGCCGTCCTTGGTGACCCAGTAGTTCTCAAACTTGCTGGGTAATTTCGTGCCGACCAGGTTGCCGAAGACGTCTTTAACCTGTTTTACTTCTTCGGGGATGATAAAGACATCCCAGACATTCTTTGTGAATACCTCTTTTGATGTATAGCCGGTAACCTCTTCGCAGGTTTTATTGAATGAAACGATTCGGCCTTGGCGGTCAAGGACTACTACCAGGGCGCCAACGGTTTCAACGATTGCGGATGAGAAATCACGTTCTTTCCGGAGCGTCTCCACCATCCGGTTGCGTTCCTGCTCCGCCTTTTCCAGGTCGGCGATTTGCTTGCGCAACTGGGAGATTTCGCTGATGAGTTGTTCGCTTATCTTGTCAGTGGAATTCATAAACTCGCCTAATCAAAGTTAGCCAAGATAATGGTTATAGTTTATTGCTGCAGCAGCATGATAGTAATTATCATTTGCCCTTAAATATATCAAGAATTTCTATTGTTCTTTACTTATACGTACTGCGCAGACCTTGAACTCCGGTATCTTGGCGACCGGGTCAATGGCCGCATTGGTCAGGATATTTGCCGGCCCCTCGGCAAAGTGGAACGGGATAAAGACCGTGCCGGCTGGCACCCGCTCGGTAATATCCGCCTTGATAGTGATAGAGCCGCGCCGCGAAGTAATTATTATCCTTTCGCCTCTTGCCGCGCCGATTCTTTCGGCATCAGCCGGATTAATCTCCACATACGGCTCAGGCACCACAAAGGCCGGCCCGGTGGAGCGTCTGGTCATTGAGCCGGTGTGGTAATGATAAAGCGTCCGGCCTGTGGTCAGGATAAAGGGATATTCATTATCCGGCTCTTCAGCCGGCGGTTTATAGTCAATCGGGAAAAACCTACCCAGCCCGCAGGTGAATTTGTCCTTGTGCAGGAATTTGGTGCCTGGATGCTCT
>JBFMDM010000065.1:0-12456 GCA_040753835.1 Planctomycetota bacterium
GTTTGCCTACAGGCCGGTGAAGTATGATAAGTATAACTTCATAGGAAAACTGAATTACCTTGAGGAGCAGGCGACGCCGGCGCAGAGCATACCGCAGGGGGTGACGACCGAGACCAGTGCGATGGTCCTGGCAGTGGAAGGGGCAATGGACATTACGAAACAACTGCAACTCGTGGAGAAACTGGCATACAGGAAGAACATAGAGAACGTGAGCAACCTGCCTGAACTGGACAAGGACATGTCATTAGTAGCGCTGAGGTTTAACTACCGGCTGGTATCCGAAAGTAAGATACTGGACAAATGGACTCTTGGGTTGGAATACCGTATGCTGAGCGTAAGTATAGCGGACGACCAGAAGACCGGAATAGTGTTGGAGATGGACAAAGAGTGAGGTGGGCAACAACCTGATGTTTGGATTATGGTACAATATGGTTGACTTCTTGGATGACCTGACCACATTAGGGCGTGACTATAAGGTTAAGGGGGCGTTTGTAAGATTAACGGCGAAGTATTAAGTTTAGATTTACCCCCACACCCCGTTCCAACTGAATAGGGCGGGGTGTGGGGGTAAAGGGCGCGTTTATACGAATGATGGCGCGAATACTGAATGACCTATTCTGCATTTCTCATCAGTTAGCATTTCTGAATTAGTGATGGAATAGTATTTTACGCATTTTTACTATTTGCTGGATAGGAATAGCCAGGTATAGGGCAGTAAAATGTCCATAGTTTTTTGATACAATGTTGAGAGAAAACTTGACAAAGGTCTTCAGGAAATTATAGTATGTCAAAAGTTTGTAGGTTGCAGTACTAATGCAACATGGGAAGACCCAAAATTGTTATTTGTTATAAATGCTTTGTAGATAATGAGTTGGGCCCGTAGCGCAATGGTAGCGCAGCGGACTCATAATCCGTTGGTTGCCCGTTCGAGTCGGGCCGGGCCCATTAGAAACTGTTAGCGACGCAGGAGCATTACAGTTTCTTATCCCGCCGCAGCGGGATTAGAATTATTACTATTTGATGAACTTCAACTTTCTTCCAACCGGTATCGGCAGTATTCCATATATCGACGCCAAGGAGGCGGTTCATCTGGTCCTGAAATACCTCAAGGATATCCCTTTCTGGCCCCAACTGCCCCAGAGGAATTTTATGGAGGGCATGGGCACACAGTTCAGCGAAGGGCTGCCGGCACTGGTGATTGATGAGCGGGAAAGGTTGTTCTATATAGACACCGAATCCGAGACCATGGAAAAGGAAACGGCCGATTTCTACGAAAGATACCTGTCCGGTAATCCGGACGCCTTTGCCATGTCCGAAGATTACGCCTCGGGTTTCCACGAACTGCTCAGACAGATTAAGTCCAGGAAACTGAAGCCCCTGTATGTCAAGGGCCAGATAAGCGGGCCGCTGACTTTCGGAGCCCTGGTCACGGACAAGGACGGCAAGGCGATTATGCACAATTCACTGCTGTCAGACGTCCTGATTAAGAATCTGATAATGAAGACGCGCTGGCAGATTAAGAAGTTTAGCGACTTGGGATTAAAGAGCATCATCTTTCTGGATGAGCCGTATTTGATGGGCTATGGCTCGGCCTTTGTGCCTCTGAGCCGCGAGATTGTTATCAAACAGTTGACCGAGGTGATAGACGCTATCCACAATGACGGCGCCTTAGTCGGCATACACTGCTGTGGGAACACTGACTGGGCGATGATAATGGAGACGCCCATAGACATCCTGAACTTTGACGCCTACGGGTTTATGGACAAATTAATGCTCTATGCGGATAATGTCCGGGAATATATTGACCGGGATGGTGCGATTGCCTGGGGAATTGTGCCGTCCATTATGATAGACGGACTGCCATCAGCCAAGGATCTGTCCGCGATAGTTGATAAAGGGCTGGCTGAACTGGTCAAAAGGGGGGTGGACAAAGAGCGCCTGATGAAGCAGTCAATCATGACCCCCTCCTGCGGACTGGGCGGGCTTCAGGACGCGCAAGCCGAGGAACGGTTGCGTCTTTTGATAGACATAGCCAACATAAAGCGTAGCGCGTAGAGCGTATAACGAATAGCAATGGAAAACATCGCCAAGCAAATGGCTAAACTCGGCATTTCGGACAAGGACATCAGGGAATCGTTCATTTCGTCCGGCGGTCCGGGGGGCCAGCATGTCAACAAGACCGCGTCCTGCGTCTATCTCAAGCATATCCCGACCGGTATTGAGGTCAAATGCCAGACACAGCGCTCGCAAGCCGCCAACCGCATCCTGGCCCGGCAGATTCTGGCAAAGCGGATAGAAGACCTGTATCGCAGACAAGTAGAGGAAAAGCGCCGGGAGATGGAAAAGATTCGCCGCCAGAAACGCCGGCCATCCCGGGCTGCGCGCCTAAAACGGCTGGAGGCCAAGAAACGTCATTCTCTTAAGAAGAAATTGCGTTCGGGCAGAGAAGAGTATTAACTCGTCACCCCTTCACTCCGTTACGGGATAACTGGCAGTAACACTCCTTTGTCGTTAACTGCCAGTAAGATACTTATCAATCGACCGCGCCGCTATTTTCCCCTGTCCCATTGCCTCTATCACCGTGGCCGCGCCGGTAACGATATCGCCGCCGGCATAGACGCCCTTCATCGTGGTGGCCAGCGTTTCCGGATTGGCATTGATATTGCCCCATTTATTCAGTTCAATCTCAGGCGTGGCCTTTAACAATAGCGGGTTTGGCCCGTTGCCGATAGCCATCACAACTGTATCGGCCTCTATTTCAAATTCCGAGCCCTTGATGGGAATCGGCCGGCGCCGGCCTGATTCATCCGGCGCGCCTAATTCCATTTTCATGCACTTCATCCCGCACACGCATCCGTCCTTGCCCAGAATCTCTATAGGGTTGGTGAGCAGTTGGAAATCAATACCTTCCTCCTGCGCGTGATGAATCTCTTCCTTGCGGGCCGGCATTTCATCAGGCGAGCGGCGGTAGACGATATAGACCTTTTCCGCGCCCAGACGCAGGGCGGTCCGGGCCGAATCCATTGCCACGTTGCCAGCGCCGACCACGGCCACCTTTTTGCTCTTGACCATGGGCGTGTCGTATTCAGGGAACAGGTAGGCCTTCATCAGGTTGACCCTGGTAAGATACTCATTAGCCGACAATACGCCGATAAGGTTCTCGCCCGGGATATTCAGGAACAGGGGTAGTCCGGCGCCGGTGCCGACAAAGGCGGCCTTGTAGCCCTCCTTGAACAGGTCGGTTAGTGTGGCCACCTTGCCGATGAGCATATTGGTTTCCACCTTGACGCCGAGCATAGTCAGGTAATTCACCTCGGCCTGGACAATCACCTTGGGCAGGCGGAATTCCGGGATGCCATAGACCAGGACGCCGCCGGTTTTATGGAGCGCCTCAAAGATGGTCACGTCATAGCCCTTGAGCGCCAAATCGCCGGCGCAGGTCAGTCCGGCCGGGCCGGAGCCGACCACGGCCACCTTGCGGTTCTTTTTCTCCGGGATATCAGGCAGTTTGACGGCATTGCTGTTGCGTTCAAAATCGCTGGCGAATCGTTCCAAAGAGCCGATGGCCACCGGCTTGTCTTTCTTGCCCACGATGCAGACCTTCTCGCACTGGTTCTCCTGGGGGCAGACCCGGCCGCAGACCGCCGGCAGGGCATTGGTGGACTTTATCTTGCGGGCCGCCTCCACGAATTTGCCTTCGGCCACTAGTTTGATGAATTCCGGGATGCCCACCTCAACCGGACAGCCCTTGACGCAGGCCGGTTTTTTGCACTGCAGGCAGCGCTTGGCCTCTTTCATTGCTATTTCTTCTGGGAATCCGAACGGGACTTCGTTGAAGTTTTTGATGCGCTCGTGCGGCTTCTGCTCCGGCATTTTTTGGCGTTCAATCTTCTCTTTAGGCATAATAATCCTTTTCTTACTGGCTGTTAGACCGCAGGTCGTTACAGCCAGTTAGACCCCGCCGTATGGCGGGGCTACATTCTACTTGGTCTGTTTCTGCGCGGCCATAGCCAAATCAATACAACTCGGGCTATGCTGGAATTTCTCCACGGCCGTCTTTTCCTGGCTGTTATAGGTCTTGAGCCGTTTCTGGAGCTCGTCAAAGTCCACCAGATGCCCGTCAAATTCCGGGCCGTCCACGCAGGCGAACTGGGTCTTGCCGCCGACCGTCACCCGGCAGACACCGCACATGCCGGTGGCATCGAGCATAATCGGATTTAAGCTGACCATGGTCTTGAGATTGTATGTCTTGGTCAGGTTGGCCATGGCCTTCATCATCGGCACCGGGCCGATAGCCACAGCCAGGTCCACCTTGATTCCGCGGGCCATAACCTGTTTGAGCAGGTCCGAGGTAAATCCCTTGATGGCATAAGAGCCGTCGTCTGTAGCGACCATGAGTTCATCAGAGACCTTGGCCATCTCCTTTTCCAGGATGAGCAGGTTTTTGGTGCGCGCGCCGATGAGCGAGATGACCTTGTTGCCGGCCAGGCGCATGGCCTGGGCGATGGGGTAGACCGGCGCAATGCCGATGCCGCCTCCCACGCAGACCACGGTGCCGTATTTCTCAATGTGCGTGGCCTTTCCCATCGGTCCGACCAGGTCGTGAATATTCTGGCCCGGCTCCATCTGGCCCAGTTGCATGGTGGATTTGCCCACGGCCTGGAAGACGATGGTAAGAGTGCCCCGGACGACATCAGCATCGCAGATGGTCAGGGGTACCCGTTCCCCGTTTTCGTCTATGCGTAGGACCACGAATTGCCCGGCCTTGCGGGCCTTGGCAATCCGCGGCGCTTCAATGACCAGTTTATAGACGCAATCCGAAAGCACCTCCTTGGCAAGTATCTTAAACATAGTTCAACTCCTTCTAAAGGTAAAATAAGTTCTGACAGTATAGACGGTTGAATATAAAATCCAAGTTTTTTCGGGCTTATTTTGTGGGCGGGTAAAAAACGCGTTATAGATGTGGTGCAGATGGTGATTTTTTTCCCTGATAAGAGCCGCGGTGGGTGAGTTCCTTTTCAATCATCCGGATAATCGCGCTTTTGCTGACATTCCATTTGGGCGCAATTAAGTACTCGCCGCTCAGTTCACCGGTGGTGCGGATGATGACCATTTTAGGAGGCAGGCGTTCTATGACATCGCAGACCAAAGGGATGTATTCGGCTAATGTGAATACTTTGATGTTACCTTCAGCATACAGTTTAGCCAGTTTGGTGTTCTGGGCAACGTAGAGGTGGTGGAGTTTAATGCCGTCTATTCCCAAATCAATTACTTTCTGCACGGAATAGAGCATATCGTCTTTGGTTTCCCCAGGTAACCCCAATATCAGATGCGCGGCAATGGAGACCTGCCCGACTGGCTCGGTCAGGCGGGTACCGCGTTCCTTAGTCCGCTTGACCGCATCCTCAAAATCAGCGTATTTATGGCCACGGTTGATGAATTCCAGTGTCTTGTCATTAGCGGATTGCAGTCCGTATTCCAGCCAGACGTCATACCCGCCCGAACTACCGTCCGGTCGGGCAGGCCTCTTTGTATATCCGGTAATCAGGTCAAGGGTTTGGTCCGGGACGCAATCAGGCCTGGTGCCGATGGACAGGCCCACCACATCCGGTGCGGAAAGCGCCTCGTCATAGAGCGCCTTTAATTTATCAACCGGTCCTAATGTATTGGTATATGCCTGGAAGTAAATGATGAATTTGTCCGCCTTATGGCGTTGGCGGTAGAATTCCATTGCCCGGGCGATTTGCTCCCTAATGGGCGGCCGGGGCGAGAGTTTGGCATAAGGGCTGAATGAGCGGTTCTCGCAATAGATGCATCCGCCTGTCCTTGTATCAGAAGTTCTATGCGGACAGGTAAATCCGGCATCCAGGGCAATCTTATAGACCTTCAGGCCTGGGAATTTGTCCTTGAGATAGTTCTTGAAAGAATAAAATAACATATAAGATTAGCCACCAAGACACTAATGCACGAAGAAAACAAACCGTTAATTTATTCTTGGTGTCTTTGTGCCTTCGTGGCAGAAGTTATTAAATGCGCGAAGACCTTGGCATCGGTCAGCATATTCTTAATCAGGCAGTATTCATTGGGTTGGTGTGCGCGCTCGCCCAAGGTTGACCAGACCACGGCCGGGTATCCGTGTTGCCTGAAATGCGCCGCAAAGGTTCCGCCGCCGATTCCGACCAGCACCGGTTTCTTGCCCGTGACATATTTAATTGACGCGCCCAGCATTTTGACCGCCTCGGCAGACGGCGCGGTATAGGACGACGCCGACTCGTTGACCGGCTCTACGGTAATCCTGGCCTTGAATCTCTTTGCCACCTTGGCCGCCTCCTGCCGGAATATCCGCTTGATGTGCTCGGGTTTGTATTTAGGCAGTATCCGGCAATCAAAGTAGAATACATCCTCGCCCGGAATGGTATTGACGTTCTCCACATTGGCGTCTTTCCGGGTCGGCTCAAAGGTGGAAACCGCCGGATTGAACAGCCGGTCTTTGAGTTTGAACTGCCTGTGCAGAACTTCATCCAGTTGGCAGAGCAGATACGTGCCGGCCCGATGGGCATTGACTCCTTTATGGGGCATAGAGGCGTGGCACTGTTTGCCCTTGATAGTGACCTTAAGCCAGAGGATGGATTTCTCGGCAATCTCAATCTCGCGGCTGTCCGGGCTCCCGCTGTCCGGCACGATGATGATATCCTGTTTCCGGAATAGTTTCTTGTGGTCCAACAGCCATTGGACTCCAAAATGGCTTCCGGTTTCCTCATCAGCCAAGAATCCTAGGGCGACGTCGTATTCCGGCACCAGATTCAGGTCCTTCAGTGCCTTGGCCGCAAAGATGGAGGTGACGATGGCCTGCTGGTTATCCTCGGTCCCCCGGCCGAATACCTTGCCGTCCTTGACCACGGTTTTATATGGGTCAGTCAGCCAGAGGTTCCGGGCGCCGGGCGGGACAATATCTATATGGCTGATGAGCCAGATGGTTTTGGAGTGGTTTTTGCCCTTGACCCGGGTAATCAGGTTAGGCCGGTATCCGCAGGGCGTTGATTTATCAGGCGCGCGGTATTCTTCAATATTGCTGAACCCCAATTGCTTGAGTGCCTTTTTGAGATGCTCGGCCTTTTTCACCTCGCCGATGCCTTTATTTATCGGCGAGAGCGCCGGAATGGCGGTCAGTCCGGCCTGCAGGCGAATCATCTCGGGTTGGAGTTGCTCAATACGTTTGAATACTTTCTTGATGTCGTTGGTTGGCATAGTTATCCTTTTCTTACTGGCTGTTAGACCGTAGGTCGTTACAGCCAGTTAGACCCGCCTCAGGCGGGCTACCTTTTAATTTAACAATCACTATCAGCCCAATGGCCAGCGCTATAAAGAGTCCGAATCCCAGCAACGATTCCATTGGTCCGTCCGGGATTTCATCCCTGAGTTTGAGCACTTTGTCAACTGAAACAGATGCCAGCAGGGCCAGGATGATGCCAATCAGGGCATCACCGGCCACTAATCCGGAACTGAACAGGATTCCTTTCTCGTTGGTTTGTTCAAACTCATCTTTCTTGGTGGTAGCCGAGACCAGTCCGGCCACCAGCCCGCCGATAATAATCGGCGCGGACAGGGTAAAGGGCAGATAGAGCCCGATGGCAAAGGGCAGGGACGATATGCCCATGAACTCTATGCAGGCGCCGATGAATATGCCGATGAGCAGGAGCACCCAGGGCAGTTCCTGCGAGATGACGCCCTTGACGATGATATGCATCAGGGTGGCCTGGGGCGCCTGTAATTGTCCCTCGGACCCAAGACCGTATGTTGTATGCAACAGCAGAAGTACCCAGGCGATGACCAGGGCTGGGGCCAGGACTCCGATAAATTCGGCAATCTGCTGTTTATAAGGCGTGGCGCCGACCAGATAGCCGGTCTTGAGGTCCTGGGAGATGTCGCCGGCCATGCAGACCGCAATGCAGACAATAGCGCCGATAGACATGGCTATAATCATACTGCTTTCGTTGGTCCAGCCGAAGGCCACAAATATCAGCGAGACCACGACCAACGTGGTGATGGTCATACCAGAAACCGGGCTGGAGGATGAGCCGACAATGCCGACAATTCGCGAGGCGACCGTGATGAACAGTCCGCCCAGGACCATTATCAGCAGGACGCCGATTAGTCCCTTGGGCCAGGATGAGTCCGGTTTGTAGAAGACCAGATAGGCAATGGCGCCAATTATTGTCAATACGGAGATGAGGACGATATACTTGAATTTGATATCGTTATCAGTCCTGCAGACGGTTGATTCTGCTTGTTTATTAAAGAGTTTACTGAAGCCCTGCTTGATAGAACTGATAACGATGGGCAGTGACTTGAGTAAACTCACGATGCCGCCCAGCAGTACCGCGCCTGCACCGATGTATCTGACGTATGCTTTCCAGATTCCAGTGGCATCGAGTTGGTTAATCTGGTTGGTGGCCGGCGGAACTGCCGCAGTCAGGTTGGCGCCGATGAACTGGATTATCGGGATGAGGACCAGCCAGCCCAGTACCGCGCCGGCAAACATCAGGGCGGCAATGCGCAGTCCGATGATATAACCTACGCCTAAGAGAATCGGCGTGACCTCGGCGCCTAATGAGGTTTGGACCGCTGGATTGTTGGACAGTTTTAGTTTAAATCCGACCACGTCCTTCCAGAGTCCCAGGCCAATCATCAGGAATTTATAGAGCCCGCCGATGATGACGCCGCCGAAGACCAGTTTGGCCTTTGAACCGCCTTCCTGTCCGGCCACCAGGATTTTGGCGCAGGCCGTGCCTTCAGGATAGGGCAGGGTGGAGTGCTCTCGGACTATCAGGTACTTCCGCAAGGGAATCATAAAGAGGATGCCCAGACATCCGCCCAGGGCGGACATTATGAAGATTTCCAGTATGGAAGGCGAGACGCCGAGGAATATCAGGGCCGGGACGGTGAAGATGACGCCGGCGGCCAGTGATTCGCCGGACGAGCCGATGGTCTGGACCATGTTATTTTCCAGGACCGTGCCCTTGCGCAGGACGCCGCGCAGGATGGCCATTGAAATCACCGCGGCCGGGATAGAGGCCGAGACGGTCATCCCGACTTTTAGCCCCACATAGGCATTGGCCGCGCCGAAGACGACGGCCAGGATGATGCCCAGGATAATGGCCCGGACGCTGAATTCGCTGATGGACTGTCCGGCCTTGATATAGGGCTGGAAATTATCCTTATTATCTTGCATAGGTGGTAATAATATATTAAATTACGGCATAAATCAAATTTAATATCGGTAACATTGCGGAGGAAAATGCTATGTTAGGACTGTTCCAGAATATCGGGATGACGGAATTAATAATCATACTGATAATCCTGGTCCTGCTCTTCGGCGCCACCAAGATACCGCAAATCGCCCGGTCGTTAGGCAAGTCGGCCAATGAATTCAAGAAGGGCATGCGCGAAGGCGACGAGGATGTCAAGGACAACAGGGACGAGGACAAAAAGGAAGTTTCCAAGTAAGACCTGCCTGTAATATCCGGGCAGTTAGCTCAGTTGGTAGAGCGCTTGGATCACACCCAAGAGGTCACAGGTTCGAGTCCTGTACTGCCCACCATCCGCTAAAACCACAGCGCCATACCGAAGGTGGGGCCGTTAAGATTCAGTGCCTTGTCGTTTATCAGTGAATGATACCCGCCGAATATCTCCAGCGAACTGCTGTGCCAGCCGATGGTCGCATCAAAGTTGGTGGTTCGGACATCGGACGGCGAGGCAAAACTGGCCGAGGTGCGGATGCTCCAGGGCTCGGCCGGGAAATAATCGGCCCTGACCTGGAATGAACCGCTGCTGTGCACCTCGTCAGCCGCATCGGTCAGGAATGCCAGCCCGAATCCGACCTCGGTGACAAAGTTGGTATTCGGCGTCAGGCCGATGGTGTTAAAATGGGTGGTAAAGTAATTCATTGAGACGTTATTATTGCCGACATCTTCCGTGTAGTGATTATTCTCCATATCCCAGGTCCAACTGGAGGGGAACAGCAATTTGCCGTATAATCCGTAGGATTTGATGTTACTGTCAACCGTATTGTAATAGGTTCGGAACTGGAATGCGGTCATATTGCCCAATTCGTTGTTAGTGGAGACATAGATTCCCGGCTGGGGTTGTTGGGGTTTGTTGTACGGGCAGGAACTGTAGCGGTATCCGAAGTCGCCGAATATAAGGGCGCTGAAGATATCGCTGAACAAGTCCGCCCAGAACTCGTCCCAGAAATCGCCGCTATCATTATCATAATCATCGGAGTCATAGCTGCTGTCGTATGATTTCTTGCCGTGTTTTGCGTCTTTGTCTTTATATGGTTCGGAAAAATCCTTTAATCTGCTCTTATCCTCTGATTTAGAGGGTTTGGGATCGCTTTTGTCGTGTTTGGGTTTTTCCCTGTCTTCCTTGAGCGGTTTGGGCTTGTCCCTATTAGCGGGACTGTCAACGCCAGAGGCTGATCTGCCTTCGGCATGACCTGCGGGCTTGTCCGCTGATATATCCAAGGCCGGGCCTATCTGCAGAACTGCAACAATGCATCCCAGCATTAACAGAAACACGATAGATTTTCTCATCTATTTGCCTTTTCTCCGGTGGCCCGGCGGGCCGTCGTTATCGTCGTCCCTGAGCCGTTGGGGTGGATTCCGGTCGCGGTCGGGCTTGGGTTTTGCCTGGCTGGGCGGCATCCTAAGGTGTCCGGGCGGTATCTGGCCGAACCGGACCGGCAGGCGGTGCGTCTCAATAATACCCCAGGGTCCGTTGTACGACTGGCTTATATGCCAGACATTATTGTAGAAATAGTACCACGAGCCGCTGTAAAAGAAGATATTGGCGTATCCCCTGACATAATAGACGTCCGGCGCAGAGTCAATAATGATGAGGTCCGGCCTGGCGCTGAAGACCGGAGGGACAAACACCTCTACTTCTGGCGGCGGCGGGGCAGTGCAACCGGTTGAGGCAAGGAGGCATATCAATACTATAAACCTTTTTAACATATGATTACTCCTCTCGTTGCGCTACACTATAACAATGAAATGCGGGCGAGTCAAATAAAATCTTGACTGGATGAAGATATTTGGTATATTATGCAGTTATGGAAAGACGCACATTCCTGAGATTAGCGGCAATCAGCGGCGTGGGTTTGTTTATCCTGCCCGGCAGGTCTGGCTCAGGCCTCTTTGCGGCTCCTTATAAAACCAGGGTGGTGATAATAAGGAACAAGCAGATGAGGAATTCAGAAGGGAAGACCCGCCCGAACGACCAGCAGGTCGGGCAGGTAGGCAGGATAGAGGTCAAGCAGACGGTCTATGAGGCCCTGCGCTCGCTCTCAGACGGCAACTCGGGCGATGAATTGCTCCAGTCAATCATTTCTCCAAAGGACACGGTTGGCATCAAGGTCAATACCTATTTAGGCGACAAGAATAACTCCACCCGGCCGGAAGTGGCTTATGGCCTGGCTGAATTCCTGATAAAGGCCGGCGTCAAGGAGAACAACGTCATCATCTGGGACCGGGCCGCGGACGAGATGGAACAGGCCGGATACACCATCAAGGAGAGCAAGGTGGATATCAGATGCCTTGCCACCAATACCAGGCGGGTCCAGCGCCTGAGCAAGCCGATGACCGGATTTGACGACAGTCCGGTTACAATCGGTTCGGCCCAGACCCGTGTGTCTAATATTGCTTCCAGGATGTGCACTGTCCTGGTTAATATGCCGTCCCTGAAGACATTCAAGTTTAAGGAGCATACAGGGGTAAGCAATGCGATAATGAATATGTACGGGGCGGTTGAGATAACCGATGAAAACACCAGGGCGTTATACGACAAGGACTGCAATCCCGGCGCGGCCGATGTCTATAATATCAAGCCCATAAAGAGCAAGACCAAACTGGTTGTCTGCGATGCGATATATCCGCTGTATAATGGCGGTCCTGCCGAGGACCAGCGCTATCACTGGAATTGCAACGCTATCATCGCCGGCCTTGACCCGGTCGCGGTTGATATCGTGGCCCAGGGGGTTATCCAGAAACACCGTGACAAGGTCCTGCCGGACACACCGCCATTACGCTCCGATTACCTGGAGACCTGCGCCGGCCAGAATTACCGGTTGGGAATCATTGACCTTAAGGAAATAGAGGTGATAGAAAAAGAGATTTAGAGCCAGTTGGACTCGGTTCGGTGACACACCGCAGGCGGAAAGGGGCGAAAATGCTGGCTTGCAGGGGGCAGTTTTAGGAAAACGGCAGATATAAAAGTTAAAGGCGTGGTTTACAAAAGCGAGTCCTTGAAAACCTTATGAATAAAGGGATTGCTGGGATGGTGTGTGGAGCGTGTCTAAAAACTCTATTTTTGGCGCCAAGATATACTATATGTTGTATAATATTTTAATATTGCCTACTACTAATGAACGAGTATCTTAGTTTTTGGACACGCTCC
>JBFMDM010000066.1:0-12441 GCA_040753835.1 Planctomycetota bacterium
TCGAGTTCAACAGCCATCTTGAATACTGTATGGCCTGCGCAACCAAGGTCATTGCCGAGAAGGAACTGGACAAACTGCTCAAGGAGAAAATGGCCGGAGGCGTCACGGTTGCAGACGGTCTGAACGAGAGGATTATCAAAGCGTTGGAAAAAACGCCCCTGTTAAGGATAACCAATTCAGAGGGCCAGGAAGAAATCATCGCATTAAAAGAGAAAGCAATAACCTTTGGCCGAGACCCCAAGAACACCGTTGCGCTGCCTTCTGATGTCAAACTCTCCCGCGAACACTGCCGGATTGAATACAAAGACGGCAAATACGAAATAGTCGACCAGAATAGTTCCAACGGCGTCTATGTCAACGAGCAGAAGGTCGCCTCGCACCTGCTGGCGGCAGGCGATAAAATCCGTATCGGAAGGACCCACATAGTATTTGAATTGCTTCTGCCAGGCGGGCAGAAAGAAGAAAAGACAAAGGAAACACCGCCGCAAAAAGCCGCGCAACCAGCGCACATTACCGTAAACGGAACCAGACCCGTAACCCGCGCACTGCGTATGTCGCCCCGCACCAGCGCCCTGCCTTATGTTGCGGCGGCGGCCGTGCTGGCAGCTTTGGTCTTATTCTTTGTTGTGCGTTCGCAACAGCGCACCACCGAAGAAACAACCCATCCCCGGAATGAAGATACCGCCCAGACCGCTCCGGACGAACAACCGTCCAAACTGCAGTACGTAATGAATAAACTAAGGACAGAGGTTAATTCCCTCACCAACGAATACCGTTATGCGGAGGCGATGAACAAATGCCAGGAATTTCTTAATCAGCATAGCGGCGAAACGACAGAAAGCGAAAAGAACTATCTTGAAAAGAAGATAGCATTCTTGGAGCAGGCCAAACAGAAGGATGAAACGGCAAAAAAGATGCTGGAACAGGCGGAAAAAGAAACCAAGGACACATCTGAACTTAAAGTAATGCGGAGCAAATACGAGGGCATTGCCGGCGCGGCATCGGCAACCAGCGTGGAGCAACAGGTAAATGAAAGAATATCGCTCCTGAACGACCTGGAAAAGGCGCAGGCACAGAACCAATCCGACCTCGCTTCAGGCAATTACGGCCGCATTATTGCGCGGTATACCAATATCACAGCCAAGTCCGGTGACACGGCCATCAAGAAATTGGCCGCAAAAGAAATTGCCGCAGTGAACCAGAAGGCAAAGGCGGATTTTGAGTCCATCATCAGCCGGGGACGGGAACTGGCTGACAAGAATGAATACCAAAAAGCAAAAGACCTATACCTCTCTAACCTGACCCGTTTCCAGGGAACGGATTACCTTGTGCAACTGAACTCCGAGGTAACGGCCATTGATAAACTGCGTGTCCAGGATACCGAGAAAAAGACATTGGCTAAAAAGACATCCGAAAAAATATTGGGCGAGGTCGCCCAGTTATCCAATGGTTATAACTACCAGACCGCCATCCAGAAATCAACCGAGGCGCTCAAAATAATGGAAGAGTGTTATCCCAGGGTTAGCGGAACTCTTTCAGAGAAAATGGCCGATATGGAGAAAGAGGCGGCCATTTTCGGCAAGTTGGTCAGTAAGATAAACGGACGAGCCGTTTCAATCACCCGGCTTAACATCCAGGGCGCGGTTTCCAATGCCAACAACAATGAATTCACCGTCTCGGGAAAGGCGGTCAAATGGTCCACGCTCAACCCTGAGGAAATGTATTCATTGTATAAAATGACCTGGCTGACCACCTCCGAACCGGACGGCGCGGCTGTTTTCTGCCTGGAGCACAAATTAATGGATTATGCATTTGAGGCCCTGAATCTGTTGCACCAGAAATCAGCGAAGCGCAAGCCGGAACTGGACGCCCTGTTGTCGCGTTATAGCGGAAAGGAAATACCCCAGGGCGGATTTATCATCTATAAAAACAAGTGGCTGACGCCCGAGGAAAAAACCGCCTTCATAAATATAGAAAACGCCACAGCCCTGGCCAATAAGATTGCCGCAACAAGCAAAATCCAGGAATTGGAGAAATCATACGAGGGGCTTGAGCAGATGATGAGCGCCTACTCATCCCAGAAATTAGAGATTAAAAAAATCATCGTCAGCGCCCTTGAGCATAAGACCTCCGAACTCAAGACGACCATCCAGAAGAAACTCGTTCCCAACAACCTGGAGCAATTAAGCAAACTGAAAAAGGAACTCAACGAGAAGCGCAAAGAGGCGCTCAAGGAAATCCGGACGGGTAAGCCGAGCGCGGCGGACAGCCCAAAGCCGGTGACGAGTAAGGAGATGGACGAGAAAGTCAAGGCCGTCCGCGCCATCTGGGAAAAACCGGCCATCAAGGCGCTGGAAATAGACAAATCGCTGAACCAGATGGCGGAAATGCTCAAATTCACGGACGCCGAACTGAAAAAACATACAGCCAAGCCAAAAACCAAAGACGAGGAAAATACCGAGGACGACACGGATATCCTGGCCACATTAGTGAGCGGCTCATCGCTGGACGTCAGGAATTTTCCTCTCAATAAAACCGAAGCCCGGATGATAGAACTCAACCAAAAGATAATGAAGGAAAATGAGGCAAACAAAACGGCCGATAGCGCGGAAATAGAAATGGTCAAGGTAATAAACGAATACCGCATTATGCTGGGCCTGCAGGCCTACCGGATTAACGACCTGTTGGCCAAAGCGGCGCGCAAGCACAGCCAGCATATGCAATCCGTCGGGCAACTGGCGCACGACGGGATAGGCGACGGCACGCCTTCAAGCCGCGCCGCGGCCGAGGGCTACAGCGGACCGCTCGGCGAGAATTGCGCCACAGGACAAGGCAGTCCTGTCGGGTATTTTACCGCCTGGTACTGGAGTTATGGACACCACCTCAATATGATTGGCTCCTGGATGTCTATCGGTCCAGGCATTGCCGGTGATTACGCCACCACCAAGTTCGGCGGGCAATAAAAGTCATTTAGTCATCCCGATTTCCAGGGTCATTACATCCGGGGCACCCAGATTCTGGCGTGCCATATCATCGACCAAAACCTGCTCGGCAATCACGTCCGGTATTTCCCATTGCCAGAGTTCGGCCGTAGCCAGCGGAATAACCAGGTCCTTCTCCCATTTCTGGAATCCGGATTTCTCCACGGTTACCTTATAGGTGCCGGCCGGCAGAATTATGGTAAATTTGCCGGTGAAGGGCGTTGTTTTTTCTGTCCGTTCGCCTGTCTGGCTGGTAAAAACAACGAGGGCATTATCAATAGCGCCGGCTGTGGCCTCCTGGAGCGCCCGGCCGGGCTGGAAAGACGGAGCGTCATCATAACCCTCGTCATAATACCCGCCCCGGGCCGGATGCCGAACATTCTTCTCAAACACCTCGCCATAGACAGTGGTCTGGTGATTCGGACCAGGGATAATCACATCAACCTTGCCGTCGTAGCCGCAGGCGTCACAGCCCTTGTCCGAGCCGCGGCAGAGCCGGCAGGCGCGCTCCTCCATCCGGTCGCCCTCATACAACTTCGGGCCGCTGGTCATCTGGTAGATGCCGTAAAACAATATCATTGCAAATGTGCCCGAAAGCGCGAATACGATATAACGTCTAATCAGCGGCATCATATAAATACTCCTTTCTTACCGCATTATACATCAGGGTTAAATAACAACAAACAATATCACCGCAATAAAATGAGTCCCGCCTGTGATTTATTGCTACACTACTTTTGCAGATGTTTCTTCCATTTTACCAGTTCCTCCCTCATCTCTTTAGCGTCGGTATGATTAGGATTCAACTTAAGAAATGTTTCCGCATCCTTTATGGCCTCATTATACCGGCCCAAATGTCCGTAGAGAAAGGCCCGTTTGCCATAAGAATCGGCGCTGTTGGGAGCCAATTCTATTGCCAGGCTGTATTCCTTGATGGCATGGTCAAACCGACCCATAGTTTGATAGACCACGCCGCGGCAGTAATAACCATCGGCATTCTTAGGGTCAGCCCTTATCGCCTGGTTATAATCGGCCAGGGCCTGGGGATAATCAACCTTATTGTAATAGACACTACCGCGTTCAACATAGGCATCGGAAAAATCGGGGTCCAATTCTATTGCTTTGTTAAGGTCGCTGATGGCGTTTTTGTTATCGCCCTTGTAGGAATAAGATACCCCGCGGTTATAATAACCAACCGCATTGGAAGGGTTTATTTCTATCGCCTTGGTATAATCACTAACAGCCCGTTCGTAATCGCCTATTTTGCCATAAACCACGCCGCGAACGTTGTAGGCATCAGCATCCTTAGGCCGCAGTTTTATCACCTGGCTGTAATCAGACAATGCCTGCTGGTGATTGCCCATCTTGGAGTAGATATTGCCGCGGCCTATATAACTATCAGCATCTGTGGGGTCTAATTTTATCGAATGATTGTAATTAACCAGCGCCTCTTTATAATTTCCTGTTTTATAATAAACATTGCCGCGGCCTATATATGACTGGCCAATATCCGGATTAATCTCTATTGCCCTGGTGTAATCAGTAACTGATCTGGAATAATTACCATTCTTATAATAGAGATATCCGCGTTCCTGATATAACTCGTAATTATGAGGCTCTATTTCTATCGCCTTGTCATATGCTGCGATTGATTCATCAATGTCGCCTTTCTTAACATAAACCTTGGCTATCTCCCGATAAAGAACGCCACGACCGGGCGCAAGTTTAATGGCCTTGTAATAGTCATCTAATGCCTGTTTGATATTATCCTTATCCAGATAAACCCGGCCCCGTAAGGCGTAATTATCCGCGTCATCCGGCTTGAGTTCTATGGCCCTGTTGCAGTCGGCAAGGGCTTTTTCTGACTTGCCATCATTCCAATAGAGCCGGCCGCGGACATAATAATATTCCGCCTCCGCTGGCTTTAACTCTATAGCCCTGGTATAATCGGTCAGGGCCTGCAGGGAATTACCATTCATAAAATATACTGTCCCACGATCATAATATAACCCTGCCAAATCGGGGGCATATCTGATGGACACTGTATAGTCGGCAATGGCCTGCTTGTAATTACCTCGTTTGTAATATGCCTCGGCACGCCAGGAATATGCCTGACCATAATCCGGTTTGAGTTCTATGGCCCTGTTATAGTCAATCAGCGCCTGATTGAGGTCGCCTTTTCTGGCATAAGCCACACCTCGTTCGGCGTACGCTTCTACATTTTCCGGGTGTAGTTCTATTGCCCTGGAATAATCAGTAATTGCCTGGTTATAATCACCGCGTTCAAAATAGGCGAAGGCGCGGTGGTAGTAGGCATCAGCATAACCGGGGTCAAGTTCTATCGCCTTGGTCATATCCACAATCGCTCCCTTGAAATCATTTGTTTCCATCTCCATATTCCCTTTGGCAAAATATCCCATCGGACTATCCGGAGCGAGTTCCACCACCCTTTGATAATCCGGTATGGCGCCTGATTTGTCCCTACGGATGTCCGAAGTAATCCAGCCCCGTTCATAATAGGAAGGGACCATGGTCTGGTCTATCTCTATGGCCTTGCAGAATGCCTCAAATGCCCGGTCATAGTCCTTCTTGTCATATTTGTAAATTTTACCAAGTTCCTGCCAGGCCTCGGCAAAGGTCGGGTCTATCCCGAGTGATTTCCTTAATATTCTTATCTTCTCGTCAGGAGCAAGAGCGCCTATCCAGGCCGTCTCAAATACCTTCCGGGCCGACTCACGTATCTCTTTATGCTTCTCATACTTCTTTAACAACCCCAGTATTTCCGCGTCACCGGGTGAAATCTCCAGCAACCGGTTAGACCAAACCACCGCCTCTTCATAATTCATGTTATTAAAGGAATTGCGGACGTTCTGGCGGTACGCCTCTATCTTCCGGCCGGTTAATATGAAGGACACAAGAAGATAAACAAGCGCAGAAAGGATAATAACGGCCGTTCCGATTATGGCCAAGGCGGCCGGCTTATTGCGTTTTGCCTTCTTAATCAATTTTGTGATTAGTCCGGAGCGTCTGGCTTGGATGTTCTCGCCTTCCAAAAACCTCTTCAGGTCATCGGCCAGGTCCTGTGCGGTTTGGTAGCGCCTGGCCTGTTCCTTTTCCAAACACTTCATACAGATGGTCTCCAAATCACGATGCGGGTTTTTAGCGGTCTGGATGAGAGGAACCGGGTCTTTGTTTATCACGCGATTCAGGACCAGGTAAAGGTCGTTGTCTTTAAACGGACTGTCGCCGGCCAGACCATAATACAGGGTTGCGCCTAATGAGAAAATATCACTGCGGGCATCAATTTTATCCCGTTCACCCCTGGCCTGTTCAGGAGACATATAGTCAGGCGTGCCGATGACCGTGCCGCTCATCGTCAGCGAGCGTTCAGCCGCGGTTAATTCCTTGGCCAGGCCGAAATCAGTCAGGTATGCCGCACCCTGCCGGTCTATCAGGATATTGCCGGGCTTGAGGTCCCGATGCACGATTCCCTGGCTATGCGCGTAATGGAGCGCCAAGGCAATATCACAGATTATCTCGGCAACACGTTTGGGCGATAGTTTATTCACAGTGACAAACCACTCTAAACTTCCGCCGTCAATGTATTCCATAGTGAAATAGTGTGACTTGCCCTGGGTTCCGACCTCGTGGATTTGGACAATATTGGGATGCTTTAGTTTGGCTGAGGCGCGGACCTCGCGCATAAACCGGGCCGTGGCCTCAATGCCTTCCAGAGTCATCACCTTTAAGGCCACTTTGCGGTCCAGGACCGGGTCCTGGGCCAGATAGACCGTGCCCATCCCACCCTTGCCCAGTTCCTTCTCCAATTGGTACCGACCGAATATCTCTGGAAGGGTCCGGGCTGGCGCGTTTTGGACTGCGCCGCTTACCTTGATGGTTTCATCCGCCTGCCTGCCTTGCTTGGATTCCTGCCCGGAGTTGTTATGCGGGAGTTCATCTCTGGACATTCCAGTATGATAAAATATATCTTTTATATGTCAATTATTATTAGCGGCTCCATAAGATACCATGGGTAATTTTAATGCATTATGGCCAGCGAACCCATCGGGTCCCAAGGTTTCAGGACGATGGGTTTTTCCTTGAGTATCTTGCGTAGTTTAGGCGGCAGGTAACTCTTCCTGACCACCACCTGATAAAGATATTCACTGAACCACTCGGCGCTCATCACAAACGACCCCTTGTCCCCAACCTTGTCGCCCCAACTGTTCTCCACCCTCCATTTGGTGGGCTTATTATTGACCAGGTTGACGCCGGTCAGGACCATGGCGTGGGTCATCAAACTGTCGCCGTAGTCCACCCGTTGCGCCTTATCCATCCCGAAATTCACGCCCAGGAGTTTATCGTATTCGTAGAGTTTCATATCCATAATCCCGCCGTCGCGGTTAAACATTTTGCCCACGTCGCACCCGAACCACACCGGCTCTTTGTCCTTGAGCATCTCAACCGCAACCGTCTTGAGGGTATTGATATCAACGTTCAGATACCGGACAATCTGCCCGCCCACTACATTACCGAGGTATTGCACGGTGTACAACCGGTTATAGGGCTTGTCTTTGGTCGGACAGTTGATGACGCTGACCGTCTCGTCCAAATCCAGATTAACATATTCCTTGTAGAATGCCAGCGGTGTCAGTGGCTTGGGGTCACGATGGAATACGCCCTTCTTATCACGGTATTGCCAGAGGAACTCCTTTGGCGGCTCGCCGAAATAGATGACCAGCATCTTGTAGATTTCGGACATCATTTCCTGCTTGCGCGCCCGCAGGGCTGAAACCGACGCACCCTTTCGGTGCATATTCCGCAGAATCATCGCGTCTTCCTTGAGTTTCAGGGTAACAAAATAATTCACGTGCCCGGAATTGCTGCTGTTAAATGTCTCGGGCATCACGGTCTTGGGCACCACCCCGTATCTGTTAATCAGATTGGCAAACATATCCCATTGCCCGCCGTCGCCTAACGGTGCCGTTAACAGCCACATTACTATGCGGCTCTGGATATGCTCATCTGCCGTCTCTATGATATTCTCCAGAAAGTAATTCGCCTTTTCCAGTTTGTCCCAGAAGAAGGTGTAACTCTGGGAGAGTTCAAATATCGCCAGGTTCATCTTCTTCATCGCCAGTATCCGCATGGTATTCAGGCCGGCAAACATCCAGCACCGGCCGCTGGCCATCTGGGCCGTGGCCTCTCCGGTCTTGACGATATGCGAGAAGGTGAAATCCGTGCCACTCAAAACGTCGCGGTTCATCGCCACTTCAGGCAGGGCCGTCCGGGTCACGGCATTGCGCGCCACCCGGTTGGCCGGATTGGCAGTGTATTCCTTATGATACCTGTTGATTAAATCCATTGTCAATGCGCCGGTAGTTGTTTGCATATCTTTACCCTTTCCAAACCACAGATTACACAGATTACGCTGATTACCTGATTCATACGCCTGCGTTATTATGGAAGAAATCAGCCCATGACATTTTCACTATAATGCTACATATTATATTTATACTTATGAAAACAGAAGTAACTAAAACAATGAAATTGCGCAAAGTAAGTGGCTTATTAATGGCATTGCTGATAATAGAAATAAAGAAAGCAATTATGCCACAAATGATGGTTGGGATTAACACAAAACGTGTAATTAGAAACAAATCATATAATGATCCCTGGTAATTATATGGCTTACTAAAAATCAATGCCCCCAATAATCTTCCCACTGTGCTCAAAAGCCTTGTGATTAAGTAATAGAATGGGGTATTGATACTTGCGTCACTAATCATATAAGCAACCATACTAACCATGGAAATGCTTATTCCTGTTATAAATCCAAAGATTACGGCTTTGCTTGTTGTTATTAACTTATCTGTGTCCATCTGTGTCATCTGTGGTTCCTATGCGATTCTCTCCGCCCCATCCATATACGGCCTGAGCGCCTTGGGAATAATAATTGACCCGTCCTTCTGCTGGTGTGTCTCCAGAAGACAGACAAGAGTCCTTGGCAAAGCCACACCTGAACCATTGAGCGTGTGCGCCAAACGGCTCTTGCCATCCTTACCCCTGAACCTGATATTACCGCGGCGGGCCTGGAAATCCGTGAAATTGCCGCAGGATGAGACCTCCAGATACCGCCCTACTCCCGGCGCCCACGCCTCCAGGTCGTATGTCTTGGCAGACGAGAAACTCATCTCAGTGGTGCAGAGTTTCACCACCCGGTATTCCAATTCCAGCGCCTGAAGCACTGCCTCGGCGCACTGGACCAATTTTTCCAGTTCATCAAACGAGGTATCCGGATGCACGAACTTGACCATCTCAACCTTGTTGAACTGATGCACCCTGATGATGCCGCGGGTATCCTTGCCGTAGGAACCGGCCTCGCGGCGGAAGCAGGCCGTGGCCGCCACATAGTAAACCGGCAATTTATCCTCCGGTATGACCTCGTCGCGCCAGAGGTTGGTTACCGGCACCTCGGCCGTCGGAATCAGGAACATATCCTCGCCCGCGGCCTTATACATATCCGCCTCCAGTTTCGGCAACTGGCCGGTTGTGAACATTGACGGGCGGTTGACCAGATACGGCGGCATAATCTCGGTGAATCCGTGCTGTTTGGTATGCATATCCAGCATAAAGTTGATGAGCGCCCGCTCCAGCCGCGCGCCTTGTCCCGAAAGCAGGATAAAACCGGAGCCGCTTATCTTGCTGGCCCGCTCGGACTGGATGATACCGAGTTTCTGACCGATGTCCCAATGCGCCAATGGCGTGAAATCATATTTCCGTCGGTTTCCCCAGTGGCGCACCTCTACATTATCATCTGCGCCCTTGCCCACAGGCACATCAGAAGCAGGGATATTGGGGATAAAACTTATTAACTCAGTGAACGCCTTTTCTATCTCCTGCGACTTGGCCTCTAATTCAGATATTTCATCGCCCACCGCCTTCATCTGTTTGACCAACGGCTCGGCGTCCCCGCCCGACTTCTTGAGACGTGCTATTTCCTCAGACGATTTCTTGCGTTTACTGCGCAGGTTGTCAAGATTGGTGATAATCTGACGACGTTCCTTATCCAAGCCAAGGATTTTATCAAGGTCAAGAGTATCACCCTTATCTTTTATGGCCTTGCGAACGATGTCCGGAGACCTGCGGATAAACTCCAAATCTAACATAGCATATTTACATAATTTATTACTTCACTAATATCAACCATTTTGATATAAAATAACCTTTTATGATTCGTAATTAGAAGATTCGTAATTCGTAGTAGAAAGGGCTTGGTATGAAGAAGAAGATTGTTTTAATCGGCGCGGGGAGCGCGCAGTTCGGACTGGAGACCACGGCGGACATTATGCACAGCAAGATTCTGACTGGCAGTGAAATCTGCCTGCACGACATTAATCCCAGGGCATTGAAGATAATGGAGCGCCTGACCTCGCGGGCCGTAAGAGAAAACAACCTGCCCTTTACCATCACGGCCACCACTAACCGCAAGCAGGCCCTGAAAGGCGCGGATTTTATCATCATCTCCATTGAGGTCGGCTACCGCTTCGGCCTGTGGGAACAAGACCTTGCTATCCCATTAAAATACGGCAGTACCCAGGTCTTTGGCGAGAATGGCGGCCCGGGCGGGATGTTCCATGCCCTACGCATCATCCCGCCGGTTCTGGCTATCTGCGCTGATGCGGCCCGAATCTGTCCTGGTGCCTTTATCTTTAATTTCAGCAATCCGATGAGCCGCATCTGCCTGGCCGTAGCCCGGAAATTCCCGCGCCTGAAATTCACCGGACTGTGCCACGAAATCGGCTCTATGCCCCATCATCTGCCTAAATTACTAAAGACGCCGTTCTCTAATCTCAAGATTAAAGCCGGCGGCCTGAACCACTTTACCTGGCTTCTGGAAGCCAAATACCGGGACACGGGCAAAGACGCCTATCCGGAAATCCGCAGGAAGTGGATTAACTACATCAAAGGCAGACCTGAGCGGACGATGGTCAATGCCCTATTGGAGAAATTCGGCTACCTGCCCATCACCACAGACAGCCACTTCGGCGAATACATCCACTGGGCCAGGGACATTGCGGATATGAAAGGCATCCGGGCCTTTTACCGGTTCTACAAGAAATACTGCTTCAAGCGCATTGCCCGCCTGCAGAAAATCCTGGACGGCCGTGATAAGGAGCAATGGTGGAACAAGTTCTCCGGCGAGCGGATGATTCCGATGTTTGAGGAGATTATTACCGATGCTAAGGCCGAGGAACTGGCCGTCAACCTGCCCAATGAAGGTTTGATTGACAACCTGCCGGCTAACTGCGTGGTTGAGGTGCCGGCAATCGTGGACGGAAAAGGCGTGCACGGCATCAAATTAGGCACCCTGCCCAAGGGCATTGCCGGACTGCTGAGCCACGAGGCCGCGGTCCAGGATGTCTTGGTAGAGGCGGCCATCAAGGGCTCGCGTGACCTGGCCCTCCAGGCCCTGCTGGTTGATACCAATACTGCCAGTTTCCGCAAGGCCGAGCAGTTGCTGGATAAGATGATTAAGACCCAGAAAAAGTATCTGGGATATCTGAAGTAAACGCTCTAATCCCCCTACATCCCCCTTTGCAAAAGGGGGAC
This sequence comes from Planctomycetota bacterium, assembly GCA_040753835.1. Classification (GTDB taxonomy): domain Bacteria; phylum Planctomycetota; class MHYJ01; order JACQXL01; family JACQXL01; genus JACRIK01. The sequence goes on from JBFMDM010000066.1 coordinate 11,595, forward strand.
AAAGGGGGATTCGGACACGACTAGTAAACTCTATCGATTAGCGTCATGAAATATAAAAAGAGCCTCCCGTTACCAGGTTATAAACTACCGTGGCCCATAAATTATATGGTAATGGTCATCTCTATACCACTTTTACTATTTTGGCTTTTCATCACATTACCATGGATAGCAAGAGACAACCGAAGAGAGTTTGAACGTAAGAAAAAACGATATGGATTTAGCACGGAAAATATTAAGTTATGCGCTTGTATTAATGACAGGACCAAAGAAATTAGCATTGTAGGTAATAAAGACGGTTTGCTTCGCCTGAGAGCAGAAATTGAAGATTATATTACTGGTAATTTTGAGCCAAATGACCATTGGCATTGGGAAGACTTGTTTGAAATACAAGGCAAAAAAGGATTAATTGTCGGACTAGTAGCAGAAAAGGGGTTAAGTTATTACTATGCTGGTTCTCCCACTGATTCATTAGATGGTTCAACGGATGACTGGGCAAAAGTATCAGAAGGAATTACTAATGCTATTGAAAAAGGTAAATGGGCAATAAAATTTAGTATAACAAAAGATAATATTAATCGGGGAACTGGGTTGCTTAATATTGAAATAAGCCAATTATAAATCAGCTTAATCTGCTAAATCCTGTTGTTAAATTATGAAGCAAAAAGTAGTCGTGGCAATGTCAGGCGGAGTGGATTCAAGCGTTGCCGCCCACCTATTAAAAGAACAGGGTTATGAGGTTACTGGCCTGTTTATGAGTTTAGGTTCCTGCCTGGAACGTTTTGCGCCCAAGCGCAAGGCCTGTTGCAGCGTCTTTGACGCTAATGACGCCCAAAAGGTCGCGGACCAC
>JBFMDM010000067.1:0-12346 GCA_040753835.1 Planctomycetota bacterium
GGCTGAGAAATACCGCAAAGAGGCATTTGCCGGATTGACTGAGGATGATATGGTATTCCTCAAGGACAATATCTACGGACTAACTGACCGTTGGATACTTGATAGTAATCTTGAGATGCCGGAGACCAATGAGAGAGATAAGAAACTTCTGCAATTATGCGGTTATGTTGATTACTATAAATTATTCGCTGCGGGTAAACTACTAACCGGAGCTATCCTGTCACCGGAATATCTTGAAGGACTCAAGAAGGATATTGAACGCGAGGCAGGGGATAAAGAAGGCATTCTCTTCAGCAAGGATACGCCATTCGGAAAGATTATCATCGGAGGCAAGGGCAATGACCGATACCAGGAGAATGCCGCAGTAATTATAGACATCGGCGGAGATGATTTCTACGCCAACCAGCAGGCAGGTTCAATTCCGCCGGACCAGTCATTTAGTATCATCATTGATTTTGCAGGCAATGACCGGTATTCATCTTATAAATACGGATGCCAGGGTGCAGGCGTGATGGGCGTGGGCATACTCTATGACGGGGCAGGCAATGATATCTACATTGCCCAGGACTGGGCCCAGGGCGCCGGGCTTCTGGGCGTGGGTATCTTGGTAGATTCTTATGGATATGATTCCTACAAAGGGCAGGAATATGTTCAAGGCGCTGGACTTTTCGGCCTCGGTATTCTGATTGATGAGGTGAGATACAAAAAATCAATGGATGATTTATTTGCTAACGATTCCTATCAAGCCAATAAGTTTGCCCAGGGATTTGCCGGACCCAAGGGGTTCGGATTGCTCATTGATACGGCCGGGGACGACTATTATCTGGCCAGCACCAGGCATCCCAACGGCTATCCGGATAATCCGGGTACCTTTGACGGCTGGGCCCAGGGGTGCGGCACCGGGATGAGGGCATATTCAGACCCGTCTATGAGCCGGTCCGGCGGAATCGGCGTGCTGATTGACCAAGACGGCGAGGATTATTACGAGGCCGGGACGTTTTCCCAAGGGGGTGGGTATTACTTCGGCTGGGGCATATTGGCCGATGAAGGCGGGAACGACGAATACCTGGGCACCAGATATGCCCAGGGCTTTGCGGCCCATTCGGCCATCGGGTATTTCATAGACGAGGGTGGGGACGACCAGTACAAGACGCTCTGCGGGGTCAATGCAGGACTATCCTGGGACCTGACTTGCGTGGCATTCATAGACAAGGCCGGGAACGATACTTATGATGCGGGCGGATTCTCGCGCGGGGCCACGGCCCATAACGGGTTTTGTCTCTTTATGGATTTAGGCGGTAAGGACATATATAAAGACAGCGTGGCCCAGGCCGGCGGCAACTCATATCACGGCGGGTATAGTTTATCAGTATTTTTGGATAAAGGCCCTGATGAGGACGAATATCCCCAACGCAAGAATAATAATATAGAAGTCAACACCGAGTATTCCATCTTTATTGACACGGACAAGGAATTAGAAGACCTGCTCAAGGACGACAGTTACCATGGGATATTGAAGAATAATATCAAGGAAGAAGCCAAGAAAGAGAAATAAAATATCTCTAACCGCTTCTAATTATCTTCGCCGTCTGCCGAATCTCCTTGGCAGGCGCGCGGCCCAGACCACAGTCCGGGTGAACTGCTCCTGGGGTATTTCCGGATGCCGGGAAATAGGCAACGGAGTCCGGATGAGTCGTTCGATATCGCTGACATCGCGGCTCTGGTCCGGAGTGGCGAACGAGATGGCATGCCCGGGACGCCCGGCCCGGCCGGTCCGGCCTATTCGGTGCACGTAGTATTCGGTATCATCAGGCAGGTCAAAGTTGATGACCAGTTCAATGCCGTGCACGTCAATGCCGCGCGCGGCCACGTCTGTGGCGACCAGAACCTTGTGCCGGCCTGATTTAAAGCCATCCAGGGCTTCCTTGCGCTGAGCCTGGGTCCGGTTGGAATGGATTTCCGAGGCGCTGTAGCCCATCATCCTGATGGCCTTGGCAATCTTGCCGGCCTGGTGTTTCATCCGGACAAAGAGCAGCACCGAGCCGGGATAACGGGCCAGCATCTTGTGGAGCAGTTTCAGTTTGGCCTCTGGCTTGACGATGAAAAGTTCCTGGGTGATTTTATCGGCCGTAGTGCCGGAAGGCGCTACTTCTATTGACAGAGGCAGTTTCATATGCCGGTTGGTCACGTCCATAATTTCCCGGGCCATAGTGGCCGAGAAGAGCATGGTCTGCCTTTTCTTGGGAACGAACGAGATTATTTTCTCAACCTGCGGTGCGAATCCCATATCAAGCATCCGGTCCGCCTCATCCAGCACCAGCATCGCCACGTTATCCAGCCGGATATTGCGGCGCTCCATATGGTCCATCAGCCGGCCGGGCGTGGCGATGATGACGCGGGGATTCCGGCGCAGGGTATAAGTTTGGTCGTTTAGCGACACGCCGCCGACCAGAAAGGTGGTTTTGATGTTGAATGCCAGGGCGATCGGGCGGAAGGCCTCGTGGATTTGCATGGCCAGTTCGCGGGTGGGCGCCAATACCAGTCCGGCCGAAGCGGGATTTTGAGCCAGGTTCTGGACCATTGGAATGGCAAAGGCGTGGGTCTTGCCGGTGCCGGTCTGGGCAATGCCGACGATATCAGCGCCCTTGATGGCCTGGGGGATGACCTTGGCCTGAATCGGCGTGGGGGTCTTGAATTTGATGCGCTCAAGCACATCCAATATCTTGGGCGCGATTCCCAGCCCGTAAAAACCCTGGTTTGGTTGGTTATTCAATTCGTTCCGGCCCGATTCTGATAACGGCATAATATTCCTTCTATACTTTTTGGTTAATGTTGTTAATGGGATTTTACACCTTTTCCGTTCATTAGTCCACATATTTATTGAACCACAATTCCAGGACCAGGAGCGCCCAGAGCCGGGCGCCGTGGTCCACCCGGCCGGAGAGGTGTTCGTTGATTACATTCTGGACGACTCCCGGGTTTAAGTAGCCGCGTTTCTTTATGGATTCAGGTGAAAGCGTTTCCTGCAGATAGGATTTTAGTTCATTCCTGAACCAGCGGCTGATAGGCACGCCGAATCCCATCTTGCCCCGCATCAGGATTTCCTCGGGCAGCAAGTCCTTGAGCGATTGCTTGAGGATGTATTTGAGCGTGAATCCCTTGAGTTTGAGATTAGCCGGGATGCCGGCTGAGAATTCCATCAGTTTGTGGTCAAGGAAAGGCGAGCGGGCTTCGAGCGAATTGGCCATCGTGGCAATGTCCATCTTGACCAGGAGGTCCTCGGGCAGATAGGCATTCACGTCCGTATAGAGCATCCGGTCCAGATGATTGTTTGCTTTTGCGTTATTGTAGATGCCGAGCAGGTAATTTTCAGGCATCGCCTGCCCCAGTTTTTCTTTAACCCAGGGCTGGTAGAGTTGTTGGCGGCTGGCGTAATTGAAGCAGAGTTGCCAGACGAGGTAACGCCGGTCTGGAGGCAGTCCGGCCACGGCAGTAAACCGTTTCAGCCGGGTGAAGAAACTTTTGGGGTCAGCCGTCCCGAAAACGTTCGGGAGAGTCAGGATATTTGCGATGCGGCTCAATATCCGGACTAGGGGCAGGGACATCAGTTTCTGCGCCTGATAGCGCGGGTAGCCGGCGAAGTTCTCGTCACCGCCGTCTCCGTTAAGCGCCACGGTGACGTGCTTGCGGGTCTCGCGCGCCACGTAGTAACTGGGCAACATAGACGAATCCGCATAGGGCTCGCCGTAATGCCAGGCCAGGTCAGGCAGTGTCTTGACGACATCAGGCGTGACCGTAAATTCGTGATGCTCTGTCTTAAACCGTTCAGCCACAAGTTTAGCGTATTTCAGTTCGGAATAATCCGGGTCTTCCCGTTCTCCTCCGCCATAGGCGAATCCGCCTCCGGTGGAGAATCCGATGGAGAATGTCTTGATGGGCTTGTAAGAATTCCTGGCCATCAGGCCGACCACGGCTGACGAGTCAATGCCGCCGGAAAGGAGCGCGCCAAGAGGCACGTCGCTTATCATCCTGATTCTGGTTGCTTCTTCCAGCAGTTCCATAATCCGGCGCTGGTATTCCTCTCTGCTGAGCGAGTGTTTTTCGCGATAATCCATCTGCCAGTAGCGTTCTATTTTAATATTGCCGCCGGCGCTGCAGAGCAGGAAACTGGCCGGCGGGAGTTTGCGGATGCCTTTGAATATGCTCAGTGGCGATGGTATATAATAGTAGGTAAGATAATAATCCAGCGCTTCAAGGTCAATCTCCTTCTTGACCTCGGGATTGATCAGGAGCGACTTCATCTCAGAACCGAAGATGAGGTGTTTGTCCGTCTGGGCATAATAGAGCGGCTTTTTGCCCATCCGGTCGCGGGCTAATAAGAGTTGTCCTTTATTGTTATCCCAGAGCGCCAGGGCGAACATTCCGCGCAGGTGTTTCAGGCATTCAACACCGTATTCCTCGTAGAGATGGACAATCACCTCGGTATCGGTCTTGGTGTAGAACGAATGGCCTTTCCTGAGTAACTCCTCGCGTAGTGGCTGGAAATTATAAATCTCGCCGTTTAACACCAGCCAGATGGATTTATCTTCATTATGAATGGGCTGGTCGCCGGTCTGAAGGTCGATAATGGCCAGGCGGCGGATGCCCATCGCGACTGATTGCTGAATATAAACGCCTTCGCTGTCCGGGCCGCGGTGGACGATGGTTTGGCACATCCGGTGAATCAGGTCGTCAGGCACCGGCGTATTGGAGAAATTAATTCTTCCGCAGATTCCACACATAGTAGATAAGTAAAAAGTAGAGAGTGGAAAGTCAATAAAAATGCACAGCCACCAAGACACGAAGAACCTTAAGGAGTGTAATTTTATGACCCTTCGCTTCGCTCAGGGTGAGATTATTGATTTCGTCAACAATCTCATTTATGCAGTTTGATGAAAAGAGTATCGCTTCTGAGCAGTTTTGACTGCATAAATGGCGTGGTGCGGTCCTTGTCGTTGCCGAGTTTTTCCATCATCATCTTCAATTCGGCCTGGTGTTTCTTGTTAATGCCGACAAATTGCAATCCGGCCGCGGCGAAATTCATATCATTAGAGAGTTTAAACCAGACCACTTTGGCCTTAGTCCGGATGGGCTTATTACGGCTGGTGGGTATGGAGATATCCAAAAGGAGTTTATCCTGGTTTTTGAATCCTTGCTTTGTGACAAACTGTAGCCCGCTTTCGGAGATATCAATGCAGGGATATTCAGAGGAGGTCGGCCTGCTTGACAATCCGAAGAGTATCTTTTCCCGTTTCCTGGCTCTTAATCCGGGAACGATATAACGTTTATGAGTGCGGCGTTCCTGTCCCATAAAAACCTCCTTTTAGAGACAGTTAGGAATTCCGACTCGCAGAGACGGAGGTCCGTTACTGTCTTTTATTAGTCGCAGTTTGAGTGAAGCGAATTACTGCGACTTATCCCGGCCCCGGCAGTTTTTGCCGGGATTACCGTAGACCTTCAATCCTATTTCTGGAACCGGCCGTACAGGGAATCGCCTTTGAGCATCTTGGTGCGCAGATACGCGGTGGTCTGGTCCTTATCGCTGCCGTATTTCCCGATTAGTTCTTTTATGGCAGCCAGCTGGTTTTCGTCCAGGTCAATAAACTGTAACCCGGCCAGGCCTGATGAACTGCCGGACATCTTGACCCAGACCACCTGGACATTAACCCGGACCGGAGTTTTACGGGTATTGGGAACGGAAATATCAAGGATGAGTTTATCATGGGCTTTCAGTTCTTTGTTGATGGCTAATTGGAGCCCGCTTTCGGAGATATCCATTCCCGGATATTCCTGCGAGGTCGGCTTGGTGGACAACCCGAACATTCCTTTTTCGCAGACCCGGGCCCTTAAACCGGTAGCCACATAACGTCTATGTTTCCGGCGTTCCTTCTCCATTGATGCTGTTCCTTTCGTTCTGCCGCTTATTCTACTATGCGTCTTTTCAGGGCGGTAAAAAACCCGCTTGAATGGATGCCCAGCGCAGGCAGTAGTATTCTTAACAAATCAGTATAAGAAAAAAACAGACAGAGTAAAGAAATTATACCCTTGAAAATATTATTATTCTTCTGTCTGAGGTAAAGCCCGAAATGCCGCCGCGCCGCGTTATTGTAGCCGTAGATTAGGAGCGTCAGTGCCTTGAGAAAATCACGGTGCCGTTCTGCGTGGCGCAGGCGCTCCTCGTAGTATTTAGTGTGTTTGCCGATATTGACATCAATGCCGAGTTTCCCGATTCGCTCCTGATACCGGGCTGTGAAATCGGCGATATAACGGATAAACGGCCCTGAAATAATAGAGGGGTTTGCCATCGTAAGCGATTTGATATTGCGCCGCCAATAGCCCAGCAGGCGCGGAATGCCCCTGAATTCCCCTTCCAGGCATAGCCGGCACCAGGTCGGGAAGTCCACCAGATTCAGGTAATCCGGCTGGATGAATCCGCCTATCTTAAGCAGGGCGTCTTTCCTGATCATCACGGTCTGGGCGTAGATGAAATTCTCAGCCCGCAGGAAGCCCTTCAGTGCCGAGCCGGCCGGCGCATTATCGCGTATCTCCGGTTCAGACGGCGCCCCGCGATAAAAGAGTTTGTCGGAATGCTCATTGGTGACGATACAATCCCCATAGGTCAGAATGATATCAGGGCTGCTGAAATAAGGCGCCTGGACGGCCAGTTTATCAGGCGGCCAGAAATCATCGCCCTCTAAAATCGCAATCAAGTCGCCCCTTGATTCCTTAAGCGCTTTATTATAAGTGGCACCTAATTTGTATGCGCCCTGGTTTTCCTGACGGAGATACCTGATGCGCGGGTCGCGGAACCGTTTGATAATATCTGCCGTGGCATCGGTTGAGCCGTCGTCAACGATTAGCATCTCCCAATCCTGATAACTCTGGCTAAGCACGGAGCGGATGCACTCGGCGATGTATTTTTCGTGGTTATATGTGGGCGTAATTATGGAAATCAGGGGATCTGACATTATTTTTCCTTGGCTCTTGATGACAGATAATGTTTTACTGCCTCTTGCCAGGGCCTTAAGGGCGTCAGTTTCTTGCTGGTCAGGGCCGAGAAGAGCGGCCGTTTTACCCCGGCCTGTTCTTCCTGCTCCTCCTTCGGCTCGACCTTTACCTTGAGATTCGCCCGCTTGAATATCTCTTGGGCGAATTCATACCAGGTGCAAGAGCCGGAATTGGTCAGGTGATAAAGCCCGGGCGGATAATTCTGCTCCAGCATCTCCTTTATTTTTATCGCCGCATCATAGGTGTAGGTCGGGCTTGAGGTGATGTTGGAGGTAATCTGCAACGGCTTGCCCCTATCAGCGGGACTGTCTGCGGACTTGCCGTTCCCGGCCAGTTTAAGCATCGTTTCCAGGAAATTGGTGCCGCCCTTGCCCATGCATCCTGCCGTGCCGAACAAACTTGCCACCCGAATTACGTAATAATCCGGGATGAGTTTCACAAAAAACTCGCCGGCCAATTTGGAGATGGCATAAACATTGAGCGGGTTGGGTGCGTCGTCTTCGTTATACGGACGCATCTTACGGCCGTCAAAGACATAGTCCGTGGAAAAGTGGATGAGTTTGATATTGAAAAGCCGGCAGATATTCGCCAGGTTCCTGACCGCAACAGTATTGACCACAAACGCCTGTTCGGGGTTCTTCTCGCATTCCGGGACATTATGATAGGCCGCGGTATTGACGACGATTGAGGGCTTGTATTCCTCTATTGTCTTGCGCGCCTTGGGAAAATCCGTGATATCAAGGTCCTTGATGGTCAGGCCCTTGACGGACCAGTGGTTCTGCTGGGCGCCCAGGCGCTTTACCACCGAGTCGGATATCTTGTTATTTTCCTGGAAGACCTTCATCAGGTCTGTGCCCATCTGACCGTCCGAGCCGATAATGAGGATTTTCATAATCAAAACTTCGTCTCGCTTGAGAAGTTGAAATTGCTTATCTTCAGAGACGGGGTTACAAACCCGCTGCCGCCGAAGAATCCGCTGTGCAATTCGGTCTCGCGCGAAATCATCTCCACATTGGAGAGCATATTAAGAACGCTGTCCGTGAAACGCATATTCTTGACGCCCTTGCTTATCCGCCCGTTTTCTATCAGGAACGTCCCGTTGCGGGTCATACCCGTGATGGTCATCTTCATCGGGTCAAGGATATTGGTGTAGTGGAACGACGAGACCAGGATGCCCCGCTCAGTGGAGGCAATCATATCATCCAGAGAAGAATTGCCGGGCAGGAGCACGAGATTGACGGGCAGAGGCCCCTGGGGATTGGGCTGGGGCAGTGCGTGCCCGGTGGATGCGCACTTTGCCTTTTTGGCGGTCAGCCGGTCGTGCACGACATTGCAGGCCACGCCTTTGTCAACCAACGTTACCTTCTTGCGCGGCATACCCTCAAAGTCAAAGGGCATACCGAGGATATCCGGATGATGGGCGTCTTCAATGATGGAGATATTTCCGCCCATAATCTTCTTGCCGAGTTTGCCAGAGAGGAAACTCCGGCCTTCCTGATAGGCCAGCGCGCCGAACCCGCGGAAGGCCAGGAAGAAAAGTAGTTCCACTGATGCGGCCGGCTCCAGGATGACCGTATACCGGCCCGCCTTGAGGTCAATCGGGTTCTTTGACTTCACGGCCTTGTCAATCGCGGTCTTGGCAATCTGGGCCGGTTTTATCTGCGCATAATCGCGGGCAATCCTGGAGGCCTTGCCGCTGGAATCCGGCGTCAGAGCCGTGCAGGTGAATTCCGCCGAGGTTGAGGCGTAATGCGCAAAAAGCCCCTTGGAATTGGCAATTGTCAGCGCCGAGGCATCGTTGGAAAATATGCCGGAGACAGCGAGCGAATTATGCCGGGCCTCCAGCACCGCCTCTTTTATGCCGGCCGCCCTTTCGGTCGGGCTGACTCCGGCGGTCTGCTCGTTATAGGCATTGACCGGGGCGTATTTCTGCTTGCCCACCAGCCCGAGTTCGGTGCCCTGGGCATTGACAAAATACGGCGTCTTCTGCGCCGCTGATTTCAGGTATTTGTCATCCGCCTGGTTAAGCATTATCCGGGCTACCTTGCCGTCCTTGATAATCCGGACAATCACGTTCAGGAGATTGTTCTCCGAGACGTTCTGGGTGATGATGTTGTCCGCATAGCGGGTAAGCGCGCTGGATGAATTGTCCATAATCACCTCAACCGCTCCGGGCCTGAAGTAATGGAGTATCTTGTCCGTAACCTTGCGCGCCTCGCTTGCGGTTGCACCGGTATGCGTGCCTGTTGATGCCTTGGCCTTCGCAGTAACTTCACAGGTTGCTTCTGATGGCATATTCATTCCTCTGTTAGTCGTTCGTAATTCGCAGGAGCATACCAAATCCCCTGATTTCTTCCAAATATTATTGTAAAAAATCAATACTGGATGTAAAGAACTCTACTGAGACCGCGTAGCGAACAAGTGTTTAGAAGTTTATGAGAAGAGCCATCTTAATCCTGATTATCTTAGTGGCGCTGGCATTTGCCGTGCGCCTGGCCGTGGCATTCAATACCCGCATCATCTCCAGCGACGGGCCTTTCTATCTTAATGTGGCAAAGGATTTCGCCGCTGGCGATTACAAGGCGGCGTTCACCAAGCAAACCTTCCATCCGCTCTATCCGTTTCTCATTGCCCTTGCCTCCAATGTCATCAGCAACTGGGAATGGGCCGGGATGCTGGTTTCCATCATCTTATCCGCCTTGGCAGTCATCCCGCTCTACTTTATCGCCAAAAGATATTTTAACGAGACAGTTACCGTCCTCGCCTGTCTTTTATACGGATTTCATCCCCAGGGCGCGCAGTTGTCCGCCTCAATCTTCACCACCGGCGCCTTTACCTGTATTCTTCTCTTCACACTCTGGGCAACCATTATTGCGCTGGAGAAGGGCAGTTATCGGTATTTCATACTCTCCGGACTGCTTTCCTTTATTATGTATCTGGCCCGTCCGGACGGAATTGTCTTTGCCGCCCTGGCCGCGGTTGCCGTCCTGATTAACAGCCGGATTAGCGGAGAGCGTCCCAAACAATCCCTCTTTAAGATAAGCGCGCTGTTGATTCCCTGGCTACTGCTGATTCCCAACATCTTCATTGTCAACGCACTGACCGGCATCTTCGGCCTGACCGGCAAGGTCTCGGGCGATACCCTTGCCGGGATGGAGATGGCCAAGTCATTCGGCGGGCTTTATCAGTTTATTGTGGACTTCATCAAGGGCGCTAATCCGGTCCTGTTTATCCTCTTCATAATCGGCGGAATCTGGGGACACAATGCCTATTGTGTCAAATTTCCCCGCAAGACGTTATTTATCTGGCTGGTCTTTGCGGGGTTTATTCTGGTCTTCGGGCTCTATTCCTTTGCGGACGGCCGGATGAGCAAGCGCTATACGGTCCCGCTATTCCTGATAATGATGCCCTGGACCGCGGCCGGGCTGTATTATATCGGTGAAAAAATATCGCTGAAGAGCGCCAATAAAATCATCTGGGGCATAACCATTCTTATTCTGGCAATCCTTTCGGTTTTTACATTCAAGCCGGTCGGCAAAGACAAGGTCATAGAAAAGACCACCGGCGAATTATTAGGGAAATACCATATTGAGCGGAGCGATATCGGGAACAGGTCGCCGGTCATAATCACGACCCTCTCCAGAATCGCCTATTATGCCGGCGGCGTAAGCGTAATGCCTGAGGGCTGGGACAAGGCCAATCTGCAGTCCGGCGATTTTCTGCAGGCGCTAAAAAACACGGTCCAACAGAGACAGGCGGACTATCTGGTCCTGGACAGCCGGATAATGAGGCGCTTTCCGGGATTGGAGGAGCAAATAACCCCGGCATTCGGCCATCCGCCGTTCCGTAGTCCCACCGGGACGAAGGACGGCAACGGCATCAAGGCGGACTATATCCTGCCGTATCTTGACTGCCACGGCCTTGATTCCTATAAGGTCTATCGGTTCAGTCGCAGGGATTGAATTCGGTAAGTTTACCCCGCACACCCGCCTGACCGGACGGGCAGGTAAATTATGTGCGGCAGATGTCCCCGGAATTGGAAAAAATAACCGGACAAATTGTCCGGCTAATGCTATCCTCCCGCATATGATAAAAAGAGCAATTTCTCCAAAACTAAAGGGCTTATCCTTGAAACTCCCGGTGGTATCGGTGGTGGGTCCCAGGCAATCCGGGAAAACCACGTTGGTAAAAACTGTATTTCCCAGAACCGATTACGTTTCCATGGAAGACCCGGACACCAGGGAATTCGCCTTGAAAGACCCGAGGGGGTTCCTGGGGTTGTAGAGCGTGTCTAAAAACTCTATTTTTGGCGCCAAGATATACTATATGTTGTATAATATTTTAATATTGCCTACTACTAATGAACGAGTATCTTAGTTTTTGGACAGGCTCTGTGTCACCGGGGAAACACAGTAAGGTTAATAGAATAATTCTCCTTTTCAAGAGCAAGAGAACTGCTGCCTGCCTGTCGGCAGACAGGTCGGCGGACAGGCAGACAGGAATGGGGTATTTTAGTATATGACAACCTTAACGATTATTGCGGTGGTGCTAAGTAGCGTGGTGGTCCTGATTACGCTTGCCAAAATCAGTCGTCAATTAGACGGCATCATCAACTATCTTAAAAAGATTGATAAGGAATTATTATCACAAATATCCCACGAAGATATTTCCGCCTCCCAGATTCAGAAACAATTAGGCAACCTGACCAAAGAACTAAAGACCAAAAAAGGTGATATTGACTGGAAGGGCTAAGAATCTGTTTGCTTCAACTGCTTCATATGTTTCATCGTAGCGACCTCGTCAAACACCTGGGCTTCGCGTTCTTCAATTAAAAGGGTCGGTGACACACACCCGTTTCGTAACTTATTACTTATTATATAGTTAAATCATCACTTTCCCCAAAATCGGCATATTCAGTAACTTTCTGGTCTATCCATCCCCCCTCGGTAATCCGGGGACACCCTCCAGCCGCCGGAATCCCGAATGCTTTCGGGACTAATGGCGGGATGCGGGCAAGCAAATTAATTAAGTGATTAAGTGAAGGAATTTTACTCTTTTTAAGAAGTTCTTTTGAGTAATCTTTTACCTACCGTCGGAATTTATAATCCCATATATAAAGATTTCTAACCACTTATTTTGGTCCGGTGACACCCACCTTCCGATAAAACCCGCGCCCTGTGTCGGTAGACACTGGTCAGCTCAGCACCGAAGGAGCGCACTGGGTACAATACTTGACTTATAGAGCACGGTTTCTGTAAAATAGCCGTTGTGGAGTGCGGTAAACTACTATGGTTGTTTT
>JBFMDM010000068.1:0-12311 GCA_040753835.1 Planctomycetota bacterium
AATCGTGTTTAGTTCAACCAGGTACTGGATAAGTTCGTCCAGACGCCGTATGAGTTCATTACGACCCTAAATGAGTTCATTGGAACACTAAATGAGTTCATTGGAGCCCTAAATGAGTTCATTGGAGCACTAAATGAATTCATTGGAACCCTAAATGAATTCATTGGAACTCTAAATGAGTTCATTCTAACCGGGATTGAGGTGGATATGAACCTTATTTAACCGCTTTATTTCAGTGAGTTGTAGCAAATTCCCCCTAAAATCAGCCCAAAACTGCCCAGTGGGCCATAGTGGTGTCCTATTTTCGGACAGTTAAAGGGCATTTTGAGGCAAAAAGGGGAATGGGGGTTGATTTCTTTGTGCCTTGCTGCCTCTGGCGATCCTCCCGCCTTTAGGGCGAGGTTCGCCTTCGGGCGACGCCTGCGGGCGGGGTGTCTTAGTGGCCAATTCTACGGTTTCAGGATATCCCCATACGTTTCGGGCCGGCGGTCCCGGTAGAATTGCCAACTGTCCCGGACCTCGCGGATATAGTCCAAATCCAGGTCGGCCACCAGGACCTCGTCCTTGGTCCGGCTGGCGGTGGCGATAATCTTGCCCCGCGGATTGGCAAAGTAACTGGTGCCGTAGAAGTCGCCTGTCTTCCAATACTCCGTGCCGACCCGGTTTATGGCCGCGACATAATACTGATTCGTGGCCGCGTAGGCCGGCATACCTAATTTCCAGATGTGCTCGGACAGGCCGCTGACCGTGGCATTGGGATTGAAGACAATCTGGGCGCCGTTGATGCCCATAATCCGCGCGCCTTCCGGGAAATGACGGTCATAGCACAGGATGACCCCGATTCGGGCGTATTTGGTTTCAAATACCGGATAGCCCAGATTGCCCGGCCGGAAATAGAACTTTTCCCAGAATCCCGGCCAGCAATGGGGCAGGTGGTTCTTGCGGTATTTGCCGATGTATTTGCCGTCCGCGTCTATGATGACGGCCGTGTTGTAATATTCGCCGGCCTGCTCTTCTTCGTATATCGGCACGACCATGACCATCTTGTATTTCCGGGCCAGCGACTGCATGAGTTTGGTGGTCGGGCCATTGGGTACCTTTTCGGCCAGCTTGTACCAGCGGGTGTTCTGCTCGGCCGCAAAATAGGGACCGTAGAATATTTCCTGCAGGCAGAGAATCTTGACCTTCTTGGCCGCGGCCTGCCTGATGAGTTTGAGATGCTTGTCAACCATTGCCTTTTTTATGGCCTGGTCAGTGCATTCCGGGCCTTTGACGTTGGATGCCTGGATGAGTCCTACACGCACGATGTTGCTCATTCTAAAAATCCTCTCTTAGTAAGCAGATTAAGCGGATAAATCTGCTCAATCAGCAGAATCCGCTTACAACTTAAACGTTTTCGGGAGTAGTTTACTTAGTTTCGTTACTGTTGGTTTTGATTTATTACCATCTATAATTACTGTTAAATCGGTACCGAATTCGGCCAGCACCTGCAGACAGGCGCCGCAGGGATATGGTTGTTCGGTTTGCCGGTCAGCCGGTCTGCCGGTTTGTTGAGCAGTTATTGCAATTGCCTTAAAGTTACGGTAACCTTCGGATACTGCTTTAAAGATGGCCACCCGCTCGGCGCAGACGGTCAGGCCGTATGAGGCGTTTTCGATATTCGCGCCCAGAGTGATTTTTCTATCGGTAGTCAATAATGCCGCACCGACCTTGAACCTGGAATACGGCGCGAAGGCCTTCTTCTGCGCCTCCTTGGCCGCCTGGATAAGCAATTTTGTTTCTTTCATCTAAGGAGTGCGAGTATACCTTTGCGGCAGGGGGATGGCAATAAAAATCACTGTTAAAAGGTTAAGCAAGGCGATGAGAATGCAGGTCTGGGTAATGCCGAAGAGCGGGATGAGCAGAACGCCGGTAAAGAGCGCGCCGAGTCCTGCGCCCAAGTGGTCAAAGGCGTCTATCAGCCCGGCCGCCTTGCCCACCGCGGCTCCGGATTGGATATATATTCGGCTTAGCAGCGGATAGATCATTCCGGTCAACAATCCAATGACGACGATTAGGGCAAATATCAATACCAGCGAGGGAATTATCTGTAAGAGATATGGCAGTGCAAAAGAGAGTATGAGCAGGGCTAAGTGGATGATAATAATGGATTTTATCGGGTTGACTGTTCTGGCGGACATCCTGTTTGACAGGTATCCGCCTACAGCCAGGCCGGCCATAAACAGGGCAATCATAAATCCGATATACTGGTATAGATACCCATAGATATTCTGGAAGGCAAAGATGAGAATCAGTTCCAGGGACAGACCGGACAGGCCAATGATGAATATGGAAAATAGGGCATTGTGCTGTTGCCTTGATTCCTTGGTGGTGAATGACGCCAGGAGTCCAAGCCGGACCGCCGCGAGGGTTATTATCACCAAAATAACCCACCAGAATTTGATTCCGGACAGCGTCTTAAAAAATGTTCCGGATTCACCGGTCATCGTGTCCCAGAGCACCAGGTTGAAGAAATAGGTAATGGGTTTCAGGTCGGTATTAAGATAGTGCGTTTTGCGTTTGGACAGTGTCTCCTGGGTGAATTTTATCTGCGATTCTTGTAGCATAACCTCAAACGAGGCGGGCGAGATAAAGTATTGCGATTGCACGCCTGATGCCCTGAAGCGCTTATCCAGCGTCTTGACGTCAAAGGTGATGGTGTCCGGCTTATCAGAGGCAAAGAAATACGCCTCTGTGCCGGGCGTGACTAGGACATATTTGAAGACCGAGGAGAGCGAATCATAGACAGAGCCGGTATAGTTGCCCACGTTCTCGCCGAAATAGTTGACCGCTGATGAGCATCTGGTGGCCAGCACTCCGCCTTTGTTCAGGCATTGTTTGGCCTCCTTAAAGAAGTCGGTCGTATAGAAACGGTTTATGTTGGCAGTGGACGGGTCAGGCAGGTTAATGATAACCAGGTCGTACATCGTTGATGAAGATTTGACAAACCGCCGGCCGTCAACGTAGTGTATCTGTAACCGCTTATCCGGAGAGGGGAGATTCAGGCCTGTAACAGGCAGGTATTCGTTTACAATATCTATGATTTTTGGGTCAATCTGGACATAGTCCAGTGATTCAATCGGGTATTTGAGCATCTCGCCAAGCAATCCTTCAATACCTCCGCCGATTAGAAGGATATTCTTTGGTTGGGGATGCTGAGTTAGAAAGAGATGCGCCGGCGGCGCATGGGTGTATTCATCTGGGAACGAGGATACGTATTTGCCGTTCTCCACTAAGCTATATTGTTCCTGGAGTTCACCGATAGCAATATTACCATATTTGGAGTCAGTAGATTTGACTAATTTGGGGTAATTTTTATAGATAGAATTCCATCGTTCTCTAATAGATGCGTTATCAATCAAGCCGATAGTGTTATTGGAGAAAGGTATATAGAATCCAATCGCATAAATTACAATTAAGATAATTGCACCTCGGTTTTGTAGATCAAAGGCGAAGAAAAAGAGAAGAAGTGTAGTAACGAGATTTGATGTAATGATTATTTCAAAAGCAGAGAAACGTTCCACCAGCCAGAAGGTGAATAGGATTCCGGCCAAGAGCGAGCCAACCGCCTCCCAGACATAGACCCAGCCGATGGATTGGGCCGAGTCATTCTCGCTTGCGTATATCTTGCAAGCGACCGGAAAGGCAATGCCTATTAGGATGCTGAAGGGCACAACCAGTAGAAAACTCATATAGAGCGTTTCAAAGAAGGGGATATGCTGGCCTAATGGGATATCCAGCATCTGGCGGCTGATACGAATAAGATAGACCTGAAATGGCAGGATGAGCGTAATCAGCAGTAATATTGCAATCAGGATGGAAACGGATGATTTGACTTTGTCCGTAATGAATGAGGCAATGAATGCGCCGATGGTAATGCCTGCCAGCCAGGCCGTGAAGATGATGCCCAGGCAGAGTTCATTACCGAAGAAGATTACCAGCATCTCGCGCAGTGATATGGTCTGGGCAATCAGGGCGATAAACCCCAGCCAGACGAAAGTAATAATAAGAATGGTATTTCTTCTCATATCTGAGATTGGTATTGACTGACTACTGTCTACTCCACTTTTGGCAAAGATATATCCGCCACGACCACCTTGCCTGTATATTTTCTGGATTCCTTGTTCCTGAATCCAATCTTGGGATAGCCGAAGGTTACGGTCTTGGTTGCCCTGATGGCAATACCCAGCGGCCGGCCTGAGTCCGTGTCCAGTCCGGATGGGATATCAACCGCCACGACCGGTTTCCTTAAGGCGTTTATCTGCTTTATAAATTCCTTCAAAGGACTTTGGATTTCCCTGGCCAGGCCGATGCCGAAGATGGCGTCAATGATTACATCGGCCGATTTTAATAATCTTAAAGCGCGCATATTCAACGGATGTATTGGGATTCCCAACTTCTGGACAATACTAAGATTAATGTCAGTTGCATCCGACCTTGATTCTTTATCCTTGATATCGCCTAAATATATAACGTTCACCTTATAGTTAATATTGTAGAGATGTCGCGCGGCCACGAATCCGTCTCCGCCGTTGTTGCCCTTGCCGCAAATGACCACCGCCTTTTGGTCGTGCTCGTACTGGAGAAGTTTCAAGGTCTCTTCAGCCACAGCCCGTCCGGCGTTCTCCATCAGGAGCAGGGAAGGTATCCCGTATTTTCCCACGGCTTGGCGGTCTATTTTCTGTAGTTGTTGCCTATTAAAATAACGGAGTTTATTTATCATTATATAGTTTTAATTTCTTAATGGTTTTCTTTAATTTGCGGTATTCTTCCGGGAAGATATCTTCAGCATTCAGCTCTTTAAGGGCAAAAACAGCAGCTTCACATTCGTGTGATTCCGTGCTATCCAGAAATCTTGCTATTGTGGGAACTGATTCTTTTACACGCATCTTAGCGAGGGAGTAAATCGCTAATGCGCGTACGTCCTCGTCATCCAATGTTCCGCACATACGAAATGGCATCATACGAGATTTATACCACGAATCTTCTCTTTTCAGGAGGTTGATTAAGTGTGGTATTGATTCATTGGCGTTAATTTCGCCAAGCACTCTGGCGGTTCTACCGATAATTTTCAGATATTTGTCTTCCGTGTGCAGTATTTTTATTAATTCAGATACTGATTCTTTGGCTTTCAAGTGCCCAAGAGATTCAATAGCAGAACCACGTACCCCTGCGTCATCATCTTTAAGCAATTTTATTATCTCTGGCACTCCTTCTATAGCGCCCAATCTACCCAGCCAGTAGACGGCTGAACATCTTATACTTTTGTCGTTATCGTTCAATAGCCGTATTAGTTCTGGTATTGACTCTTTCGCTTTAAGGTACCCGAGTGTATAAATTACAGTGGTGCGTACGAATGCTTCGTCATCCTGCAATAATTTTATCAATTCTGGGATCGCTTCTTTTGCTTCAATGATAATAAGTGCGTTACTGGCGGCATTTCTTACTTCTTCATTTTGTTCTGTTAGGGCTTTTATAAACTCGGTAATATTTTCTCTGTGGCCCAATCTTGCAATAGTTCTTATAGCAGCACATCGCACTTTTATGTCAGTGTCTTTTAGTAATTCTATCAGTTCTGACGGAGGTTTTGCGTTCTTCCGATATTCAAATGCTTCAGCGGCAAATTGTCTCTTTTTAGAATCATTACTCTTCAATAGTTTTACCAATTCTGAAAGTGGTTTTGTTCGCCCTGCCCGTTCTACTCTTCTATCGTAGTAATCTGACTCGGTATGGGTAACCGGTTCCTCTGTTTGCTGGTAAGTGATTATAGATATCACGACAGCGATGATAAGATTTATGCCTAATACGATGAATAACAGTTTTTTCATACAGAGATTTGATATCTGTGTATATCTGTATAGTTAATCTGTAGTTTCATACTAACCCAACTGCCTTATTTGGGCAGACCTCAATACACAGCCCGCATCCGTCGCAGTCATCCTTGATAACCGCGCATCTCTTGCCGTTATACGATATGGCCTGGAATCCGCCGTCTTTACAGACCGTAAAACACCTGTGGCAGTGACCGCCGAGATTCAGGATGCATCGTTTCTGGTTTATCTGTGCTATGGGATTATGATGCTTAAGAGAAGACAGTTTAACCAGACGCTTATTGGATATTCCAACGATGTCATTGATGTCTTTTATCTTGCGGCTGACGAGATAATTATTAAGCCCGTGTTTCAACTGGTGGATAATGGAATAACCTGAAAGCATTACAGCCGTGCAGACCTGCAGGGTCTTAGCCCCGACCAGCATAAACTCCACCGCGTCCTCCCAGGAGAATATTCCGCCGCCTGCGCTGATAGGAAGTCCTGTTTCCTCGTACATCTCTGCGATACAGCGCAGGGCAATGGGTTTGATGCCCCGGCCCGCATAGCCGCCGAAGGTGCTCTGGCCACGGACGATGGGCATTGGCGCAAAGGTATTGATATCAACGCCCGGCAGGGACTTGACCGTATTGATTCCGGACAGCGCATCAGCGCCGTTGTCCGCGCAGGCACTGGCAATCACCTTGATATCCGTGACATTGGGCGTGAGTTTGACTATGACTGGAATAGAAACCGTCTTCTTGACTGTCCTAGTCGCCATTCCGGCCAGTTTCGGGTCCTGGCCGATGAGCGAGCCCATTCCTTTTTCCGGCATTCCGTGCGGGCAGGAGATATTGAGTTCCAGCGCATCTGCGCCGCTGTCTTCCATCATCTGGGCTAATTTCTGCCAGTCCTTGGGTTTGTTTGCGGCCATGATGCTGGCAATGATGATTTTACCCGGCGCGGCCTGTTTGATTTGCCTAATCCATTTTGACCATTGGCTTGGGCTGTCCGAGGAAATCAGTTCTATATTCACCAAACTCCGCGTATTATTGATGACAGCCAGACGCGGCTTGGGATTTTTGGTGGGAGCCAGCGAGATGGTCTTGGTCACGGCACCGGCCCAGCCCTGTTCAAACCCGCGCAGTATCATCTCGGCATTGCGCGTGGGCGGGCCTGAGGCCAGGATAAAGGGATTATCAAATTCCAAGCCATGGAATCCAATATTAATATTGGCTGATTTCATAGACAGAATAATTACCATAATGTAAATAATTAAACAAGTAAAAATGAAACAAGTCATTCTTGCATTGGTAATTTTGTTATCCGCCGGATACTGCCTTGTTGCCGAACCGCCGGCGCAGAAACAGGACGACCTCTATCAGAAGACCAAGGAGATTTATTCATCTATAGAGAAACTGGAATCCGGCAGCATTCCGGAGCAGCAGGCGGCGTTTGACAAACTCCGCGCAATGGGCCCGGCGGTTCTGCCATTCCTGTCCGCGCATCTTAAGGAAAAGGCCGTATTCCTGGAATTGACCCGCCAGATTATTGAGCAGGGTGTTCCCAAAGGCGGCCAGAGCGGGACATTCACTTCGCCGTTGCATAACATCGGCCGGCTTCCGGCTGATTCCGCCTTTATTGAAAAATACTTCTACGGACGTTATCTTCAGGCGCTGAAGATGTTCGAGCAGGAGAGTTATCACGAGGCAAAGGATTTGGTTACGGCTATGATGACTATAGAGAAAAACCTTTCGTTCCGGAGCCAATTGCAACTCCTGAAAATCCAGTGCGAGGAGCGGCTCATCCAGAGCGGGGTGCTCAAGGCCACGCTGACGGCCCGGCAGAGAGAGGAACTGCCGGCCGGATTATACGAAAGCACGGACCGGGTCAATCTCACCCTGAAACTGGAGAATGTCAGTTTGGTGCCGGTTGAGATTGACTTAGGCAAGGACAACATCATCGCCCTTAATGTAAGTTTCAACCTCTACGACCCATTCGGAAGTTTTAACAACAAGGTCAGGGCCGAACTGATGCCGCTTAAAGTGGAGGGCCTCAAACTCAATCCCAATGAAAAGAAGGAGTGGGAGTTTGTCCTGGATATGACAAAGGACAATCCGGGCAGTCCGTTTTACCGGACCTATATGCTCTATGCGGAAATCACGCCATTGAGCATAAAAAGCGAGGCGCTGGAAAAACGGCTCGGCATCTCCCAGACCATCCGGAAAATCGTATCCACCAATCTTAATCTGAGGGTGTTTCCGCCTGAAGTGGCGCCGGTCCTGAAGAATCCCGTGGAAAAATTAGACGCGGCCATCAAAGGCGGCGTGCCGCTGGATATCTTCCTGTGCGCGCTTCTGGTGCCTGAACCGCAGCAGCCACGGGCGATAGAACTCTTGATTATCGCCCTTGAAAATCCGCCGGTTAAGACCGGCAGCGGCCTGGAAATTTCCGCCCAGGTCTGGGAAACCGTGATAATGAACTGCCTAAAGCACGTTACCAACCTGCCCTTTGAGGTAAATAAGGCCACCTGGCTGGACTGGTTTAGGCAAAGGAAGAAATAGATTTTATATTGACAGTATTCGGCTAATAAGATAAATAGATAAGTGAAAAACATTCTATAAGGAGTTAGGAAAAACCCGCCTTTGGCGGGAGGCGGATCCGCCTTTGGCTGGATAAGTGCCAGTAGGTCCCCCGAATGCTTTCGGGGTCCAACTGGCACTAAGAGGATAAAACTATGAGAAAGATTTTCAGTGTGCTGGCATTATTGGCGTTCGGAATAATATTTATGGTTAACGGCTACAACTGCGGCAATGACACGACCCCGCCGCCTAACGGTAATAACGGCGGGAATGATGTCAAGCCGCCTGCGCCGGTCGCCGTCAAAATCGGATTCCCCAAGAAAGGGTTGATTCTCAACCACTACGGTGAGACCCTGTCGCGGACCAATATCCTGGAGAAGAATTTACTGGCCGGAACGGTTACCCCGGTTGATGACGAGGTGGCATTGAGGACCGCGTTGGTAAACAAGGGTTTTGATGTCGCCTTTATCTCCGACTTCCAGGCCATCCTGGCCCTGGGCGCTGATTTTAACGGGATAATTATTGCGAATCTCGGTTCCCTCGGGCGCTCCGACTTAATGGTAACCTCCGAATCGCCCATCCAGAAAATCAGCGAACTGAAGGGCAAGAAAATAGGCGTGACCTTCAATTCCGCCGAGCACTCGGCGCTCCTGGGCTGGCTTAAGCGCGAAGGGCTCCAGGAAGGCCGCGACCTGGAACTGGTCAATACCAACGACAACGACAAACTCAACGCCCTGCAGGGTTTCAGGATTGACGCCCTGGTCACCACCGACCCCAGGGTTGAGGAATTACACCGCCAGACCCCGCCTTTCAGGAGCATCTATGATTCCCACAACTACGGCGTGGTCCTGATGTCAAAAGATTTCTACAAGCAGCAGCCCCAGGCCGCCGCGCGCTTCATCAACGCCCTGAAAGAGACCACGCTTTTCATCTCCACCCATAAGCCGGATGTCAACAACTGGATTAAATCATATTGCGGGATAAGCGAGGACCTGCTCTGGGGCGTCTCCAGCATCAATATCCTCTATTTCAGCACCCGTAAGATTAACGAGGCCAGGATTTACATCTCCGAAACATTTACCGGCAACCTCAGGAACCTGGCCGCTTATGCCGGCCAGCAGAAATTAATCTACAAGACGCTTATTATGAACGACCTGCTGGTTCCGGAACTCCTGGATGAGGCGAAAAAGGAGATTGACCCCTTGAAATACGACCCGGCCGGGGCAAAAATTAAATAATAATAAAAATAACGAAAATACTTGACCCCGCACATAATATTGGTATAATACTCACTAATTACGAATTGGCGAATTACGAATCGCTAAAGGAATTATTCGCTTCGCGCCTGCCCCGACAGTATTTGTCGGGGGTCTCTGCGTCCCGATGCTTCGTTCGGGGCGCTCCGTATCCCCGTAGGGGCATCGGAGCGGAGTTCGCTTCGCGGTCTCTGCGGAGTTCGTAATTCGGAGATTAGTAATTCGTAGTGGTATGTGCGGGGCTTGACATTTTTGCCGCATAGTGTATAAAAGGGCCAGATAGGTAAAAATAACATAATAACCAGAGGCATAGAAACTAACCCAACCCCCATCTTAAAATTGTCCGGATAATAATTTCCTGACTGCAAACTAACATATCCCGGTATAATTAGGCGCAGATATTTGCTGAATAATGGCGTCAAGACCAGTTATCATCGGATTAACCGGAGGCATTGGAAGCGGAAAGACCTATATTGCGCGGCTTTTCAGGAATCTCGGCGCCTGTGTCGTTGACGCCGACAGAATCGGCCATCAGGCCATCGGCCGTCCGGATGTCAGGAAAACGCTCGTTAAATGGTATGGCCGGGATATCCTGAACAAGGCCGGCAGGATTGACCGCGGAAAAGTGTCAGGGATTGTGTTCGCCTCTGACCGTCAGGTCAGGCGCCTGAATAAATTAACCCATCCGTATATCAGAAAGGAGATGTTCAAACAGGTAAGACGCCTGCGCCGTGTTGCGGTCGTTGTAATAGACGCACCTCTTCTATTGGAGTCCAATCTTGATAAATTCTGTGACTATACGGTATTCATAGATACGCCCCATAAATTAAGATTGAAACGAATCCTTGTATCAAGGGATTGGGATGCGGCGGAGATTAAAAGGAGAGAAAAATATCAGATGCCCTTATCAAGCAAGAAATCAAAAGCGGATTTCGTCGTTGATAACCGGTCGCCGTCATCTGCAAGAACCAATGCCGGGAGGATTTTCCGGATAATTAATAAAGTACTGTAGACGGTTGAGCGCCCATACGGGCGCTTAATTAGTTTACTTGATAGGAGTAAAAATATGCCGAGAATTGCCAGGGAAAAACCCGCCAACCCCACAGAGCCCGTTATTAAGGAAAAGGAAGCGCCCAAGCCGGTTATTGAGGACACCAACGCCAAATACGAGGAGGTCAAGAAGTCGGAATTATACCTGGCTAAACTCCAGAAGATGACCACCGCGGAACTGCTCTCGCTGGCCAAGAAGGAGGGCGTGAGCGAATACAGCGGCCTCAAGAAGCAGGACCTCATCTTCAAGATTCTCCAGGCACGGGCCAGCCAGAACGGGTTGACCATCGGCGAGGGCGTGCTGGAAATCCTGCCGGACGGATTCGGATTCCTGCGCTCGCCTGATTACAACTACCTGCCTTCGCCGGACGACATCTACGTCTCGCCGTCCCAGATTAAGAGATTCGGGATGCAGACCGGGCTGGTCATCACCGGCCAGATTCGCCCGCCCAAGGAGGGCGAGAAATATTTCGCGCTCCTCAAGGTTGAGGCCATCAACCACGAGAACCCGGATATGCGCCTGGGAAGGGTCTTCTTTGACGATTTGACCCCGCTCCATCCCAACGAGCGGTTGCTGCTTGAGGCCGCGCCGGACGAGATTTCTATGCGGGTGATGGACCTTCTTACACCAATCGGCAAGGGCCAGCGCGGATTGATTGTCGCCGCGCCGCGCACCGGCAAGACCGTCCTGCTCCAGAAACTGGCCAACAGCATCGCCAGGAACCACCCTGAGGTTTATCTGATTGTTCTCCTGATTGACGAGCGTCCTGAGGAAGTAACCGATATGCAGCGCTCGGTCAAGGGCGAGGTGGTCTCGTCCTGCTTTGACGAGCCGCCCAGCCGCCACATCCAGGTGGCTGAGATGGTCTCCAACAAGGCCCGGCGCCTGGTGGAATACGGCAAGGACGTGGTCATTCTGCTGGACTCTATTACCCGTTTAGGCCGGGCCTATAATACCGAGGCGCCGCACAGCGGCAAGATTCTCACCGGCGGCATAGACGCCACGGCGCTGCAGGGACCCAAGAAATTCTTCGGCGGCGCCCGCAAGATTGAAGAAGGCGGCTCGCTTACCATATTAGCCACCGCCCTGGTTGACACCGGCAGCCGGATGGACGAGGTCATCTTTGAGGAATTCAAAGGCACCGGCAATATGGAAATCCATCTGGATAGGGGGCTGGCCGACCGGAGAATCTTCCCGTCCTTTGACATCACGCTCTCCGGCACGCGCAAGGAAGAACTCATTATGGACCCGGATGAACTCAGACGTGTCTGGATGCTTCGCAAAGGGCTCCTGGCCGAGAAACGCAATCCGCTGGAGATTATGACCTGGCTGATTGAGAATATATCCAAGACCAAAAGCAACGCCGAATTCCTGATGAAATTTAGGGTGTAAGATGTAGGATGTTCGGCTGAAAATATTTCACAAAAAATTAAATAACCCTTGACAAAACACATTGCGCTGATAAAATTACTGTCGTATGGAAAAGACAGGCATTAGGAATTCGGCTTGTCCCGAGGGCGAAGTCCGAGGGGAATTTGGCATTCCGCCTAATTTCCTAATCCCCCAACTGTGC
>JBFMDM010000069.1:0-12124 GCA_040753835.1 Planctomycetota bacterium
GCCCAGCGCGAAACACTGGGCCTGACCGTGCCGGATGAGGAGCCGACCCCGACCTCACCGGACTATGTGGTTGGCCTCCCCCCGCCGATTCTCCTGCTGGACTGGTCAAAGAAATCGCAGGTTACGGTCCACTTCGGCGTCAACCCGTCCAACGAAAAGCGCAACGCCAAGCCGGTTGACATTGCGGGCGCGAGAATCTACTATCGCATAGAGACCGGGCCGTGGAACTTCGTGGCCGACGACACCAACTCGCCCTATGTCCACAACTTCGCCATTACCGAGCCGCAGAATGTGGAATACCGGGCCCACTGGTTTGACAAGAGAGGCCGCTTGGGCGTCTTCGGCGAAACGGCCAGTCGGGTACGTGGTGTAACCACTACGAATTACGAACTCCGCAGAGACCGCGAAGCGAATTAGTAGGGCTTTGTTCCACACGCTCCACGCTCTATGCTATTTGCACATTTTACTTGACCAGGCACATCTTTGTTATATACTGGCGCTATGTGCGGAATTATCGGATGTGTCAGTAACCGGCCGGTCGCGCCCATCCTGATGGACGGACTGAAGCGGCTGGAGTACCGGGGCTATGACTCGGCCGGCATTGTCGTTCTTGAGGATGGGGTCTTCCGCAGTAAGAAGACGGTCGGGAAGATAAAAGATCTTGATGCCCTCATAAAAGGGCAGGGTTTCTCCGGTCATATCGGCATCGGACACACCCGCTGGGCAACCCACGGCGCGCCGGCCACCTGTAATGCCCATCCCTTTTTCTCCTGTGATAATGCACTTGCCGTGGTGCATAACGGCGTCATAGAGAATTATCTGGAACTCCGTAAGGAATTAATTAAACGTAAACATCGTTTCCAGTCCGAGACGGACAGCGAGGTGGTGGTGCACCTGGTTGAGGATTACCTGAAGATTAAGCCGCCCTTGGAGGCGGTCCGCCTGGCCTGCCAGCGGCTGAAAGGCAGTTTTGCCCTGGTGTTTATGTTTTCCCAATTCCCCGGACTGCTTATCGGCGCCCGGCTCTACAGCCCACTGGTTGCCGGAATCGGAAAGCGGGAGATGTTCCTGGCATCTGACGTGCCGGCATTCCTGAAGCATACCCGGAAAGTGATTTACCTGCAGGACCGGCAGATTGTTGAGGTACGGCTGAACGGAATCAAGGTAATTGACTTCAGCGGCCAGCCGCAGCGGTATCATACGGTGCGGGTGAAATGGAATATCCAGTCGGCAGAGAAAGAGGGCTATGCGCACTTTATGCTCAAGGAGATAGAGGAGCAGCCCGAGGCAATAAGACGCACGGTCAATTATCCGCATTTTTCGGTGTTAGACGAGATAAAGAAACAACTGGCAAAGGTGAATCGTGTCGTGCTGGTGGCCTGCGGCACTGCCTGGCACGCTTCGCTGGCCGCCAAGTATGCCATAGAGGAACTGGCGGGAATACCGGCCGAGGCGGCGCTGGGCAGCGAATTCCGTTACGCCCGCTCGCCCCTGGATAAGCGGACGTTGGTGGTGGCGGTTTCGCAGTCAGGCGAGACGGCCGATACCCTGGCCGCGGTGCGCGCAGCCAAGGAGCAGGGCGCATTGTGCCTGGCCATCTGCAATGTAGTCGGTTCGTCCCTGACCAGAGAGGCGCATACGACTCTTTATACATTCGCCGGCCCGGAAATCAGCGTGGCTTCCACCAAGGCATACACCAGCCAGTTGGCGCTGCTGACCATCCTGTCAATTTATCTGGCCAAGGCGAGAAAAGTAATCAGCCGGGCAGCAGAAAAGTCGCTGTTGCGGGAATTAAGGGCGCTTCCGGACCGGATGAAACGGATTCTGGCGGATAAGAAAACCATAGAGCATTACGCCGCGACATATAAGAACGTTTTCAATTATATGTATATCGGCCGCAAGAACAATTTAGCCACGGCGTATGAAGGCGCGCTGAAGATGAAGGAGATTTCCTATACCCACGCCGAGGGCTACGGCGCGGGCGAGATGAAGCACGGGCCGCTGGCCCTGGTGGACGGCTCGTTCCCGACCATTGCCATTGCGCTCAGGGACAGCGTCTATGAAAAGGTGATTTCCAATATCAGGGAAATCAAGGCGCGCAACGGAATCGTCATTGCCGTGGTTACCAAAGGGGACCGGGATGTCAGGGAAATTGCGGACCGGGTTATTGAAATACCGGCGGTCAACGAAATATTATCGCCAATCCTCACGGCCGTGCCGATGCAGTTACTGGCGTATTATACAGCCGCAAAGAAAGGCCGCGAGATTGACCAGCCGCGCAATCTGGCCAAAAGCGTGACTGTGGAATAACTCTACGAATTATTAGTAATTCGTAATGCTATAATTTTTGTATATTTCTTGACTTCCGCCGCCTAATGGCTTATAAATATTTCTTTTGAGGGAATTAGAATGTGGCCCCGCCATACGGCGGGGTCTAAGAGCCAGTAATTCGCTACGTTCAAACTGGCTCTAAGAAAAGCGCGTCAGGTATGAGTTTTGTTAGGTGGTTCCTTCAGCGGATTACCGGCCTTTTGCTCGTGGCATGCCTGGGCGCGCATACGATTATACTGCATTTCACCGGCCATTCACCGGTTGATATAAACGTGGTCCACGACCGTCTCAAGGACTCATTCTGGCTGGTATTCTATATTGTCTTTCTTGCTTCCACCCTGTTCCACGGGCTGAACGGCCTCTATGAAGTGATTGAGGATTATAAGCCGAGCCGTAGTGTTCAGTCATTGCTGGGGATTGCCTGTTGGTGCGCGGGATTTGTCGCGCTGGTGTGGGGCGTATATGTCCTGATGGCGTGGCGCAATATTACTCTATGATAAAGAAGATATTTTCGGTCTTTGGCGAATTGATGCTTAACCGCAATGAAGGCACGGTTGCCTTTATCCTGCATCGCTTAACCGGCCTGTGTTTGGTCGGTTATATCTTCCTGCATCTTGTCGTAGTGGGCAGTAATTTCATCTTCGGAGGCAATTCGTTCAACTCGTTGATGGGCACGTTTGAGACGCCGCTCGTGGAGGTTTTGGAGATAGGGCTTATCAGCGTGATTGCTTACCATATAATAAACGGTCTGAGGATAATCGTGGTGGATTTCCTGGTTATTACCAGGACCCAGCGGGCAATGTTCTGGGTGGCGCTGATACTTTGCGTTACCGCAGTGATAATCACGACAGTGGTTTTCCTGCCTAAGATAATTGGATGATGTTAGCGAATAAATACGATGTTATCATAATCGGGGGGGGATTAGCCGGGTTGCGCGCGGCTGTAGAGGCGCAGGCCAATGGCGTCTCGGCGCTGATTGTGTCCAAACTCCATCCCTTGCGCTCGCATTCCGGCGCGGCCCAGGGCGGGGTCAATGCGCCGCTGGCCAATAATCCCGAAGCCAAGGATGATACGCCTGATAAACATGCATACGATACGGTCAAGGGCAGTGATTTCCTGGCCGACCAGGACGCAGTTCAGATGATGACGGCTATGGCGCCGGAGATAATATATGAACTGGAACACTGGGGTTGCCCGTTTTCCCGGACTGATGACGGCCGGATTGCCCAGAGGCCGTTCGGCGGCGCGGGCTATCCGCGCACTTGCTACGGCGCTGACAAGACCGGGCTTTATATGCTTCATACCCTGTACGAGCAGGTTGTTAAGCGCGGCATCACGATAATATCCGACTTCTTCGTCACGGCCTTGATTGTGGAAGGCAATACCTGTTATGGCATTGCCGGCATAGATATGATAAAAGGGCGGCTGGAGACCATCGTCGGCCACACGGTGATAATCGCCACCGGCGGGGCCGGGCGGATTTATGGCAAGAGCAGCAATGCCCTGACCTCAACCGGACTGGGTATGGCCTTGGCTTACTGGGTGGGCGCGCCGCTCAAGGATATGGAGTTCATCCAGTTCCATCCGACCGGCATCATCTACAAGCATATCCTGATGACCGAAGGTTGCCGCGGCGAAGGCGGGTATCTGGTGAATAGCAAGGGTGAGCGGTTTATGCAAAAATATGCGCCGAGCAAGATGGAACTGGCGCCGCGCGATATTGTCTCGCGCTCCATTGCCACCGAGATTGAACAGGGCCGGGGCTTTGAGGCGCGGGACGGTTCTGGCTATGTGCATCTTGATATGCGGCATTTAGGCGCGGCTAAGATTATGGAGCGCCTGCCCGGCGTGCGCGAGATATGCCTGGATTTCCTGGGGTTGGATATCATCAAAGAACCGGCGCCGATTCAGCCGGTCCAGCATTATACTATGGGCGGGATTGACACCGACGTCAACGGCGCTACAGCCGTTAAGGGGCTGTATGCGTCCGGCGAGTGCGCCTGCGTCTCGGTGCACGGGGCAAACCGGCTGGGCGGCAATTCGCTCCTGGAAACCCTGGTCTTCGGCAAGCGCAGCGGACTGGCAGCGGCCCAGTACGTGTCCGGCGTAAAGCAGAGGTCATACATACCGCAGAACCTGATTGTGAACATCTCGCGGCTATACGAGTCGCATTTCAAGCGGATTACCCATTCGCAAGGCGAGGAAAAACACCGGGTTCTCAAGCGGGAACTCAGCGATACGATGGATAAACTCGTGGGGATTTTCAGGAACGCACAGGATTTGCAGTCGGCGTTGCTCAAAATAAAGGAATTGAAGGCGCGGTTTAAGTTATTGGCTCCGCCCCAGAGCGGCCTGAAGTTTAATTATGATATCCTGACACACCTGGAACTGGAGGCCAATATAGACGTGGCCGAGGCGGTGGTAATGGGCGCCCTGAAGCGTGAGGAAAGCCGCGGCTCCCATTCCCGGCGGGATTTCCCGAACCGCAACGACAAGGATTTCCTTAAGCATACTCTGGTGTACTATCGGGCCAAGGGTGATGTGGATGTCCAGTATAAGCCGGTGGCTATAACAAAATTCCAGCCGGAGGAGAGGAAGTATTAGGAAAGTATGAATTATGAATTATAAATTATGAGTTTTTAATTCATAATTCGTAATTAATAACTCATAATTAATTATGACCCAATTTAAAGTATTCAGATTTGACCCTGAAGAGAATAAGCCGGCCCGGTTTGATATCTACGCCGTACCATGGGAAAAGGGGATGACGGTGCTTGAGGGGTTGCTGTTTATTGCGGATAACTTCTATGATACGCCATCCTTTAGGACCTCCTGCCGTGCCGCGGTCTGCGGTTCCTGCGCTATGCATATAAACGGCCGGTACCGCCTTGTCTGCAATACTTTGATAGAGACGTTGCTCCCGAATGGCGTGGGAATGATTACAATTCAGCCGCTGGCGCACCTGCCGGTCTATAAGGACCTGGTCGTAGATATGACCAATTTCTTTAAGCACTATGAAGCCATCAGGCCGTATCTGATACATGGGAAATCGTTGCCAGAGAAGGAATTCACACAGTCGCCGAGGGACCGAAAAAAGATAGATGGCGCGATTGACTGCATACTCTGCGGCGCCTGTTACGGCTCCTGCCCGGTAGCCGGCACCAATCCGGAATATCTCGGGCCGCATGCCATACTCAAGGCGGCCCGGTTCTATAACGACAGCCGCGACTCGGCTAATAAGGAACGGTTGACCCTCATCGGACATAATAAAGGGCTTTTTAGGTGCCATTCCATATTCAACTGCCAGGTGGTTTGTCCCAAGAACCTTGACCCGGCCGGGGCCATATCGCAGATGAAGGTTAAGTTAATCTGGCAAAAGTTTAAAGGGCTCTTTGGGATGGAATAAAATGCAACCACAGACCTGCCCCGCCTCGGCGGGGTTACACAGATTGCACAGATATTGTTTCATCAGCGAACTCTGTGGTTTCGTTCCGTCCTTACGAGATTAGATGTTCTCAAAACGTTACGCCGATTGTAACCCCTATTTCTGTAGAGTGATTTGCCGGCGCTGATGTTTCCTTGATATAACTGCCGTTATAGGTGAGGGGCGTCTCGTCTGATTTCCTGATGTTCCATCGTTTGAAGAACGGTTGTATGTGGATGGATGCATCTTCCAGTTTCTTCTGGAATCTAATGGAGCCGCGATAACCGATTCCGCCTTTCTGGATATTGGTCTGGTTGTTATAGCCGATGTCCGCATCGCTCAGATATGACGCCTGCATGCCGCGTAAAAGGTAATCATATTCTATGGCGCCTCCGATAGACCAGCCGTTCTCCGCCTCAGGGGCCATATTAATGTTGATGCCTAAAGGGCAATAAAAATAGTTTGACTCGCTTTCATAGCCGCTGGAGAATGTTGATGCGTCGTCGTCAAGGTATCTGTATCCGAGTCCCGAATAAAAATACACCGATTGCGGATGCGTTTCCCATGCGCGCACTTCTGCGCCGATTAGCACCCGCAATTCAAAGATGGAATCCGGGACATTGATTCTGGTTATAGGCGCCGTGCCTTCTATCGTAATCCCTTTATAATCCACGGCTCCGGAACTGTATCGCATTTCAACCCTTGTCATCAGGTTGTCATAGGAGGTATAAGAGAAGGAGAAGCCATCCATTGAGCCCCGGTTTTCTGTTCGTCCTGGTTCTTTATAGGTTAGGCGCGATTTTACTATCTCCACTTCCCAGGGTGATTCTTGCGGCTCTGCCCCGAAATAATCTGGACTCCGCGGCGGCTCCGCGGGTTGAGCGAAAATGGGAATGGATATGAGCCAGGCCAAAAGAGCCGCTGGCAGGTAAATACGGTTATAGTATGGCAGTTTGAGCGGTAGCGAATTACTGCCAACTACCCGTTCCGGGTTCTCGCTCAGAGAACCCGTCAGGGTTCGTGGAGTACTGGGCTGTAACTCATCCCCCGATAGACATCGGTGGATTCTAACAGCCCAAGTATTAAGGAGCATAAATCCCATAATCCATCTCGCCGAAAATATTATCCTCGCGCTGTATCTCACCCAGCCAGGTTTCGTCAATGGTGTCGTTCTTTATATCCTCATAGAGTTGGTTAAAGCGTGCCAGGTGGGTCTTAAAACGATTCTGGGCATAGCATTCCGAGTGCTGGGTGGTAATCAGGAATGTCCAGTCGCTGGACTGGGCCAGTAATAATTCCCGGGCCATCTGGTTCAGGGCGTTTCGGCGTAATCCGTTTGAGGATTGGTATTGGCGCGCCAATTCAATCATCCGTTCCTCGGCCTTGTGTAGATGCCTGTAGAACCAGTCATTCTTGCCGTTGAGCCAGACCTTGCAATATCCACCGTCGCCCCAGGTGGAAAAGGACGGTTGTGAGACCTGTAGATTGGGATGTTGTTTAAGATATTCATTGGGGGTAATCAGTTTCAATTCATCCTGCCAATGTATTTTCCTGACCAGTGCCGCGATAAAGTCCGGGCCTTCAAACCACCAGTGCCCGAATAGTTCCGCATCATACGGCGCAACGATAATAGGTGGTGCGGAACTCCGCAGAGACCCCGCCAGAGGCGAGGCTCGCCCCGAAGGGCGGCGCGACAGCGAATTCGGAATACGGGGTACGGAGTTGCCGGAAGCATATTTTATCTGCTGCTGACGGTTGAAGATGAAATTATCAACGTGGTTCTGTACCTTTGCCAATGCCTGGTTGCGGTCATAAGGTTGTTTGAGATGGAGCGGCACCTCGCCGGTGATGCGGTAATATTTTATGCCGACATTGCGGCGCACGCCGTCTGAATGAAGATACGGCTTGATATATTGATAGGGCGCGTCATAGCCCAGGTCACGGTAAAACTCGCGGTAGTCCGCGTCGCCCGGATAACCCTCTTTGGCGCTCCAGACCTGGCGCGAGCTCTCGGCATCACGGCCAAATGCCGCCACTTTATACTGCTGGCTGGTATAAACCGGCTGGAATGTGCCCATTTGCGGGGTTGGCGAACCGTTGGTAATACCGTGCGTATCAGTGATAAAATACTTTATACCAGCATCTGCCAGAATCTTCTCCAGGCCAGGGTAGTAGGCGCATTCGGGCAGCCAGATGCCTTCGGGCTTTTGGGCAAAGTGTTTCTGGTAGTTCCGGACCGAGGTCATCACCTGTGCCCGGACCGATTCCGGGTATTTCATCAAGGGCAGGAATCCGTGCGTGCCCGCGCAGGTGATGATTTCCAGATAGCCCATCTGCTGGAATCTGCCGAAGGCCCTGACGATATTGCGGTGATATTGGTTATGGTATAGGTCTTGAAGTTTCCTGAAGCGCGCCTGATACATCCGAGCTGTATCCCTAAATAGTCCGTCATTGGACGTATTGATTATTTCTTTCTCGGCCAAATCTGCCAGCCGTGACAGATGCTGTGAATAGCGGTCCAGCAGGAGGTCGTCCGTGAGCATCTCGCACAGGGGCGGGGAGAGCGAGATGGTCAGGCGGAAAGGGACGTTGTCGCGGTGTAAATCCTCAAATGCGGCCAGCAGAGGCAGGTATGTTTCGGTGATGGCCTCATAAAGCCAATCCTCCTCCATAAAGTCAGCGAAGTTAGGGTGTCTGACATAAGGCAGATGGGCGTGCAAAACTATTGATAGATAACCTTTAAGCATATTTATTAGATAACAGATTTGGAGAGGTTAGTCAAGCCACACATAGAATAATTTTATCTTTCGTCAAATGACGGCGTTAGCCCCGCACCTAAGGTATCTCAAATTACTCACCCCTAATATACGAAAACCACTCTTACCTCGGTTCGGAATTTTCCTCATTATTTATGTGCGTGGTTAGTAAATACCTGAGTAATTCTTCCAGAACACCGCCCTGTTTATAATACTTGTACTCTTGTTCCTTAAGATATAAAGGTATGTTATCCGGCGCGATGTGGCGATGAGCGCCGAGTTTCCCCTTGAGGTATCTGGAATATCTCCAGTTCGGATTTATCGCATCTGTTTTTGATTTGTATTTCTCTGGAATGGCCAGCCGGATTTTGCGGAAGAGCGTGTGGGCCGACTTGTAGTTTATTTCCAATAATTTTGCGCACTGCCGGGCGGTTTTTCCCAAGATAAAAAAATAAACCGCCACGATAACCTTTGACCACGGCAATTTATTGGAAGACAAAAATGTCCCGGAAAAGTCAGAAAAACGGTAATGACAGTCCGGACACCAATAACGTCTTAAATTCTTCATACGGAAGTTGAGCAAACTGGCGCGGGACAGGCCGCGGATGTCGCGCTGGCATCTCGGGCAGACCGCCACCTTCCTGGGAAACCTCATAGACCACAGGAAAAATAAACTCTTCTGCTCGGCTTGCACCACTGTTTGGTACATTTCCGGCATCAATCGGACATGGTTTTTCATATCTTCGTCATATTACCCTCTACCCGTTTGATGGTCAATAATTATAGACCGCGATTTTACCTGTCATAACACCTTGCGAAATAATGGGTTATTACAAGGGATAAACGCCCTATGTGGGATGGGGGGGCGGTAGTCCCCCTACCCGTATACCTCCAATCAAGGAATACGGTCACCCGGTTACAATAATGGCATTGCTTTATAAGGGGAAGCGTATTCCTTTATTCCGGTAAGCGTATTCCCGAAAATCAGGAACGGCATTGCTGTGTTTCAGGAGGTGTATTACCGGATTTCAGTTATCGTCTTACTGGAACCAGGGAACGGCGGCCCTTTATTTCAGGAGTGGTATTCCTCTATCCGGGGAGCCGTATTCCTGCAATTCAGGAATAGCCGTTATTGGTAACAGGAACCGCCGGATAGAGTTACAGAAAGGCGGCTACTTTATTCCAGTAACCGTCAGAGCCGGTTTCAGGAATGTGCAGTCGGGAATTCGGGAACGGCATTACTGGAATAAGTGGATGCGGCTATTTTAATTCACTCGCCCCGTTAGAAATGCTCACTTTGTCAAAAAAGATTTATCATTTGACTGTTGTTATCAGCATCGGCAGTATCATTTCTAACGGGGCTCGCACGGCTATCCGGTGAAATATGATGGGTTTTAAGTTTTCACAAATTATTATGTGCGGGGTTGCCCCACGCACATAAACTCACTCAATTTATCGTATGGAATTTCAAAGAGGTATCCCAGCAGCACTAAACCCTTCGGGTTAAGTGCTGGACTCAGTTAGGGGTCCTATTCAATACGACCCAGCACTTTGGCTTCGCATAGTGCTGCCCGCAGGGAGTTGCCTCGTCCCTATGGGACGAGGCCTAACTGGTCGGCAGTTTGGAAGATAGTCCGCCTACTGACCGCACCGCTGAATTTATATAAAAAAAATCTATGTGCGGGGTTGACAAACTGCCATATTATGGGTATAATATGTTAACGAGGTGTAAATATGACGAGACACTTTACACTGGAATACTGGAAAGATGACGGTTGGTATGTCGGTCGTCTTAAGGAAGTGCCGGGCGTTTTCAGTCAGGGTGAAACATTGGAAGAACTATCACAGAATATCCGCGATGCCTACCATTTAATGTATGGAAGAAATAGAAAGACCGCGAACAGCAGTGTCCAATATACGGAACTTGAGGTAGAGGTGTGAAACGACACGGGTTCATCAGGGAGTTGGTGGATAAAGGGCGCTATCTAATCCGGCACGGTAAAAAGCACGATATCTATCAAAACCATAAAAACGGACGAAAGGCGCCGATACCGCGGCATACGGAAATCAGGAATACTCTTTGTATGTTAATCCGGAAGCAACTCGTGGTTGAGTAATATATCTAAAATCTGAACTCTTGACAAACTGCCATATTATGGGTATAATTATATATCTTTATTATTTTAAGTAACAAGATGTTATCTAAAAATGCATTGTCTGTTTTAGGCGCCGTTCTTATAATCTTCCTGGCTTCTTCGTCTGTTTGGGCTGTGGATAAACGTTGGACCGGGGCAAGTAGTACGGCATATCAAACAGCCGATAACTGGGTTGTCTCATCCACAGGCGGGGCTACCACCGTACCGAGTGCGTCAGATAATATCTATATTCCAGGTGGACTTACTAATTACCCATCTGTGAACGGTAATCCGAGCCGGTGCCTGAATATGACTGTGGATAACGGCGCTATCGTCTACTGCAATGTAGCCAACCGCCGCCTGGATGTCAGTGGTAATGTCCTTATCCTCGCCGGCGGCCAGCTGAGCATCACCCTTTCTACCAGCAGGGTGCGTGTGACCGGTAGTTATTCCAATTATGGAACCCTGACCATTACCGAGGGTGACCTTGTGCTTTTAGGGACAACAACAAACTGTCGGATATTGACGGATTGTGTGGATGTGGGTAAGACCATCAAATTCCTCCGGGCGCCGGGCAGTAATACCGGCATTGCCGATAATGTGACCGTAGGGGTCAGCGCTCCGGGCAATATCGGATTCCAGTTGAATAACGCCTCAGCCAGATTTTATATGGGCAACGGCTCAAAGTTGATTACCTATGATAACTGGACCATCACGGCCGGAGCGCTTTTCTACTGTAATGACACCTATAGAGGCACCGTGGTCTTGCGCGGCACGGGTAATGTCCCGGCCTATGATTTCTACAATCTGACCATAGAAGGGGATTTTTCATTAACCAGGGATACTTATGTCTATGGCAACCTGGAGATAGCATCAACCGGGAATCTGGCCGCCGGCGCCTACAAATTGTATGTCTATGGCAATTGGGTGAATAATGGTTCCTTTAATGCCGGTACAGGCGAGGTCCAGTTTATCAACACACCGGCAACCGTGATTACCGGCACAACTGCATTTAATATCGTCCGTTTTGGTGACGGGACAAATACCAAGTCAATCACCCTGTCCGGCAGTGCGGATATCAGGGCGATTAACACATTGGAAATCAAGGCGAACACTGCCCTTAATGGCTCACCAACCGCTGGTCCTAATGCTAACTTAACTATTCCGTCAGGTTGTATCTTCACGGTCAGCGGCACCTGGCAACCCCAGCAGGGAACATTCTTCTGGCAGGGCGTTGACCCTACCAATCTACCAGCATTGACGAATGGATTTTACAATCTGACCATAGAATCATCCGGCAATGTAACCCCCAACGGCGCTCTCAGTGTCGGGAATAATCTTTATATCAAGTCAGGTACCTTGCAGGGCGGCAGCGGTCTGACGCATAACATTGGTGGTGATTGGATTCAGGACGGCTCGTTTTCAGCCGGGACATCTACGATTAGGCTTACTGGTTCGGATTGTGAGATTCTCAAGTC